>NZ_JBFUIY010000005.1:0-344110 GCF_056401655.1 Allobosea sp. P4_E12 | reverse complement strand
GATCGGCGCAGACTTCCTGCGGGCTGTGGCCGAGGTATTCCCCTACCAGATACACACGGTCCTTACCGATAACGGCATGGCTTTCGCTGATCTGCCCAAGAACCGTTCCGGTCCGACAGCCATGATGCGCGGCCATCCCTTCGACCGCGCTTGCTGGGAGCTCGGCATCGAGCACCGACTGACCAAACCCTATCATCCATGGACCAACGGCCAGGCCGAACGGATGAACCGCACAATCAAGGACGCCACGATCAAGATCTTCCACTACGATTGCCTGGAAAGCCTGAAGGCCCACGTCCTGGTCTTCGTTACCGCCTACAACTTCGCCAAGCATCTCAAGGCGCTGCGATGGCGAACGCCCTATCAGGCCATCTGCGACGCCTGGATCAGTGACCCGTCACCCTTCAAAATCAATCCGCACCATCTCATCCCGAGACCGCACACCTAGTCGCCGCCGCCGTCAATGACGGGCCGGGCACCGAGCCGCGTTATCCCGCGGCCTATCCATGGGCGGTCGCGGTGACGGCCATCGACCGCGAGCGCCAAGTCTTCGCCCGCGCGAATCGCGGCGCACATATCGCATTTGCGGCCCCTGGCGTGCGTATCCAGATGCCCGACAAGGCCTTGCGCCCAGGTCGGCTGCGTTCGGGAACCTCCTATGCCGCGCCACTGGTCGCCCTCGCGTTCTCACAGCGCCGCTCCGCCGATCAGGGCGCGACGCCGCAGATGCTCGTGGCAGTACTGTCCAGCGAGGCGACCGATCTCGGGGAGCCGGGCCGCGACCCTGTCTTTGGCTGGGGTCTGCTGGAATGCCGGCCGCAGCCCGCGCAGCCATAGGTCGATGCGCGATCTTGCCTGCTGATCCTGACGACAAGGATACGACTTTGGACATCGTCCAATCCCATATGACGGCTTCCACCGGAACGACGGCCGCGTCGGCAGGCACCGAGCCGCCCCTGTCGGCCTTCGCCAGAGAGCTTGTGGCCTTGCTGCCGAGGCTGCGCCGGTTCGCGCTCTCCCTGACCCGCTCGGCCAGCGAGGCCGACGATCTCGCCCAGGCAACTTGCGAGCGGGCCCTCAAGGCACAGGCGCTCTGGCAACCCGGTACCCGGCTCGATGCCTGGCTGTTCAGGATTGCACGCAACCTCTGGATCGACTCGCTCCGCAAGCGCCGTAGCGAAGGACAAAGCGAGGCTCTCGAGGACCATCTCGATCTCGCCGGGGAAGACGGCCGGCATGTCGGCGACGTCGCCTTGACCGTCGATTCCGTTCAACAGGCACTGGGAGCCATGCCGTCCGACCATCGCGAACTGCTGATGATGGTCTGTGTCGACGGAAAGAGCTACCGCGAAGCCTCGCAGCAGCTCTCGATCCCGCTCGGCACGGTCATGAGCCGGCTCTCGCGAGCCCGCCAGGGCCTCGCGGCGAAACTTGGAATGGACAAGACATCATGACGAGCGCGGTTTCGGACGAAATGTTGCTGGCCCTGGCCGACGGCGAACTCGAGAAGGCCACGGCCGATGCGCTGCATGCGCGGGTCATGGCCGAGCCAGAACTCGCCGAGCGCTTTGCCCTGTTCGTGGAAAGCCGGGCGCTGCTGGAGGACGCCGGCAGCTCCGATCAGGCCGTGCCGCCGCACCTGCTCGCAGCGATTCGCGCCGCCGACGGAGCCAGGCCAGGTCGGCATGGCCTGGCAGTGATCGAGGTCGGCGCCACCCTCGCAGCGCCCGCCCCGGCCGTCTCCCCGCGCTCCCTCCCGCGCCGCCCGAGCTGGCAACTGCCTCTGGCAGCCTGCTTTGCGCTGCTTGTCGGCGGTATCGCCGGTTACCGGATCGGCTCGGAAACGCCTGGCAACCCGGACCCCAGCGGCGTCGCCCTGTTCCAATCGGCCCGCGCGGCTCTCGACACGGCGCTCGGCAGCTCGGCAAGTGGCAGCAGCACATCATGGTCGCACGGTGCTGCCGGCGGCAGCATCGCGCTGGTCTCGTCACATCGACTGGGAGACGGCACGCTCTGCCGCGAATATACGCTCGCCAGCGCCGCGCAGGGCGCAGATCGCTGGAAGGGCATCGATTGCCGCGTCGAGGGTCGCTGGCGCACCGAGCTTGTCATTGCCACCCCCTCGTCGGGGGGTGGGTATCGCCCTGCCAGCGGAGACAGCGCAGCGGACGCTTTCCTGCAGGACCGCAATGCGGAAGGCCCTCTCGCCCCGGCTGCGGAAGCAGAACTCCTGAACGCACTGGCTCGACCGAAACGCTGATCCTGCCTGCGCTTTGCCCCCCGAAAGGCCATGATGCCTGCCCTTTGGTGGCAACTCGCTGTCGTCCCGACCATGGAGAATGGAATGGCACCCCTTGCTTGACGCACCGCCCCCATCTCTCCCTTCCCATTTGACAACGGGACCGACAGACCGTGACCGATCCAATCGACAGCTATGTCGACCGAGCCATCGCCTGGGCGACGGCTCGCCTCGGCAATCCCGACTACGCCTTCCGCTGCCTTGCCTTCGTCGAGGATGCCTACGAGGCCGGTAACGCCATCGAGATCTTCGGCGGCAGTACTGCAAAGGAATCCGCGGACGAGTATGCGTCACCGAGCCACAGCCGGCTGCGGTGCCGCGCGGCGCCTTCGTTTTCTACGACATGACGGGTGAGCTCTTCGGCCGGCGCGCCAACTGGGGCCATGTCGGCCTTCACCTTGGCGACGGCCGGGTGGTGCATGCCTGGGACGAGGTGCGCATCGACGGCTATCTCGCCGTTCAGGCGCTTGAGGTGGCTCCCCGCTGGACCCAACCCCGCTATGTCGGCTGGGCCGCGCCGGAGCGCCTGCTGCGCGGCCATCGCATCAAATAAAGCAACCCGCGCAAGGGCTGCTGCGAGCAGTCGCCCTTGCGCACCCGAACGGCCATTCGCATGCATGTGATCAGCGTTTGGACATGTTTGCCCTCGGAAAGTGTCTCCCTTTGAAATAGGCCTTTGAACCGAGGATGCCGGCCATGCCATGGAAGAAGCACGAGTCCCAAAGGGCGCTGTCCGGCTGGCCAGGGCGACTTGCCGACTATCCGCAGGCAAACCGCCCCGCTTCGATTGGAAAGCGAACAGCCGTTCACAAACGGGGCTTTGGCAGGTTGCAGCGCGTCAGTCGCTGTTGGATCGTCCGCTCCATGATGTAGCACGGCCTCGTTGACGTTCGGATGGCCAGGGAAGACCAAGGACCGATGGATACGACACCCCGCGAGCGGCTCGTCATCGTCGAAGATGACCCCGTCACCCGCGCGGTCATCGCGGGATATTTCATCGACCAGGGGTTTCACGTCCAGGAGGCGGAGACCATCGCCCAGGCCAGGCGGACGATCCAGCGCTTCAAGCCGGAACTGATCTTCATCGACGTCGTCTTGCCTGATGGAGACGGGTTCGAGCTGGCAAAGGAGCTTCAATCGGTTTCCGACGCCGGAATCATCTTCGTGACGCGTCGCGATGCCGACATCGATCGGATCGTCGGCCTCGAGCTTGCCGGTGACCACTATGTCAACAAGCCCGTCGACCTGCGTGACCTTCTCGCCAGAACCCGCTCCCTGCTGCGGCGCCGCAAGATCGAGCGGGACATGGCCCGGCGCAGCACCACGGCCACCTTTGGCCCCTTCATCATGGATTTTCTGCGGCGTGAGCTCGCGACGATCAATGGCGACCCCATTCGCCTGACGCGAGGCGAGTTCGACTTGCTTGCAGCTCTCGTCGAAAGCGATGGCCGCCCCTTGAGTCGCGACTATCTGATCGAGGTCGTCAGCAATCGCTATACCGATGTCGACGCGCGAAGTGTGGATGCCTTGGTCGCGCGTCTGCGGAGGAAGCTGGGACATGGTGGAAAGCCGGGCATGATCGCGACCGTCAGCGGGATCGGCTACAAGCTCGGCATGCCAGTCGAACGCAACACCTGACGGGCCGCTCCGGCTGCCGACCTGTCCCCGAACCCGTCCAGGGTCTCCAGCGCCTCGCTACGGTCGCGGTCGAGCGCTTCGATGGCGAGGATAAGCTCCTCGCGATCGGCGACCATTGCGTCGCGCTCCAGCGCACTGGCTTGTGCGAAGACACGCCCGAGGCCGACGGCCCCGGCGGAACTCGCGAGCTGGTGAGCCAATCGGCTAAGTTCGGCCCGGTCGACAGCCCGGAGCGCCGCCCGCATCCCCTTCAGGATTTTCTCGGATACGGTCGCGAAGAGCGCCACGAGTTGCCGCGTGCGCTCGCTTCCGATCAGTCGACTCTGGGTCTGGAAGAAGCTTGCGTCGACCGGCTGGTCCACTGAGAGGGACACGACCGGACCTTGGCCGCTGCGACTGCTCCCGCGCCCTATGACCTGTAGCAGCGCTACAGAAGTAATGGGCTTGGACAGGATCGCCGTCAGCCCCGCTGCTCGCATCCGCCGCATCGTCTCCGGGGAGACATCGGCCGTCAGCGCGACGATCCGGGGTTGCGTGATGTTCGGCAGCTCGCGGACCGCAAGCGCGGTTTCGATTCCGTCGATTCCGCTCATGTGCATATCGAGCAGGACAATGTCGAAGGCGCGATTACGCAGCGTTGCCAGGGCAGCTTCGCCCGAGGCCACGGCCTGCACTTTGTGGCCGGCCTTCCCGACCATGACCCGGGCGACCTCTCGCGTCACAGGATCATCGTCGACCACGAGCACGCGTTGCAGCTGCGCCGTCGCCATAGGCCCGGACCGCGCGGCGGCCTTGGCCGCAACCATCGGCAAACGGACAATGAAGGTGCTGCCTTGCCCGCGACCGCTGACGACGGAAATCGTGCCGCCCATCAGTTCGCTCAGCTTGCTGCAAATCGCCAACCCGAGCCCGACCCCGCCATTGCGCCGGCCCGTGTCCGGGTCGACCTGCACAAAGTCGTGGAAGATGTGGCGTTGCATCGCCGGCTCGATGCCTATGCCGGTATCGCGGACCGTGAGCGTCAATTCTGAATTTTCCGCAGATGGACAAGGCTGGAGCTCAGCGCCGAATTCGATTCCGCCACGCTCCGTGAAACTGATCGCATTGCGCAAGAGATTGATCAGAATCCGGTGGATCTTGCCGGGATCGCCGTGCAACTGCAGGCCGCCGGCTGGGGGCAGACGCAGTGTCAGGACAAGTCCCTTCTGCTCGGCGAGGGGGCGCATCAGCGCCGCGGCGGCGTTCAGGAGCGCGCCCAACTCGAAATTGCGCAGATCCAGGCTTTCGGTTCCTGCCTCCAGCCGGGACAGGTCAAGCGTCGCATTGGCCAGATCGACCAGGGCCTCGCCCGAGGTCGCCGCCATGGCGACGAGGCGGCGATCGCGTTGGCTCAGGCGACCACGGTCGAGAAGCTCCAGAACCCCGAGTACGCCCGAGAGCGGCGTGCGGATATCGTGGCCGACAACCGCCAGAAACCGGGACTTTGCCCGCGTCGCCTCTTCTGCCGCCCGTTGTCCGGCCGAAGCAAGCTCGAGAGCGGCCTCCAGGGCCGCTGTACGCTCCGTGACCTTGTCCTCCAGAACCGCGCGGCTTTCCTCGAGGCGCTGAGCCATCAGGTTGAACTGCTCGCCGAGCTGCTGCAATTCATCGCCGGTGTTGATGCTGATCCGCTCGTCCAATTCGCCTCGGCCAATCCGCGCGGCGCCGTCGCCGAGGGCCTTGATCGGGGCGACAAGTTTCCGGCTCAAGATGATGCCGGCCAGCACGGCAGCGGACAGTGCGAGGACCAGAAGCACCAGCGAGCGCAGGAGCGACGCCTTGATCGATGCGAAAGCTTCACTCTCTGGCAGGTCGATCACCACCTTCCAGTCGAGGTCCGGGACCGAAGCCATCACGGACAGCACTTTCCGGCCTTCGATATCCGTCATCGAAAGTCCTGCACCGGTCACTCCGGCCGCCTCATGCGCACTCACCAGGCTGGCAAGATTGGTGTTCCTTAGTACGAAGCGCAGATCGGGATGCGCGATCAACCGCCCGGAACCCGTGACGATATACGCGCGACCGGTCTCACCGACCTTCAGCCGGGACACCAGATCACGGATGAAGACGAGGTTGACGGTCGCCTGTGCAACCCAGTGCGGAGATGCCGCTCGCTTGAGCAGCATCATATAGGGTTCCGAGCCGCGCCGGAATTGGACATCGCTGTAATAGCCGCCCTGCGCCAGGGCGGCCTGGAAACCCTGATCAGTCGACCAGTTGACGTCGCCACCGGTTTGGTCGCGGCTGACGCGCGAAAGCGAGAGTTGCTCGCGTCCCGCCGGATCGATCTGGCGTAATTCGAGAATGGCCGGAACCTGCCGCAGCAGCCGCAGGCCGTCGAGGCGGCGTTCCTCGAGTGGAGTGTTGCTCGCGCCGCTTTGGGAGATCCAGTCCAGGTGTTGCATGATCTCCGCCACGAAGGCGCCGATCCGCTGCGCTGCGGCCTGGGCCTGCTCCTGCTGAACGCGCACCACCAGCGCCCTCTGATCCGAGAAGGCGAAGAACGTTGCAATTGCCGTATTGAGCCCAAGCGCGAGGCAGATCGCGACTCCGACGAAAACCGCATATTTGCGGGTAAGAGCACCTCGCGGCCGAGAAGTCTCGCCCTGCGTCACGAAACGATCCGTGTCGCGCGAATCCGGAGCGAAAGCGGCACGCTCAATCCCAGGGATGCGGCGGCCATTTCGTTGATGACCAGTTCGAAGCTGCGCGAGAACTGCACCGGCAACTCGGCGACATTCGCACCACGCAAGATAAGGTCGCTATAGGATGCGATGAGGTCGCTCGCCTCGTCCCGCCCCCCCGTATACGACATCAGCCCGCCCTGGCGCGTGAAGGTGTCGAACGGATAGATGGCAGGAAGGCGATGCCGGGCGCTGGCCTTGGCACATTGCGCCGCGTGGCGGAACGTGAAGCTGTCGGGCAGGAACACCAGCCCGCCATCGCTGCCCTGTCCTGCGAAGTCCGCGATCGCGCCCTCGATGCCGTTCAGGTCCATCACTGCCACCGGGCCAAGAGACAACCGAGCATAGGCAGCCGCCGCCCTCAGGCGCGCGAGATAGGTTTCACCTGCTGCAGGKGTCGTGCGCGGATTGAATACCACGCCGACCCTGCGTGTCTCGGGCGCAATCTCGGTCAACAATTCCAGCCATTTATCCGCCATGACCGGGTCGTTGTTGCTGAACCCCGTGGCATTACCCTCCGGCCGCTCCAGAGAACGCACGAAGCCGCTCCCGACCGGATCAGAGGCCGTGCCGAACAGCACCGGCATCGTCCGGGTCAACGCGAGGACAGCAGCGGTTTCGGCACTGGAGCTGACGATGATGATATCGGGATTGTCCCGGACCAACTCCGCCGCCGCTCGCGCAAGATCGGCCTCGCTCGAGCCCGAGAATCGCGTGCCCAAGCGCAGGTTCTGGCCCTCGATCCAGCCTCGCTCGGCGAGGCGTTGTCGGATTTCCTGCAACCTCGCCTGGACGATCGGGGTGTCCAGCGGGAGGCTGATCATGACCGCGATATGCTTGAGGCGTTCGGTCGCGCGCACCGGCTGCGCAAACGCAGTGACTCCGCACGACGCCAAACCGGCCAGAAAGGAACGACGACGCATACGGGCAAGTCGGGGCAATGTGGAGGGCAAGGGCAGCTTCGCACGCAGCGACGAAAGCGTCGAGAGCGAGTTCCACCACTTTCAACGCGGAGTGCACGCGTCAGGAGTGCGCGCGTCTTGGCGCCAGAGCCGGAAGGCGAAGCACTCTCGCGTGGAAGCGCGAAGGAGCGTGACAGCTATTGTGTCCGACAGCCCGCGCATCGAAGACCACGGCATGGGCGCCCAGCCGCGCCCCGCGAAGCGCGCGGGGTTCGATACGTCATTGCGCACATCGCCGCCGGCCCAAGAACCAAGCCTCTGACGCCCGACCTTCGGCATCCCTCACCGCATCAATAGAATTGGCGCCCGCGATATCCAAGATCAGTCGAGCGAGAAACACAGACACTCGGCTTCGTGCAATAGAGGTAATCTTAACGGAACTCGCCGAATGATCCGGAAATGGTCGACCATGGCCGCAATTTTTGCCGACTAAACTTCGTTCTGGATGCGCATCATGATGTTTCCGAGCTCCATTCGACGATACCTGCTGGCGACGATGGCGGCAGTCTGCCTGCCAGGACTCGGTACGCTCGGCTACCTCGCCTACGATGCGGTCCGCGACGTGCGCACAAACCACCGGCTTTCCGGATTGGTCGAGGCTGACCGAGCCCTGTTGCTCACCGGGAATGCGATCCGTTCCGATCGTGGCAAGGCCCAAACAAGTCTGCAGGCAAACGACGATGCTGACACGACGATCCGCGCGATCGTGGAGACATCGCGAAACCAGATCGCAACGGCCGTAGCAAAACTCGGCGCCGCTGACCTGCCCGAGCATCGGGTTCTTGCCGAGGCCATCCTGCAGGCTGAAAAGGCCATGCAGGGGCGGATCCCCGATCTCAACGGGGAGGCGGCCAAGCCCCGGGCTCAGCGTAGCCTGGCCGCGACCATGCCTTGGTATAATGCGGTCGGAAACATTGAGGCAGCACTGACGAACGCCTCCGATGCGGCGTCGCTCGCGGTTCGGCTGGCCGATCCGGCACTCGCCGAACTCCAGGGTTTCAAGGCCACCGCCTGGCGGCTGCGCTCAAGTTACGGTACGCAATGCTCCTTGCTGCGTGCACCGCTTGGCTCCGGCCAGGTGCTGACACCGGTACAGTGGAAGCAGCTTGGCGAATTGCGCGGCGCAAGCAATGCCGCCCAGGCCCAACTGAGGCAGCTTGCGACACGTGTCGGTGTTTCGCCCGACCTCGCTCGCAAAGTTGAGGTCGCGACCGGAGAAGTCGCCACCGCAAACCAGACGATGGACCAGCTCCTTGGCAAGCTCGGCCAGGGTAGCGGCGCCGTCATTGGCGCCCAGGACTGGACAACCATGTGCAATGGTCCGTTCGCCGCCATTGTTGACGCGGTAACCCAATCGCTCGACGACATGCAGGCGACCACGGCGGCACAGACCAATCATGCCCTGACCCGGCTCGCCCTGATTGGTGGTCTGCTGGTCGCGCTGCTGGGCCTCTGCGCAGCGAGCTGGCGCGGCATCCAGAAGCGCATTGCGAACCCGTTGACGGGCATGAATGAAGCGCTTGTCCGGATGCAGGATGGTGAGGTTGATAGGGCTGTTCCCGCCGCCCCCTGCCCCGACGAGGTCGGCGCTCTGAGCAATGCGCTCGAGGCGTACCGCGGGAATCTCGTCAAGGTCCGTGCTCTCGAAGAGCAGGAACGCGAAGCAGCGACAATGCGCCTGGCGCGGGCGCAATCGATGGAGGCTGTGGTTTCGGATGTCGGCGAAGTGGTGTCGGCCGCTGCGGCGGGCGACTTCTCGGCCCGGCTGGAGATCCATGACGCCGACCCGCAGATGCAGAAGCTCGTGGCCGGAATCAACGAGATCAATGCGGTGGTCGACAGCGCGACCAGCGAATTCGCCAAGGCACTGTCTGCTGTGGCCGCGGGCGATCTGACTGTGCATGTCGACACCGATTACCGTGGCAAGTTCGCGGAACTGAAGGGCGCGATCAACGAGACAGTCGACCGCCTCTCCACGACCGTGCGCACGATCCAGACAACCTCGGCCGAGGTCGAGCTGGCCGCACGCGAGATCAACCTGGGCGCCGATGATCTCTCCAAACGGACCGAGGAACAGGCGAGTTCGCTAGAGGAAACCGCCGCGACGACGGAGGAGTTGGCGGCCTCGGTGAAGGCTTCGGCTCAGGCCTCGCGCCAGGCTGCCTCGATCGCCAACGAGGCGATGGAGACGGCACAGTCTGGCGGCGCGATCGCGACCCGGGCGGTCGACGCCATGGCCCGCATCGAGAGTGCGTCCCAAAAGATCTCCGACATCATCAGGGTCATCGACGACATCGCCTTTCAGACCAACCTCCTCGCCTTGAACGCAGCGGTGGAAGCCGCCCGCGCCGGCGATGCCGGCAAGGGCTTCGCCGTCGTCGCCAGCGAGGTCCGCACGCTCGCGCAGCGCTCCGGCGAGGCGGCAAAGGACATCTCGGCCTTGATATCCTCTTCGAACACAGAGGTCGGAGATGGCGTCAAGCTGGTGCGCCAGGCGGGCGATGCGCTGACCCGGATCCTGGGAGCGTCGCAGAAAGTAGCAGCCACGATCGCCGACATCTCCTCGGCGGCAGGAGAGCAGGCCAACGGCATCGACGAAATGAGCCAGGCTGTGGCGCATCTCGACGAAATGACCCAGCAGAATGCGGCGCTAGCCGAACAGAGTGCTGCCTCGGCAGCTTCGCTGACCGGGCGCATCGCGCAGCTCAATGATCTCGTCGCGGCATTCAAGACCGGGCCTGAGGCGGCGGCTCTCGCCGATCTGCAGCCTCAGACGCCGGCAATCAAACTCTTCACCGCGCCGCCGCCGACGCGTGCGGGCGACAGGGTCGCGATGGCCGCGAATTCCGGGTCGGAACCGGCTCGCCTGCGCAGGCTGGCCCAGGCCGCCTTCGTTCAGGCCAAAGCTCCCCCTTCAGAGCCCGCCAGACCGGCGCCCGCCCGCAAGGTCGCTAACAGCCGAGCCGGCGATTCCGGTTGGGAAGAGTTCTGAGCGCGCCAAGCCGGGGCGGCGGGGAGAGCATCACCTCCGCGTCGCAACGCGTGGAATGCGGCCTCACTCAGAGTTGAGACGCACGCGATCAGAATGGATTCACCCCGACGCGAGAGCCGGGGTGAATCCAACTGTGAAACAGTATTCAGTGAGCTGACGAGGTCGATGTGCAAATTATCGAGGCTCGCCCAGGCAATGATCAGGCGCTCTCGCCGACGGCCTGAAGATAGAGCTCGAGGATGGCTTCCTCTTCCTGGCGCTCGTTCAGGTCGCGCTTGCGTAGCGCGACGACCTTGCGCAGCACCTTGACGTCGTAGCCATTGCCCTTGGCCTCGGCATAGACCTCCTTGATGTCGTCGGCGATCGTCTTCTTCTCTTCCTCGAGGCGCTCGATGCGCTGCACGATGCTCTTGAGCTGATCGCCCTGAACCGGATCGTCCATTCCAAAACCCTTCTCTATAGATTTGGCCGCAGGGGTTCGCCCGGATCGGGGGCCGGCGTCAAGCGCGAACCGCCCTTTGGCACAAAGTGCTCAACAGTCCTGCTGTCGCATCAGGCGATCGCGACAGCATTCAGCGCCGCAACGCAGGGCGGCACGATGCGGGCAAGGCGCAGCCCCCATTCCCGCGCGGCCTCCGGCGTCGCGATCAGGTCTTGCCGGATCTCGATCAGCGCATCAGGCAGGCCACGACGGGTGGCATGTCGGTCGATCGTGTCGCCCGGCAGGCCGCCACGATAGGGCTCATTGTCCCCGACGACGAGATCACTCTCGGCCTGGAAGGCGGCGATCAGCGGCTGGGCCAGCACCCCTGCCCGATCCCACAGCACCCCGACATGCCAGGGACGCGCCACCGCTTTCCAATAGGGTGTGAAGGAGTGCACCGAAACGATCGCCGGCGGATGGCCGGCGGCGACTGCCATCTCGACGGCGTGGTCGATCGCCGCGTCATAGGGGGCGTAATAGCGGGCGATCCGCGCTGCGATGCCGGCCTCGTCGATGCGGGCATTGCCGGGCACGATCGCACCATCAGACAGGCGCATGACCAGGGTGGGATCGTCGAGCCCGCGATTTGGATCGATCAGCAGCCGCGAGAAACTGGTCAGAATGGCCGGCGCGCCGGTCGCACGCGCCATGGCGCGCACCGCCTCGGCCGCACCGATATCATAGGCGATGTGGCGCGCGAGTTGTTCGGTCGGCAGCCCGAGCGATGCAAGCTCGGGCGGGATCGCGTTGGAGGCGTGATCGCACAACAACAGCATACCCGTCGCGGGATCGCCGGGAATGATCTCGACCTCGCCTGGGGCGAGCATTATGGCGGAATCCGCCATCGGGAAATCGGACCGCATCGGCGCTCCAAAAAGTATGATTAGATCGGCAAATGCCTGATGACGTCCGCCGGCCAGCGACATAGAAGAGCATACAACGAAAGTCGACCAAATCGACGTGACAGCGGGTGGAAGGCGGGGTGGACTTGCAGCAGGTGAGGAACGATTCGGCTGAGGCCCTGCGCATTGCGAGGATGATTTTCGATGCCGCCGTCGACCGCGCCCGCCCGTCCGGCTGCCTTCCCGCTCACCTGCCCGAACCACCCAGGAACGGCCGCCTGATCCTGCTCGCCGCCGGCAAGGCCGCCGGCAGCATGACCGCACTCGCGGAAGCGCATTATCTCGACTCCGGCCTGTCGCCCGAGCGCCTTGTTGGCCATGCCGTCGCCCGCCATGGCTACGAGACCGCGACGCGCCATGTTCCGATGGTCGCCGCCGGCCACCCGGTGCCGGACGAAGGCAGCATTCGCAGCGCCGAACGCGCGCTCGAACTCGCCCGCTCGGCAAGCGCGGATGATCTGGTGCTGGTGCTCCTCTCCGGCGGCGGCTCGGCCAACTGGGTCGCACCCGCAGGTGACCTGACGCTGGCGGAGAAGCAGGCAGTCAACAAGGCACTGCTGCGTTCCGGCGCGCCGATCGGCGAGATGAACATCGTCCGCAAGCGGCTCTCGCGCATCAAGGGCGGCCGTCTCGCGCTGGCCGCCGCGCCGGCCCGGCTCGTGACGCTCGCAATCTCGGACGTCCCCGGCGACGAGCCGACCGTGATCGCCTCGGGCCCGACCGTCCCCGATCCGAGCAGCATGGCCGATGCGCGCACCATCGTCGCGCGCTATGGGCTCGACCTGCCGCCAGCGGCGCGCGCGCTGCTTGCCCACGACGCCAGCGAAACCCCGAAGCCTGGCGACCCCGCCTTCGCCAGGAGCGTATTCCAGATCATCGCCCGGCCTCAGGACGCGATTGCGGCGGCGGTCGCAAATGCACGGGACGCGGGCTACGAGCCCATCGATCTCGGCGCCGATCTCGAAGGCGAGGCGCGCGAGGTTGCGGCCGACCATGCCGCGCTTGCCCTGCGCCTCAAGGCAGAGGCGCGGCGCGCCGCGATCATCTCCGGTGGCGAACTGACCGTGACCCTGCGCGGCAAGGGCCGCGGCGGCCCGAACCAGGAATATGCGTTGGCTCTGGCCATTGCGCTTGGCGGGGAGCCGGGCATCGTCGCGTTGTCCGGCGACACCGACGGCACCGATGGCGGCGGCGGCGAAGCGACCGACCCCGCTGGCGCGCTGATCGATGCGACGACATTGGCGCGAGCGGCGGAGCGCGGCCTCGTTCCTGCCCAATCGCTGGCCGACAACGATTCCACCGGCTTCTTCGAGGCCATTGGCGACCTGCTGCGGACGGGACCGACCTTGACCAATGTGAATGATTGCCGCGTCATCCTGATCGACCCTTAGACGATCATGACGAGCCGATTCGACCGATCTCTCTTGCGCCTCGGCCTGCTGCTGGCCTGCCTTCTCGGAAGCGCGGCTCCCGCGCTCGCCGATCTGCGGATGTGCAACACCACGGGCAGTCGCGTCGGTGTCGCCATCGGCTATCGCGATGCGCAGGGCTGGGTCACCGAAGGCTGGTGGAACATCGCGCCGCGCGGCTGCGAGACCCTGCTGCGCGGCACGCTCGCGGCAAGGTTCTACTACGTGCACGCCATCGACTACGACAAGGGTGGCGAATGGACCGGCAAATCCATCATGTGCACGCGCAACAAGGAATTTACGATCCGAGGCATCGAGGACTGCCTCGCCCGCGGATATGACCGGTCCGGCTTCTTCGAGGTCGATACCGGCGAGCAGAAGAGCTGGACCATCCAGCTGACCGATTCCACCCCCGGCGCAACGCCGCCGCGACCATGAGGACATAAGAATGAGGCGCGAACGCCGGATCAAGATCATCGCTACGCTGGGTCCGGCTTCCGCCAGCGAGGAGATGTGCGCCAAACTGTTCGAAGCCGGCGTCGACGTCTTCCGGATCAATATGAGCCACACCCAGCGCGAGACGCTGCCGGAGCGGGTCGCCATGTTGCGTGGCCTGGAGGAGAAATTCCATCGCCCCGTCGGCATTCTCGCCGATCTGCAGGGACCGAAGCTGCGCGTCGGCCAGTTCGGTGGCGATGGTGGCGTAATGCTGGAAAAGGACGCGCGCTTCGTCCTCGATTCCGACCCTGCCCCCGGCGACGTGAAGCGCGTCTACCTGCCCCATCCCGAGATCCTGAGTGCGCTTGAGCCCGGCCACGCCCTCATCCTCGACGACGGCAAGATCCGTCTCGTCGTCGAGAAGGCGAGCCCCAAGCAGGCGGTGACCCGCGTCACGGTCGCTGGCAGGCTTTCATCGCGCAAGGGCGTCAGCCTGCCCGACACCACGATCCCGGTTTCGGCGATGACGGACAAGGACCGTTCCGACGCCGAAGCCGCAGCAGATGCCGGCGTCGACTGGATCGCGCTCTCCTTCGTCCAGCGCCCCGAGGACATGGCCGACCTGCGCAAGATCGTTCGCGGGCGGGCGCTCGCACTCGCCAAGATCGAAAAGCCGCAAGCGCTGCTCCGGCTTGAAGAGATCATCGAGGCGTCCGATGCGATCATGGTCGCGCGTGGTGATCTCGGCGTCGAGATGCCGCTGGAAAAGGTGCCGGGCACGCAGAAGCGCATCACCCGCATGGCACGGCGCATGGGCAAGCCCGTCGTCGTCGCAACGCAGATGCTGGAAAGCATGATCACCGCTCCGGTGCCGACCCGCGCCGAGGTCTCCGACGTCGCGACTGCCGTCTTCGAGGGGGCCGACGCCGTGATGCTCTCGGCCGAGAGCGCTGCCGGACAATATCCGATCGAGGCGGTGACGATGATGAACCGCATCGCCGAGGAGGTGGAGAGTGAATCGATCTACCGCTCGATCCTCGAATCGCAACGCGCTGAGCCCGAGGCCACGGGCGCGGATGCCATCGCCAAGGCGGCCCACGAGATCGCCGATACGCTGAATCTCAAGGCCATCACCGCCTGGACCTCCTCGGGCTCGACCGCCTTCCGTATCGCCCGCGAGCGGCCGAACTCGACCGTCATCGCGCTGACGCCCAATCGCGGGACGGCGCGGCGCCTCACCCTGGTCTGGGGTGTGCACGCGGTCGTGACCAAGGACGCCAGCGACATCGACGATATGGCCTTCCGCGCTTGCAAATTCGCGGTCCGCGAAGGCTATGCCGCGGTCGGAGACCGCATCATCGTGGTTGCCGGTGTCCCGTTCGGCACGCCGGGCGCGACCAACATGGTGCGTATCGCCTTCATCGCGAAGGAGCACGTCGCCAAGGCCTGACGCCCTTAGATCATCGGACCGGATATCGTATCCGATGATCTGACCCTTTGTGTTGCATCGGCTTTCCCGAAAACCGCAATCCACTTTTCGGGCCGATGCCTTAGCGCGCGAATGCGAGGCTCGAGCGCGGTCCGGCCAACTGGTCGATTGCCTCGACGACGATTTCGGGCGCCGCGTGATGCGGCATATGCCCGACGCCCGGCAGCAGCACGAAGCGCCCCTGCGGCGCCTCGCGTGCGATCGCGGCGGAATGGATCACCGGAGACACGATCGCGTCGCTGTCCCCGGTGATCGCCACCACCGGAATCCTGAGATCGCGGTAGCGCGGAGCCTGTGCGCTGACGAAGGCGTGGGTCGCTGCGACATCCCGGGCATTCGCCTCGAAGGTCGAAGGGCGCAGCAGCAGCCGGATTTCGCCTGCTGCGACATAGCCGGGCGTGACCGGCCGCGGCGCAAAGACACTCTCGACACCGGAGCGCAAAAGGGCATCGGACGCCGGCACGCCGATCAATCGCGTGAAGACCGGGCCGATCACAGGCCATGAGGCCGCGTGATAATACCAGGCAATGCCGCCAGGCCAGGGGTGGGTCACGCCGCCAAGCAGGACAAGTCCGCGCAATCGCTCGGGGTGATCCAGTGCGATCCGCGTTGCGAGCGCTCCGGCCAGCGAATGAGCGACCAGCACGAAGGGCTCCGACAGGATCTGATCGAGAGCCTTCATGATGACTGTCGCCTGCTGAGCGGGATCAGCCATGGCGTTCTCGTCGATCCGATCGCTCCAGCCATGGCCCGGCCGGTCGAGCGCGATCACCCGGTAATGGCCAAGCTCGGGTCCGAGCGTCGCCAGCAGGTCGGCATGATCTGACGAGGCTCCGTGGACGAGCACGACGGTGCCGCGCATCTCGCCCACCGGCTTGCGCTCGACATAGTGCAGCCTGCCTCCTGGAAGCGTCAGGAAGCTGCCCTTGGGGGGATGCTGTCGTTCTGCTTCGACGCCAAGCCACTCCGTCCTGGCGAGCAGGCCGGCAACAAGAAGGGCAGGAAGAATGAGCAAGGCGCGCGGGAGCATGATTTGCTTACGTCGCCGCATTCGCTTTGGTTTCACTGGGGAACCGCAAGGGCCTACGCGTCGCGGCCGTCGACTTCAGTCTTCAGCGAATCGACTGCGTCCTTGATGGCCTCGAATTGCGGATAGATCTCCTGCGCCCGCCGATAGGCGATCAGGGCACGCTTGTCGTCCCCCTGCTGCCGTAGGATGGTGCCGAGCCCCATCATCGCGCCGTAATGACGCGGCTCGCGCTTCAGCGCCTCTCCGATGTCGATCATCGAGCGGATCGAATCGCCCGCGAGGAAGAGCGCGTTGGCGCGCTGATTCCAGCCTTCAGCCCAGTCCGGCTCGAGACTGATGATGCGGTCGAGCAATTCGATCGCGAGATCGAGCTCCTTGGATCGCATCGCCTCCTGCGCCCGCACCATCAGGAGATCCGCCGTATCCGACCCTGATCGCGCCCAGCGCCGCTGGATCAGATTGGCGATGCCCTTGGCCTCCTCCGGGCTCTTGGCGGCAGCAAGCCGCTCGAACAGTCGATCCAGCGTCGCAGCCGGGCTGCGCGAGGCACCGGGAGCCGGTGCCGCCGGATTATCCGTCGTGTCCGAATGCGGCACGGTGCCAGGCTGCGCTGGTGCGCTGTCCTGCCCCAGGGCAGCGCCTAGCCCGAACGGCAAGGCTGTCGCCAGGACAAGCGCAAGAGCAGCGGAAGGCAGACGAGGAATGCTCATGCCCACAAGATTAGGGGCTCGTGCGGTCGCGTCAAATCACGACGTGGCGAGAGGCTCATGCCAAAAAAGGTGGGCGCGCCGAGCGCGCCCACCTTCAAATCTGGAGTCAGCATCAAAACGTCGCGGCAGCGAAAGCCGCGCGTCAACTCAGCCCTGGCGCGCCTTGAAGCGCTTCTGGACCTTGTTGATGATGTAGACGCGGCCCTTGCGGCGAACCAGCTGGTTGTCGCGATGACGGGCGCGCAGCGACTTGAGCGAATTGCGGATCTTCATCGTCTCTACTCCGTCGATCCGCCTTTCGGACGAATCGGTCAAAAATTCACAGCTGCGACGCGGATCGGCGGGCGATCCTCATCGACCACTCGAACGGCGCGGCTGATGCGATGCCGGCTGTATACGGATTTTTCCGGCGATCGCAAGGGTCCAGCGTGCGAAAACCATCGAATACCCTCAGGCGATCGCGGCCAGATAACGCCGGAAGGAGCGTGCCAGCGCCGCTTTGCCGTCGCCGGCGATGACCCTTCCCTCGAAGGCGCCATAGATCCTTGCGAAGGAAAAGGGCTCGAGAAC
Source organism: Allobosea sp. P4_E12 (assembly GCF_056401655.1). Classification (NCBI taxonomy): domain Bacteria; kingdom Pseudomonadati; phylum Pseudomonadota; class Alphaproteobacteria; order Hyphomicrobiales; family Alloboseaceae; genus Allobosea; species Allobosea sp. P4_E12. The sequence goes on along the minus strand of NZ_JBFUIY010000005.1, from coordinate 326,464 downwards.
CGCGGCGATCCGCCGGATCGTCGCCGCATTGACCGGAATCATGTTGGGATAGGAATAGAGCACGCTGACATAGCGGCGATCCTGCGCCACCTGCAGCACGTCGCCGCAATAGAGCGCGCCCTCCCCCTTGGCATGGTGCAGTACGGTCGCCCCGGCGAAATGGCCGCCGCAGCGCAAGAGCGTCAAGGTCGGACCAAGCCTCAGCGCCTCGCCGTCCCAGAAGCGGATGGCAGGGTCCGGCTCGGTCACCCACTGCCGATCATCAGCGTGGAGATAGACCGGCACGCCGAGCGCGGCCGCCCATTCCGCCATCGCGGTGTAGTAATGCGGGTGCGAGATCGCGATGCCGATCATCGGCCCGCGCGCGCGGATCGCCTCGACCGCCTCGGGCGTCACGAGCCCGATGCAGTCCCATAGCAGATTGCCCTCCTCCGCCTCGACCAGCAACGCCCGCTGATCGATCGCGAAGGCCGGTGCGATGCGCAGGCCAAGCACGCCATGGTCCTCGCTGCAGACGACGGAATGACCGGACGCGAGTTCGCCCGGCGTCAGCCATTCCTGGCCGTCCCAGCGCACGTATTGGCGCTCATCACGGCAGATCGGGCAAGCGTCGGGCGGGGTGGCCGTATCGGGAAATCGGGCGCCGCATTGGCGGCAGATGAAGCGCGGCATGAGCCTGTCTCCGGCTTGAACGAAGGCCGGCATCGAACGCCCCTGCATTCGGTGCCGCCAAACTATCTTCATATGAAGATACTAGCTCATCAATCTATCTTCATGTCAAGATACTCTGGCTGATGGAGAGTGCCTTGGCCGACGCTGACGAGACCCAGGATCATGTCGACCGGCTGCGCGCACAGTGGCAGCGCGAATTGCCTGATCTCGATACCGGCGCCATGGCCGTGCTGGGTCGGGCCTACCGGCTCTCCAACCTTGTTCGCCCAAGCATCGAGGCGACCTTCGCCGGATTTGGATTGGATCGCGGCGAATTCGATATCGTCTCCTCGCTCCGCCGCGCGGGCGCGCCGTTCCGCCTGACGCCGACCGAACTCTACACCAGCCTGATGATCGCCTCGGGCAGCCTCAGCCACCGCCTCGCTCGGCTTGAAAGGGCGGGCCTCGTCAGGCGTGTGCCATCCGACACCGATGGAAGGAGTCTGGCCGTCGAGCTGACCGAGAGCGGACGCGCGAAGGTGGAGGCGGCCTTCCGCGTCGACATGGCAAGCGAAGCGACCTTCCTGACCCATCTCTCGCCGGAAGAACGCGAGGCCCTTGCTGCGTTGCTGCGTAAACTCAACCGAGCCATCGAGGACAATCTCGGGACGACGCAGGGGCACGGCTAGTTTCCGCCGACCCCAAAGCCTTGTTGTTACCTGATTAACTTGTCACTCTGAGCCCCGGCGGACCGAGAAATAGGGGAACCGAAGCACAGACCGATCCAGAACGAAGGGAGGACCACATGAAGCGCGTGACGTGTTTCACGCTTGTCGCTGCGGCTGGACTATTGGCATTTGCCACCGGCTCGGCCCAGGCCCAGACGCCCGAAATGACCTTCTTTGTCACCAGTGCCGGATCCGGGAAGGGTGCCGATCTCGGCGGCCTCGCAGGCGCCGACGCCATCTGCCAGAGTCTTGCCCAGGCGGCGGGTGCAGGCAGCAAGACCTGGCGGGCCTATCTCTCCACGCAGGCGACTGGCAGCACCACAGACGTCAACGCGCGAGACCGCATCGGCCCAGGGCCCTGGCGCAACGCCAAGGGAGCTGTGATCGCCACCAGCGTCGCTGACCTGCATGGCGGCGCGGCCGGCTTGACCAAACAGACCGCGCTCAACGAGAAGGGCGAGCCGGTCAATGGTCGCGGCGATACACCGAACCAGCACGACATGCTCACAGGCTCCCAGGCCGACGGCACCGCCTTCGGCCCCGGCGAGGACCGGACCTGCGGCAACTACACCAAGAGTGGTGCGGAGGGCGCCGTCATGCTCGGCCACCATGACCGCAGCGGCCTGGACGAATCCCCACCGGCGAAGTCGTGGAACACCTCGCATGCGTCGCGGGGAGGCTGCAGCCAGGAAGCGCTGCGCGGCACGGGGGGAGCCGGCCTGTTCTACTGCTTCGCGACGAACTGAGCCGAACGATCCGCATCGGCACATGCCCTGAAACAAGACGGCCACCCAACCGGGTGGCCGTTCGTCTGCGATGATCGCAGGCGAGCGTCATCAGGCCGTCGAAAGCTTGAGCCCGATCAGCCCGGCGACAATGAGACTGACGCTGGCGATCCGGAAGAAGGTGACGGCCTCTCCCATGACGAAAATGCCGACGAGGAAAGCTCCGACCGCACCGATTCCCGTCCAGATCGCGTAGGCCGTGCCCAGCGGCAGCGACTTCATCGCCACGGCCAGCAGGCCAAAGCTGATGATCATCGTCGCGATCGTGATCACGCTGGGCCCGAGCTTCGTGAAGCCCTCGGACTGTTTCATGGTCGACGCCCACACGACTTCGAAGACGCCTGCAAAGAGCAGATAGATCCAAGCCATTGCTGATACTCCGTCTCGTGCGGCCTCAATGGCTCGGGTGAAGGGCATCGTTGAGATACATGCAGGTGAGCATGGTGAAGATGTAGGCCTGCAGGATTGCCATCAGCACCTCCAGACCGGTGAGGGCGACCGTCATGATCAGCGGCAGCACCGCTCCAAGGATGCCAACCGCACCGAGACCGGTCATGCCGACGACAAAGCCGGCAAAGACCTTGAGCGCGATATGGCCGGCCAGCATGACCGCGAACAGGCGGATCGAATGGCTGATCGGTCGCGAGATATAGGAGACGACCTCGATCAGGACGATGATCGGCGCAAGGACGATGGGAACGCCCGACGGCAGGAACAGCCGCAGGAAGCCGAAGCCATGCTTCACGAGGCCATAGATCGTCACCGTGCAGAACACGAGCATGGCAAGCGCGAAGGTCACGGAGATATGGCTCGTCACGGTGAACGCGAACGGCAACATTCCGATCAGATTGGCCAACAGGATGAAGACGAAGAGCGAAAAGACCAGCGGGAAGAAACGCATGCCATGCTCGCCTGCGATGCTTCTGAGCGTGTTCCGTACGAACTCGTAGAGAATTTCGCTGAGGGCCTGGGCACGGCCAGGGACAATCGCGCGGGTGCGGGTCGAGAGCAGCAGAAAGCCGCTGGCGCTGGCGACGATCGCGATCATGAAGGCGGATGAGTTGGTGAAGGCGATCTCCTGCCCAGCGACCTCCCCAAGGCTGAACAGCGTCTTGATTTCGAATTGCTCAATCGGGCCGGCCACGGCGAACCTCTTGCGTCATGTGGGTTGAAACGGGAACGGCCCCGCGATGCGTCGGCAGGCGCCAGGCCGTGCAGGCCAACGCTTCGACTGCGGGCGGGATACGGGACGAATCCGGACGGCGCGCATGGACGTGCCAGCGGGCGAAGCGGTTCGTCAGGTTTTGGGAAGAGGGCAGTTTCTGAGAAGAAGGCCCGGTTCGCTGATCAATCAGCAGCCTGCGGCCATGCCTGGGGCATGTCGGTTCCATTATCTCTCCCGAGACAATGGGGCCGTCCCCAGCGTTACAGATGGCACAGGTCGTCCAGTGCGGGCCGGTCTCTAGAGCGAAGTGAATTTCACGTCAACCGGACGGGCTGGCCTTCACATTGATGACGGTCAGAAAGCCGCCGCGAGCGCTAACCGGTCCGAGCGCTTCCATCGCCGAAAACACCCTGAAGCTGTTCGAATTCGGGGGTAGAGCCGGAATTTGCAGCCTGGCCCGCCAAAGCCTATCGGTTCCGGCGGCCTGATGCCGCATTTCGCGCATCCGGCTGGCACCGCCTGTGGAGACAACGCCTGAGATGGACATTTTCGATCGACTGAAGTCCGCCGCAAAGGCCGACTGGACGAGCTATGTCGACCACGCCTTCGTCCGGCAAATGGCGACTGGCACGCTGCCGCAGGCCGCCTTCCGTACCTATCTGGTGCAGGATTATCTCTTCCTGATCCAGTTCGCCCGCGCCTATGCGCTCGCAATCTACAAGGGCCGCACGCTTTCCGACATGCGGGCGGCCAAGGCCGGCCTGGCAGCCATCCTCGACGTCGAGATGGACCTCCATATCCGGCTCTGCGGCCGTTGGGGGCTGCACCCCACCGAGATCGAAGCAGCACCGGAGCATGCCGCGACGATTGCCTATACCCGGTTCGTGCTGGACTGCGGCGTCTCGGGCGACCTGCTCGACCTGCATGTCGCGCTCGCCCCTTGCGTGATCGGCTATGCCGAAATCGGGCGAAACCTTACTCCCGCGGGCCCAGAAGCACTCGGGGACCATCCCTATCGCGACTGGATCGGGGAATATGCCGGCGATGCCTATCAGGAAATCGCGATGGCAGCCCGGCGCCATCTCGACGATCTCGCCGCGCGGGCGATGACGGAACAGCGCTTTGCCGAACTCACGACCCTCTTCGCCAAGGCCTCCCGTCTCGAGGCGGATTTCTGGCAAATGGCGCTGAACGACGGCACCGCATAGCCGGGATCAGCCACCGATCCGCCCCGACCACCTGCAGCCGGCCGGCGAGCTCTGCGCGCCCGGTATGCGGCGCAGGCCGGGATCACTCTCGACATGACGGCTGAGACCGGTCGGGTATGGTAGCGTTTCGCAATGATCGGCCCGCGAAATGCCTCCGAGGACAGCCACGTGTCTCAGACCAATGATGCCTATGTACCGCCGGCCAATGGCGATTGGGAAACCATTCCACCGGCCGAAGCCGGCTTCGACGCCGCAAGGCTGCAGGCTGCCGTCGACTTCGCCAAGGCGCAGGAGAGCACCTGGCCGCGCAGCTTCTATTATCCCGACGGGCGCTATGTCGGCCTCGTCGAATGGAACGAGTCAGGCCCCTGGAGCGAGATCGTCGGCCCGGTCAGGGAGCGCGGCGGTCCGGCCGGCCTGATCCTCCGGGGCGGCCGCCTGGTTGCCGAGTGGGGCGACACGGCCCGCGCCGACATGACCTTCTCCATCGCGAAGAGCTATATCGCCGTGCTGGCGGGGCTTGCCGTCGCCGACGGACTGATTCGCGATGTCGACGAGCCGGTGGCGAAAACCGTCGACGGTCCCTGGTTCGAGGGCGCGCAGAATGCGGCCATCACCTGGCGCCATCTCCTGCAGCAATCGAGCGAATGGCAGGGGGAAATCTTCGGCAAGTCGGACCAGGTCGATCATAACCGGCAGATCGGGCCGGGCGCCGACAACAGCCGCAAGGGCGAGCGGCGCGCCCTCAAGCCACCTGGCAGCCACTACGAGTACAATGACGTGCGGGTGAACCTGCTGGCCTATTGCCTGCTGCAGCGCTTCCGCAAGCCGCTGCCCGAGGTCCTGCGCGAGCGCATCATGGACCCGATCGGGGCCTCGCAAGGCTGGGAGTGGCAGGGCTATCGCAATTCCTCGGTCGAGATCGACGGCCGGAGCATGCAGTCCGTGCCCGGCGGCGGCCATTGGGGCGGCGGCCTCTTCATCAGCGCGCGCGACCACGCCCGGCTGGGCCTGCTCGTAGGGCGCGGTGGCGCCTGGGCTGGCCGTGAGCTGCTATCGCCGGCCTGGATCGACGACATGCTGTCGCCTTCACCCACGCTCGAGAATTACGGCTATCTCTGGTGGCTCAACCGGGGCGCGGCGGCTCGGCCGAATGTTCCCGCCACGGCCGTCTTCGCGCTTGGTGCCGGCGTCAACGCAATTTGGCTCGATCCCACGCAGGATCTCGTCGCGGTGCTGCGCTGGATCGACAAATCCGCCCTCGACGGCTTCGTCGATCGCATGCTCGCAGCGGCCCGCTAGGCGGGTTTGCCGATGGCTGGTCGCCTGACCGGCCCTGTGGACAGCGGGGGGCAGCAGGTCCCGCCTGAGCCCGGCGGAGACCGCTTCAAAGCACGGGCGGCAGTGATTCGCGCCGTCCGCCCTCAAGGGATGGGCGGAGCGCCCCTGCCGCGCATCAGGCGGCATTCGGACATCGCGGCTGCCCTTGCCATTGAGGCACCAAACGCAAAAACCCGGATACCGCTCTTCAAAGCGATATCCGGGTTTTGTGAAATGGTGGGCGCGACAGGGATCGAACCTGTGACCCCTACGATGTCAACGTAGTGCTCTCCCGCTGAGCTACGCGCCCGTCATGCCGTGACGATAATCTGTCCTGGCAGTCGGAACAGGTTCGGCCTTGCGGCGTGTCCCTGTTGCGAGGTTGAGCGGGCTATAGCCGCTCATTTCGCGCCTTGCAAGACGCTTGATTGCAAAAAGCGCTCAGGCTGCGAGCAACTTCTCGACCTCGTTCACCAGCTCGCGCAGATGGAACGGCTTGGACAGCACTTTTGCGTCCTTCGGCGTCTGGGAATCGGGGTTGAGCGCAACTGCAGCGAAACCTGTGATGAACATCACCTTGATGTCGGGATCGAGCTCGGTGGCGCGCCGCGCCAACTCGATGCCGTCCATCTCCGGCATGACGATGTCGGTCAGCAGCAGTTCGAAGGGCTCTTCACGCAGGCGATTATATGCTGAAAGCCCATTATCGAACGACGCCACGTCGTAGCCCGCATTCTGCAGGGCCTTGACCAGAAAGCGGCGCATGTCGTTGTCGTCTTCAGCGAGAAGTATCTTGGTCATGGGCCTGCTTCGTCCGTCCCGTTCGGCCTATCGATAGAGGCCGCCCACCCCGGACAACCCCTTCTCTGTTTCGTCTCGCCCGATTCGGCATTCCGAGCCAACGCGCCGAAGCGTTATCGCCTGCCCGGAGCGCTTGGAACACTATCGCAGTATAACGCGCCAACATGGTAAACAAGGCGTGAACGCGATGTTCGATTCAGCGCCGAATTCAAGATCGCTTCATCCGCTCGGCAATGTGTGCTTCAGTCCTCGTGCATGACCATCTCGTCCGGTAATTTTTCTGCTGAAGCCGCCGACATCGTCGTCGAGATCGAGCGCCCCTTCAGCCTCTATCAGCCGCCGCTCCAGGTCGTGCCGGTGGTGGTCGACGTGCCGCATGCCGGCCGTCGCTACCCTCCCGGCTTCGTGGAGCGAGCACGATTGCCGCTGCGCTCGCTGCGCCGCTCCGAGGATGCCTATGTCGACCGGCTCTTCGCGCAGACGGTCGCCCTTGGTGCGCCGCTGCTTGTGGCCGAATTTCCGCGTGCCTTTCTCGATGTGAACCGCGAGCCCTATGAGCTCGACCCGCGCATGTTCGACGGCCGCCTGCCCGCCTTCGCCAATACCCGCTCGATGCGGGTCGCGGGGGGGCTCGGCACAATTCCACGCATCGTCGGAGACGCGCACGAGATTTATTTTGGCAAGATTCCGGTGGAGGAAGCACTCGCCAGGATCGACGAGCTTTATCGCCCCTACCATGCCGGGCTGCGCAGCCTGGTCCAGCGCACGCAAGGCGCCTTCGGCACCTGCATTCTGGTCGACGCCCACTCGATGCCCTCGACCGGGCTCGACCGCGACGGGCTCGCCAAGTCGGATGTGATTCTCGGTGACCGCTTCGGCACCAGCGCCGCCGGCTACATCATCGACATCGCCGAGGAAGCCTTTCGTCGGCGTGGGCTCAGCGTCACGCGCAACCGCCCCTATGCCGGTGGCTTCATCACCGAACATTACGGCGCTCCGGCCTCAGGCGTGCATGCCCTGCAGATCGAGATCAACCGGTCCCTCTACATGAACGAAGCGAACCTGGAGCCGCATACCGGTTTTGCAGAGTTGGAGCAGGCGATCGGCACCGCCATGGCGGAGTGCTTCGCGCATTGGAGCGGCTGGCTCGACGATTGGCGCGAAGCTGCGGAATAGCCTGTTTTCTCAGAGGCTTGCGATGACGGCATCGGCGCAGCGCAGAAAAAAGGGCCGCGCACTTTCGTGGCGGCCCAAGTCTAGGGAGGAAACGCCCAAGGAGGGCAAACGAAGGCTTGAGGTGATCGCCCCTTCGCAGTGCACAATATGACTGTGCAGCGCAAAAAAGCAAGCGCCTTTGTCGAAAATCTTATGAGCCATGCGCCGCACGCAATCCAAAACTGCTGATTTTCCGTCAGATTCCTTGTTTTCCGACGACGAGCGCCGCTAGAAGAACCGAGCGAGCAGGCTGGATCCTGCATTATTGCTGCGCAGCATAGCGCAGCTCCGGAGAGCAAAGATGAGTGCGGTTGATTTCGGCGCCTTCGTCGCGGAACTCGCGACCCAATCCGGCCAGGCGATCCTGCCCTTCTTCCGCGCCAAGCATGCGACCGAGGACAAGTCCTGCGGCGGCGTGTTCGATCCCGTCACCGAGGCCGACCGCGCCGGCGAGAACGTGATGCGCCACCTGATCAAGCGCAATTTCCCCGAGCATGGCGTGCTCGGAGAGGAGTTCGGCACGGAGAACGGTGAGGCCGAATATGTCTGGGTGCTCGACCCGATCGATGGCACCCGTGCCTTCATCTCCGGCATCCCGGTCTGGGGCACGCTGATCGGCCTCACCCGCGAGGGCGTTCCGGTTTACGGCATGATGCACCAACCCTTCACCGGCGAGCGCTATTCCGGCGACGGCCGACAGGCCCGCTATGAGGGTCCGGGCGGGCCACGGGTGCTGCGCACGCGCCAGAACGGCGAGCTGGCCACCGCGACGGTAATGACCACCAGCCCAAAACTGTTTCAAGGTGCCGAGCAGGAAGCCTATCTGCGCGTCGAAAGCGCGGTGCGCCTCGCCCGTTACGGCTGCGATTGCTATGCCTATTGCATGCTGGCCTCGGGCCATGTCGATCTCGTTATCGAGAGCGGGCTGAAACCCTATGACATCGTCGCTCTGATCCCGATCGTCGAAGGCGCCGGCGGAATCGTCACCTCATGGGATGGCGGCAGTGCCGCCAAGGGCGGACGCATCATCGCCGCCGCCAACAGGACCCTGCATCAGGCCGCCCTCGCCCTGCTCGCCGGCTGAGCCGGCCCCGGCGATCGCTTCGCCGGGAATGAATGCATCGAAGGCCGCCCAGAACTGCGCGCGAACGGCATCCGTTTCCATCAGGATCTCGTGGCGCGCTGTCGGCAATATCAAGGCCGAACCGGTCTTCAGCCTCGCCGCGAAGCGCTCGATCGCAGGCGTCGAGACCACCGGGTCGCGCCCGGCTGCGATCACCAGCGTCGGCACCCTGACCTCTAGGGACGCCGAGGGGGCCGCCAGCCGGTTCATCAACCGGAACGCGGTCCTGACCCAGCCGACAGTCGGATCGCCGATGCTCAGATGGCGCGCCGCAGCTGAAAGCGCGGCATTCCGGGCATAGCGGACGGGGTCGTTCGTCAGCCGATTGCCCTGGAATGGCTTGGTCGCGATCGCCGTGTCACCGCCGCCAGGCACGAAGGCGCTGCCGAGGCCGAGCCAGTACAGCACGCTTGCGAGATAGCTCGCCGCCCGTGGCCGCTCGACCATGGAGAGGCCGAGCATGGGCGCGAGCGCAACCAGTCGCGAGACCGGCAATGCGTTGCGCCGGGCGGCGTCGAGGCACAGCGCCGCCCCCATCGAATGCGCCAGAACGAAATAGGGAGGCGGCAGCCGGGCCTGCATTTCCGCCATGGCAAGTGCGAGGTCGGTCTCGTAATGCCGCAGACGGCCGACATGCCCCTTGCGTTCACGCGAGACGAAGCGTTGCGAACCGCCCTGGCCGCGCCAGTCGAAGGCGAGAACGTGGAAACCGCGGCGGCGCAGCTCGGCGATCGTCTCGCTGTAGCGTTCGATGAACTCCGCGCGCCCCTGGATGATCACGACAGTACCGCGCACTCGCTTTACTGTCGGGTGCCAGCTCGCGAAGCGGAGCCTGGCCCCGTCGCGCGCCAGAGCAAGCCAGACCTTGCCATGCCCGGGAACCGGGTAGTCGGGGAGGGAAAAAAGCTCGGCCTCGGCCATCAGGCGCTCCGAATCGCGGCGACAGTCCCGGGCGGATGCCCTCGGTTATGCCCGCTCGAGGCGGCTCTTGAAAAGCTGAAATCGCTCCCCAATTCCTGGTCACGCAGGCCGATACCGGCTGCGTGAACCTGAATGGGGCCTGTGCTCAAGACGAGGCAGGCTCGACCAAACGTCGCTTCTTCTGGAGGACATCATGCGTCACTTCGATCTTTCCCCGCTTTATCGCTCGACCGTCGGCTTCGATCGTCTGTTCAACCTGCTCGACCAGGCGACCAGCGCTGAAACCGCGCCGACCTATCCGCCCTACAATATCGAGCGCACTGCCGAGAACGCCTACCGCATCTCCATCGCGGTCGCCGGCTTCTCCGACAGCGACCTTGCCATCGAAAGCAAGGAAAACACCCTGACCGTACGCGGTGAGAAGCAGGTTTCCGAAAGCGCCGAGAAGCGCGAAGTCCTGCATCAGGGCATCGCCGCACGCGCCTTCGAACGCCGCTTCCAGCTCGCCGACTATGTCCAGGTGACCGGCGCGAGCCTCGAGAACGGCCTGCTCCATATCGATCTCGTCCGCGAGATTCCCGAGGCCAAGAAGCCGCGCCAGATCGCCATCGGCGGCAAACCCGCCAAGGTGCTCGAGGCCAAGGTTTCTAAGGCCGCGTAACACGCCCAGCCCAGGGCTGGCAGACAGAGGGCGCCCCCGGTTTCCGGGGGCGCCCTTTTCACGCCTGGAATTGGCGATCGTCTCTCAGTCGAGAGGCGCGACCGGAACGGCAGGCGTCGCCGGGCGCGGTGCGGAGGGCGCCGGATCCTCGATCTGGACCGGTGGCAGCTCGACCGGCGAAGCCTTGATCTCCGGCGATTCAGCCTTCGCAAGCGGCGGCTTGTGCTCGGGAGTCTCCGTTCCGCGAACATCGTCGGGGTTCACCAGCTTCGGCTTCTCCTCGCCGGATGGCGCGGTCGGGCCCGGCGTCGGAGCGACGGGTGTTGCCGGCGCGGATGGAGCCTCGGTTGCTGGCGCACGAGCCTGGGCAGGAGCCTGCTCGACAGGTTTTGCCTGTTCGGCTGGCGGTGTCGGCGCCGCCGGAGACGGGGGCATGACCGTTGCAGGCGCGCTTGCCTCGGCGGGAGGAGCTGGCGCCTTCTCCCGTTCGGGAGCCGGCATCGGTGCGGCCGGGGACGCCGGAACGACTTGGGCAGGCGCGTTCGCCTCCGCCGGAGCCTTGAGCGAATCGGGGCGCTCCGGCGGGAGCGGCAGCAACCGCGGTTGAGCCGGGGCATGCTCACGCGGATCGACGCGCGCGACATCCGGGGGGGGTCCCCTCATTCGTTCAGGAGTCTGCAGGTTCACCCGCCGGACGAGATCGCCGCTGAAACGATCGAAGATCAGCCGTACGCGCCGGCCATTCGCCATGCGCCCATCGACCACAAAATCGGACTCGGTGCGCGTGGTGCGGTCGACCTGGGCGAGCCTGTGCTCGCGGATGGCGATCTCGGCGATGCTCCGTGAAGACAACGGCGCAGGCGGCGGCGGTGCATAACGATAGCCGTAGCCATAGCCATAAGCGCGACGCGGCACATATTCGTAGCCATAGTCGTAATAATACTGCGCGGCGGCTCCACCGGCCGAGCCCGCCAGCGCGCCGGCAACAGCCAGGCCGATCAGCGCGGCGCGCGAGCGCGCGGTCGAAACAGAAGCCATATCTCCATCCTTGTTAACGAACCGAACGGGGACTTCAGTCTTCCTTAGGGATTACGGCACCCATGCGGCGTCAATCAGGGGATATTTCAGCGAGACGGCGCGTTCAGCAGCGATATCAGCTGTTCGACATCCTCGGAGCGCGTCGCAAAGGACATCACGAACCGACCGACAATATCGCCCGATGCAAGCGCTGCATCGTCGGGAAGCGCGGTGTCGGACCAGGCGTGATAGCCGACCCCGGCCGCCTTCAGCCGCTCCTGCGTTGCAGCATCGAGGACGAGAAACGCCGTATTGGCCTCGCAGGGCCAGGCCAACCGCACCGAGCCGCCTCTCGCAACCGCCTCGGACAGCCGGGACGCCATCGCGTTGGCGTGGCGCGCCAGCGCCAGCCAATGGCCGCCGGCCAGGAGGCCCTCGAATTGTGCGCCGATCAGCCGGCCCTTGGAAAGCGTATGACCGGCCCGCTTGCGCCGCCATTTCATTTCAGCGGCCAAGGCCTGATCGAAGAAGACCACGGCCTCGGCCGCCCAGGCGCCATTCTTGGTGCCGCCAAAGGACAGGACGTCGACGCCTGCCTTCCAGGTGATCTCGGCTGGAGAGCAGCCCAGCGTGACCAGCGCATTGGCAAAGCGGGCGCCATCCATATGCAGCTTCAGGCCGCGGGGCTCGGCCGCCTGCTTCAGGGCCCGCACCTCGTCGGGACGATAGACCAACCCGCATTCGGTTGCCTGCGTGATCGAGACCGCCTGCGGCTGCACCTGATGCAGCGCCCCCTCGCGCATCCGCGCCAAGACCTTGGTCACGGACTCAGGCGTGATCTTGTTGCCGGTACCGGGCAGGCCGATGAGCTTGGCGCCGTCGCCGAAGAATTCCGGCGCGCCGCACTCGTCATCGGCGACGTGGCTTTCCTGATGGGTCAGGACCGCGCCCCAGGGGCGCGTCAGGCAGGCCAGCGCCAGCGCGTTCGCAGCCGTGCCGCTGGTCACCAGGAAAACCGAGACCTCGTGCTCGAACAGCTCGGCAAAGAGCCGTTCGACGCGCTGGGTCCAGATATCGGTGCCATAGGCGGCCGCTGCGCCGTCATTGGCGGCCGCGATCGCGGCCATCACCGGGGCGCTCGCACCCGCCGTATTGTCGCTGATGAAGTTCATGAACGAGCGTTAGCGAGGCGGGCGCGCCCTGCCAAGCGCAAGGCCGGAATGACGCCTTGCACGGCGCGACTGAGCCCGGACCGGCCGCCGCCGGTATAAGCCCTTCGGACAAGAAGCGTGCGACCCAACTGTGCCTTTCATCCCGGAAATGTCGCCATCGAAACGCATATCGCAACAATATTTCCAATCCGCCCAAAATTCACGCTTGTGCCGACATTAGAATTCTGGCAAATTCGTCTCAATAGGACAGTGTTACTGTCCCATTTTTCACCGCGCTGACATGAGGCCGCGAGCCTGATGTCGGACGATCGCAACGGAGCGGAGCAATGACGAGGGGCCCGGCCACGACCGCCACAGCCAACCGTAAACGCGCCGCCCGTAAAACGGCGGCGTAAACAGGCGCGACAGGGCTCTGGGAAGCCCGAGGCGCCTGCGGAGGACGCGGGCGCGGGATTAAAACAGCGCAAGCCCCCCTCTGACAGACGAACCTGGCCGGACTGGCTCCATCCTTGCTGCCTTGAAGGCTAGCAGGGGCCGGTGCGGACGGCGATGTAGACTGATGCGGGTCTCTCGGCGGAAGCGCGAGGGGTATGGCAAGCGGGGTTTGACGATGAGCGGAACCAGCAAGTCGGGTGTCTTCAGCAGCAAAGCTGTGACGACCATGACGGCCACCGAGCCGGTCCTGACGGTGCGCGATCCGGCCATGCCCGAGCGCCAGGGCCTCTACGATCCGTCCTTCGAGAAGGATTCCTGCGGCGTCGGCTTCATCGCCGACATGAAGAACCGCAAGACCCATGCGATCGTCGAGCAGGGCCTGCAGATCCTGCACAATATCGACCATCGCGGCGCTGTCGGCGCCGACCCCAAGCTAGGCGATGGTTGCGGTATCCTCACCCAGATTCCGCATCGCTTCTTCCAAGAGGAATGCGCGAAGCTCGGCATCGCCCTGCCCGAGCCCGGCCACTACGCCATCGGCCAGTTCTTCATGCCGCAGGATGCCGGCGACCGCGCCGTCTGCGAGGAGATCGTCGCACAGACGGTCGAGGAGGAAGGCCTGGTCTTCCTCGGCTGGCGCGACGTACCGGTCGATAACAGCGACCTCGGCGAAGCGGTGAAGGAAACCGAGCCGACCCATCGCCAGCTTTTCGTTGGCCGTCCGGTCGAGATCACCGACGAGGATGATTTCGAGCGCAAGGTCTATGTCCTGCGCAAGTCTGTTTCGAATAAGGTCTACAAGCGCCAGGACCGCGCCACCGCGACCTATTACCCGGTCTCGATGTCGGCCCGCACCATCGTCTACAAGGGCATGGTGCTCGTCACGCAGCTCGGCTCCTATTTCAAGGACCTGACCGATCCGCGCTTCGAGAGCGCGATTGCGCTCGTCCACCAGCGCTTCGCCACCAACACGTTCCCGTCCTGGCGCCTTGCCCACCCCTACCGGATGGTGGCGCATAATGGCGAGATCAACACGCTGCGCGGCAACGTCAACTGGATGGCTGCTCGTCAGGCCTCGGTCGATTCCGAGCTGTTTGGCGCGGATATCTCGAAGCTCTGGCCGATTTCCTACGAGGGCCAGTCCGACACCGCCTGCTTCGACAACGCCCTCGAATTCCTGGTCCAGGGCGGCTATTCGCTCGCCCATGCCATGATGATGCTCGTGCCCGAGGCCTGGGCCGGCAACCCGCTCATGGATGAAGAGCGCCGCGCCTTCTACGAATATCACGCCGCCTTGATGGAGCCCTGGGACGGCCCTGCCGCCATCGCCTTCACCGACGGCAAGCAGATCGGCGCGACGCTTGACCGCAACGGCCTGCGGCCCGCGCGCTATCTCGTCACCGATGACGGTCTCGTCGTGCTCGCTTCGGAATATGGCGTGCTGCCGATCCCGGAAGAGAAGATCGTCCAGAAGTGGCGTCTCCAGCCCGGCAAGATGCTGCTCATCGATCTCGATCAAGGCCGCATCATCGGCGATGACGAGATCAAGACCTCGCTCTGCCTCGCCAATCCCTACAAGGACTGGCTGAAGCGGACCCAGATCGTGCTGGAGGAGCTGCCGCCGGTCGAGGCGCGCGCCTCGCGCACCGATGTCGCCCTGCTCGATCGCCAGCAGGCCTTCGGGTACACCCAGGAAGACACCAAGATCCTGATGGCGCCCATGGCCGTGACCGGCCAGGAGGCCGTCGGCTCGATGGGCACCGACACGCCGATCTCGGCGCTCTCCTCGAAGTCGAAGCTGCTCTACACCTATTTCAAGCAGAACTTCGCACAGGTCACGAACCCGCCGATCGACCCGATCCGCGAAGAGCTGGTGATGAGCCTGCTCTCCTTCATCGGGCCGCGGCCGAACATCCTCGACCTGGAGGGCACCTCGCGCCGCAAGCGCCTTGAAGTGCGCCAGCCGATCCTGACCAATGACGATCTCGAGAAGATCCGTTGCATCGGTCACTACGAGGACCGCTTCGACACCAAGACGATCGACATCACCTATCCCGCGCGCGAAGGCGCAGCCGGCATGGAAGGCGCTATCGCACGGCTCTGCGAACGGGCCGAGGCGGCCGTGCATGGCGGCTACAACATCATCATCCTCTCCGACCGGCAGGTGGGGCCGGACCGCATTCCGATCCCGGCTCTGCTGGCGACGGCCGCTGTCCATCACCACCTGATCCGCAAGGGCCTGCGCACCTCGGTCGGTCTCGTTGTGGAATCCGGCGAGCCGCGCGAAATTCATCACTTCGCCTGTCTTGCCGGCTTCGGCGCCGAGGCGATCAACCCCTATCTCGCCTTCGAAACGCTCGAGGCGCTCTACGAGGCCGGCGAGTTCCCGCCGGAGGTCGACCGCTACGAGGTCGTCAAGCGCTTCATCAAGTCTGTCGGCAAGGGCCTGCTCAAGGTCATGTCCAAGATGGGCATCTCGACCTATCAGTCCTATTGCGGCGCGCAGATCTTCGACGCGATCGGCCTGAAGACCGAGACGATCAACAAGTACTTTGCCGGCACCGTGTCCTCGATCGAGGGCGTCGGCCTGCCGGAGCTCGCGGAAGAAACCGTGCGCCGGCATCGCGATGCTTTCGGCGACTCGCCGGTCTATCGCGATGCGCTCGATATCGGCGGCGAATACGCCTTCCGTATCCGCGGCGAGGACCATGCCTGGACGCCGGAGAACATCTCGCTGCTCCAGCATGCCGTCCGCGGCAATGCGCAGGACAAGTACAAGGCCTATGCCGAGCTGGTGAACGACCAGAGCCAGCGTTTCTCGACGATCCGTGGGCTGTTTCAGATCAAGGATGCCGACGCGCTCGGCACCAAGCCGATCCCGCTCGATCAGGTCGAGTCGGCGGCCTCGATCGTGCGCCGTTTCTCGACCGGCGCCATGTCCTTCGGTTCGATCAGCCATGAGGCGCATTCGACGCTCGCCATCGCCATGAACACGATCGGCGGCAAGTCGAACACCGGCGAAGGCGGCGAGGAGCCAGAGCGCTTCGTCAAGCTGCCCGACGGCCGCTCGATGCGCTCGGCGATCAAGCAGGTCGCCTCCGGCCGCTTCGGCGTCACGGTCGAATACCTCGCCAATTCCGACATGATGCAGATCAAGATCTCGCAGGGCGCCAAGCCCGGCGAGGGCGGCCAGCTGCCCGGCCACAAGGTCGACGCGCGCRTCGCCAAGGTCCGGCATTCGACCCCGGGYGTCGGCCTGATCWCSCCGCCGCCGCAYCACGACATCTACTCGATCGAGGAYCTGGCSCAGCTGATCYWCGACCTSAAGAACGYCAACCCGGCGGCCGATGTCTCGGTCAAGCTCGTCTCGGAGCTCGGCGTCGGCACGGTTGCGGCCGGCGTCGCCAAGGCACGCGCCGACCACATCACCATATCGGGCTATGAGGGCGGCACCGGCGCATCGCCGCTGACCTCGATCAAGCATGCCGGATCACCCTGGGAGATCGGCCTCGCCGAGACCCATCAGGTCCTGGTGCTGAACAAGCTGCGCGGGCGTATCGCGCTGCAAGTCGATGGCGGCCTTCGCACCGGCCGCGACATCGTCATCGGTGCCCTGCTCGGCGCCGACGAGTTCGGCTTTGCCACCGCTCCGCTGATTGCGGCCGGCTGCATCATGATGCGCAAGTGCCACCTCAACACCTGCCCGGTCGGCGTCGCGACCCAGGATCCGGTGCTGCGCAAGCGCTTCAAGGGCGCGCCCGAGCACGTCATCAACTTCTTCTTCTTCCTCGCCGAGGACGTGCGCGAGATCATGGCGAGCCTCGGCGTCGCCAGGTTTGACGATCTCGTCGGCCGCTCCGACTGGCTCGACAAGAAGCAGGCGATCGACCACTGGAAGGCAAAGGGACTCGACTTCACCCGGATTTTCCACAAGCCGGAGGTGAAGGGCGAAGTCGCCATCCGCCATGTCGAGCGCCAGAAGCACCCGATCGACACCGTGCTCGACCGGACGCTGCTCGCCGAGGCTGCATCCGCCCTCGACAAGGGCGAGGCTGTGGTCATCACGAGCCCGATCCGCAACGTCGACCGCTCGACCGGTGCGATGCTCTCGGGCGAAGTCGCCAAGCGCTACGGCTATGCCGGCCTGCCGGCGGACACGATCACGGTGAAGCTCACCGGCACGGCCGGCCAGAGCTTTGGCGCCTGGGTCGCCAATGGCGTCACACTCGATCTCACGGGCCAGGCCAATGACTATGTCGGCAAGGGTCTCTCAGGCGGGAAGCTGATCATCCGGCCGTCGCCGGATGCGCAAACCATCGCCGAGAATTCGATCATCGTCGGCAACACCGTGCTCTACGGCGCAATCTCGGGCGAATGCTACTTCCGCGGCGTCGCCGGCGAGCGCTTCGCCGTGCGCAATTCCGGCGCGATCGCCGTGGTCGAGGGCACCGGCGATCATGGCTGCGAATACATGACCGGCGGCGTCGTCGTCGTGCTCGGCCAGACCGGCCGCAACTTCGCGGCCGGCATGTCCGGCGGTGTCGCCTATGTGCTCGACGAGGACAAGAGCTTCGCCAAGCGCTGCAACCTCTCCATGGTCGATCTCGAGCCGGTCACCGAGGAGGAGGAGCTGATGCAGCGCATCCACCACCATGGCGGCGACCTCGAGTTCAAGGGCCGGATCGACGTGATGGCCAACATGTCCGGATACGACGCCGAGCGCCTGCACCAGCTCGTCGCCGATCATCACCGCTACACGGGCTCGCAGCGGGCCAAGGACATTCTCGAGAACTGGACGGAATACCTGCCCAAATTCGTCAAGGTCATGCCGGTCGAATACCGGCGTGCCCTCCTCGAAATCGAGCGGGCGCAAGCCGGCATGTCGGTCGCGGCCGAGTAACCCAATCAGGCGGATGTGAGACGATGGGCAAGGTAACCGGCTTCCTCGAGATCGACCGTCGCGACCGGAAGTACCTTCCGGCTTCGGACCGGATCAGGAACTACAAGGAATTCGTCATTCCGCTCGGCGCGGAGGCAACCCGCGACCAGGCGGCGCGCTGCATGAATTGCGGCATCCCGTATTGTCACAACGGCTGTCCGGTCAACAACCAGATCCCGGACTGGAACGACCTCGTCTACAACGACAAGTGGCGCGAGGCGCTGGACAACCTGCACTCGACCAACAACTTCCCGGAGTTCACCGGCCGCGTCTGCCCTGCCCCCTGCGAGGCGTCCTGCACGCTGAATCTCGAGGACACGCCGGTCACCATCAAATCGATCGAATGTGCGATCGTCGACAAGGGCTGGCAGGAGGGCTGGATCATCCCCCAACTGCCGCGTGCCAAGACCGGCAGGAAGATCGCCATCATCGGCTCCGGTCCGGCGGGCCTCGCTGCGGCCCAGCAGCTCGCCCGTGTCGGCCACGAGGTGCATCTCTATGAGCGCCAGGCGCGCGCCGGCGGCCTGCTGCGCTACGGCATTCCGGACTTCAAGATGGAGAAGTCCCATGTCGAGCGCCGTGTCCGCCAGATGGAGGCCGAAGGCGTCGTCTTCCACTACAATGCCAATGTCGGCGTCGATATCGACCCGGCCGAGTTGCTGGCGCGCTATGACGCCGTCGGCCTGACCGGTGGCGCCGAGAAGCCGCGTGATCTGCCGATCGAGGGTCGCGAGCTCGCTGGCATCCAGTTCGCCATGGATTTTCTGCCGCAGCAGAACCGTCGCGTCGGCGGCGAGGCAGCCAACGGCAATGGTGCCGAGATCCTGGCGACGGGCAAGCATGTCGTGGTCATCGGCGGCGGCGATACCGGGTCTGACTGCATCGGCACCTCGGTGCGCCAGGGTGCGCTCTCGGTGACTCAGATCGAGATCATGCCGCAGCCGCCGGAGAAGGAAAACAAGGCGCTGACCTGGCCGAACTGGCCGCTCAAGCTCCGAACCTCCTCCAGTCACGAGGAGGGGGCCGAGCGCGACTTCGCCATCACCACGCTGAAGTTCACCGGCGAGAATGGCCAGGTCCGCCGGCTGAACTGCGCCCGCGTCGACAATGCGCTGAAGCCGATCCCGGGCACCGAGTTCGACCTCAGGGCCGATCTCGTCCTGCTCGCCATGGGCTTCGTCTCGCCGGTCCGTGAAGGCTTGATCGAGAAGCTCGGCGTCACGCTCGACAAGCGCGGCAATGTCGAGGCGAACACGCTCGCCTACAAGACTTCGGTCGAGAAGGTGTTTGTCGCCGGCGACATGCGCCGCGGCCAGTCGCTGGTCGTCTGGGCGATCCGCGAAGGTCGCCAGATGGCCCATTCCATCGACAAGCACCTGATGGGCGAGACCATCCTGCCGCGATAGGGAGATCCCTTCTCCCGCTCGGGGAGGACATGTCGCAGCCGGCGTCGCATGAGGGGAGCAGGTGGCCCGAGTTGCCCCTTGCCCGTCTCGGCGCTGCGGGGCTCCCCTTCTCCCGAAGGGAAGCGGGATATTCGTGTCGGTTCCGGTCAGTTCCGGCGCGGCCAGCGGTAATCGTCGATGCGACCCGGCTTCGGTTCGCTCGCGACCCCCTCGCCGAACACGCGGTCGAGTTGGGTGGCGAGGTCGCCCCGTCCTCTCGCCTCCTGGATCGAGGCGAGCAGCGCCCGGTCCCCATTGGACGACACCCCTGTTAGCGGCATGATCGGACCTGCGAGCGGCTTTGCCTGCAGCAAGGGGCCAAGGCCGCCGAGGTCGGGCAATCCCTGGACCATACGGTCGATCAGGCGTTCGATGCCGCCGGCCTGCAGTTCCGGATTGCTTGGAGCCCCGGTCTCGGGCGCGACCGGAAGCGCGATCACGCCTTGTTCCGGACGCCCCTCGATCAGACGGCGGATCACCACATCGATGAAGTGAGCGGCCTTGCGTGCCCCCGCCTTGGTGAAATGAATGCCATCGGCGGTGCGCAATCGCGTCGTCTGCCCGGATACATCGGGCCCCATCGCCCTATAGCGGTTCTCGGCATCGACATAACCGCCCCAGAGATCGATGTACTGGCCGCCGGCCCGCTCGACACGCTGCCGATAGACGTCGTTGAGAATGACATAGTCGGCGGTAAGGCGTGAATTCTGGACGGGCGGGAGACCGACCCAGAGCAAGGGAATGCGTTTCGCCGCAAAAGCCCCGGCGATGCCGTCGACCCGATCCCGATAGAGTTCCAGCCAACGCTCGCTCAGCGGCTCATGAAGGGTCTCGCCTTCACGGATCGCTTGCCGATCATTGAGCCCGAGCAGCATCACGGCGACGGTGATCTTCTGGTCGCTCGCCAGCAGATCGGTGACCGCCTTGGGCCAATCGTAGAAATCGGCGCGGACAAGACCGGATTCGAGTTTCGTCTTGCGCATCACCGCGACGTCGGGACGATCATTCAAGGCCTCGACGAGCCCGCCGACCACGAGATCGCCAAGCGAATCCCCCAGCACGACGATATGGTGGCTGACATCGACCTTGGGGATGACCGGATCGTCGCGTACGACCACCGGCGACGTCCTGCGTGCCTGGGCTGGCGCCACGCGCTGGCGCTGTGGCGCGGGCTGGGGCTGCGGCTGAAGTCGGCTGAAGGGAAAAACGAACCCGCGGCCACGCTGCAGCGTGGGATCACGCGTCAGCATCGTGTCGTTCTCGGCAAAGGAGGACGGGCCGCCGGTCAGCAGCAGGAGCAGGGCAGCCCCCAGAACCATCAGAAGTGAACGCAAACGCATGGCGCTCTCGGTCCTACGCCGGCCGACGGAGTTCGCCGGCATCATACCGCGGTCGGAGGCTGGAGTCAGCGCGCCCCACGCATGCGCGCGAGAAGCGCCGGCGTCGGGTAGCCATCGGCGATCTGGCCAGCGCTCAGCTGGTATTGGCGCACCGCCTCGCGTGTGCCGGTGCCGATGCGCCCGTCGGCATCATGATCATAGAAGCCAAGCACCTTCAGCCGCCGCTGCAGATCCTTGGTTCCTGCCATGTCCAGCCGCGGCGCCGAGACCGGCCATTCAGCCTGGATTGCCGGACGCCCTGCGATCCGGTCGCCGAGATGGCCGACCGCAAGCGCATAGGCGTCAGAGGAGTTGTATTTCTTGATGACGTCGAAATTCGCGGTCAGCAGCATGACGGGGCCGCGATAGCCGGCAGGAAAGAACAGCCGCGCCTCACCCGAGGATGGCAGCGCCCGCCCATCGGCCCGCCGCACCCCTGCCGCGTTGAAGGCAGAGAAACTTGCCTTGTTGATGCGGTGATCGAAATTCTCCGGGAGCCTCACTTCCATGCCCCAAGGCAGGCCCGGCACCCAGCCGTAGCCCTTGAGGTAGTTGGCGGTCGAGGCCAGTGCGTCGCTGGTCGAAGCCCAGATATCGGCATGCCCGTCTCCGGTGAAGTCGACGGCGTATTTCATGTAGCTCGACGGCATGAACTGGGTGTGCCCCATCGCTCCCGCCCAGGAGCCGCGCAGCTCGCTGCGCTCGACATAGCCCTTTTCGATCAGCTCGAGCGCCGTCAGCAGTTCATCGCGGAAGAAGTCGCCGCGATAGCGGATATGGGCGAGCGTCGCGAGCGAGCGGATCGTGTCCTTGTCGCCCTTGAACGAACCGTAATTGGTTTCCATGCCCCAGACGCCGAGCACGACCTCCTTGGGCACGCCATAGCGGGCTTCGACCTGGGCGAGCGTATTTGCATTGTCGGCCGCAGCGTCACGCCCGCGTGCGACGCGCGTGCCACCGACAGCGTTGTTGAGATAGGTCCAGATCGGCGCCGAAAACTCCGATTGCTTCTTCGTCAGCGCGACGATCGAGGCATCCGGCGTCACCCCGCGAAAGGCCAGATCGAAGGTCTTGCGCGAGATGCCGCGCGCCTGCGCCTGCGGCCAGAGCCGCTGCAGGAAGGCATCGAAGGACGCCTGGCCCTGCCCGGCGGTCGCAGCATTCGTGCTGTGCGAGCGCGCCGAGGCGTTGATCGAGCCTGTCGTCTGAGCCAGCGCCGGGACGAGGCTGGCTGTGGCCACGGCGAGGACGAGGGACAGGCGGCGCATGGGCAAAAACCTTGCTAGGACAGGCTGGGCGTAAACGACTTCAGCAACAGCGCCCGAACAAGATTAACCATGGGTTAACGTAGCGCAATCACCGCGCGTTTCGGGTCCGCAGAACCTCTTCCCAGGCCAGGGCTTGCGTCACGATCTGCGTCAGATCGTCATGTTCCGGCTGCCACCCGAGTTCGGCGCGGATGCGGTCGGCCTTGGCAACCAGGGACGCCGGATCGCCGGCCCGGCGCGGCGAGAGCTTGACCGGGAAATCCGTCCCCGACACCTGCTTCACCACCTCGACCACCTCCTTCACCGAATAGCCACGACCATAGCCGCAGTTCAGTGTCAGGCTGGCGCCATCATCGCGCAAATGATCGAGCGCCGCCAGATGCGCCCGCGCCAGATCGGTGACGTGGATATAGTCGCGCACGCAGGTGCCATCCGGCGTCGGATAGTCCGTGCCGAAGATCTCGAGCCCGGCGCGCTGGCCGAGCGCCGCCTGGCTCGCGACCTTGATCAGATGGGTGGCGTTCGCCGCGGACTGCCCGGAACGGCCGCGCGGATCGGCCCCGGCCACGTTGAAATAGCGCAGTGCCACATAGGTCAGGCCGTGGGCACGCGCGACATCGCCGAGCATCCACTCGCTCATCAGCTTCGAGCGGCCATAGGGGTTGATCGGCGCAAGTCCGATCTCCTCGGGCACGGGGCTGACGGCCGGCTCACCATAGACTGCTGCCGTCGAGGAGAAGATCACGTGCTTGACGCCACCGCGCACCGCGCTCTCGAGCAGGGCGCGCGTCTTCACGGTGTTATTGAGATAGTAACCAAGCGGATCGGAAACCGAATCGGGCACCACGATCTTGGCTGCGAAATGCGCAATCTCGGTGATGCCATGCTCGGCGATGACGCGCTCGACCAGAGCCTGATCGCCCATATCGCCTTGTACGAATGTCGCTTCCGGGGGCACGGCCCACCAGAAGCCGGTCGAGAGATCGTCGAGCACGACGACCTTTTCGCCGCGATCGAGCAGCTCCAGCACCATATGGCTGCCGATATAGCCGGCGCCGCCCGAGACCAGAATCGTCATGTATCGTCTCCGATTGTCATCGCTCTGGCATAGGCCTTAAGCAAAAAGGATTGACGACGCATCAAGCGACGATTGGTATCAGGAACAGGCTGGCCCGCCTTTCGCCAGAATTGCGCGACAGCCTTGGCAACAGCTGGCATTGATCGGGGCACGCCGGCTTCCTACGCTTTGCCCTTCCGACGCAGGCGCACCACGCTAGGTGCGCGAAATGGGTTTTTCATGACGAAACGCATCCGCAAGGCCGTCCTTCCCGTCGCGGGCCTTGGTACCCGCTTCCTTCCCGCCACCAAGGCGGTCCCCAAGGAAATGCTGACCATCGTCGACCGTCCGGTCGTCCAGCATGTCGTCGACGAGGCCAGGGCAGCCGGCATCGAGCATTTCGTCTTCGTCACCGGCCGCAACAAGGGCGTGATCGAAGACCATTTTGATATCGCCTATGAGCTCGATGACACATTGGCCAAGCGCGGCAAGATGAAGGAACTGGAGGCGCTCAGGGCGGATCTGCCGCCGGCGGGCGCCGCGAGCTTCCTCCGTCAGCAGGCTCCGCTTGGCCTTGGCCACGCCGTCTGGTGCGCACGCGATGTCATCGGTGACGAGCCCTTCGCCTTGCTGCTGCCGGATATGCTCCATCACAGCCTCGGCAAGGGCTGCCTCGCCGAGATGATCGACGCCTTCGAGAAGCACGGCGGCAACCACATCGGCGTGGCGCCGGTGCCGGACGACCAGACCCATCAATACGGGATCGTCGGCGTCGAGGACGTGAAGGCCAAGGTCTCGAAGATCACGAAGATGGTCGAGAAGCCGGCAAAGGGAACGGCCCCCTCGAATCTGCACATCACCGGCCGCTACATCCTGCAGCCGACGATCTTCAATCTGCTGGCGAACCAGGAAACAGGCGCCGGCGGCGAAATCCAGCTCACCGATTCGATGATCGCACTATCCCGGCAGGAGCCCTTCTACGCCGTGCGCTTCGATGGGGATATATACGACACCGGTTCGAAACTCGGCTTCCTGACCGCCAACATCGCCTATGCGCTCCAGCGCGGCGACCTTGGCCCGCAACTGCGCGCGGAAATCGAGCGGCTGCTCGAGGCGTAACCGTCGCACCGTCGTTCCCGGGCCAGGCCCGATGCGGGCCCGGGAACCCGAGGTGATGAGGGGGCCGGCGCGGCGCCGGCCATCATGCCAAGCCTGGCTTAGAACTGCAGCCGCAGGCCGACCTGCGCGACATTGGCCGTGTAATCCGAGTTCGGCGCAGTCGAGTTCAGGCGTTCGTGGGTGAAGCTCGCCCGCACGGCGAAGGTCCGCGTCAGCTTGTATTCGAGCCGGGCGCCGATCGCCGTATAATCTTCACGCAGCCCCTGCCCCTCATAGGCGGTGCGGCCGAAGGTGGTGAAGCCGGTCACAGTCAGATTGCGGCGCAAGGCATGAGCCACCTCGAGGGTGGCTCGTCGCGCCCAGGTGCCGCTGCTGCCCGAGATCGTCGTATCGCCAAGCTCGGAGGTGCCGCGCAGCGTCACCGTCGTCAAAGGGGTCGGCGTCCACAGGATCGCGGCATCGCCAACCATGCCGCGCAGGTTCCTCAGCCGGGGATCCTCATAGGCCCGGTCCTGATAGCCCACGGACACTTCGCCCGTGACCAGCCGGCTGATTTCGAAAGTGGAGCCGACACTGACGGTGTACCCGTTCGAAGAGCGCTCAAACCCATTGGAATCCACCCGCTGGTCATACTGGCGCGTGTCAATATCGCCCTGGATGAAAGGCCTGAGGCCCGGCGTCAGCTCATAGCCGGCTCGTAGCCGCAAGCCATAGTCCGTCTGGTTGCGGTCGGCCTGGCTCAGGGTTGCGCCGCTGATCAGCTTCGCGTTCTCGAAGTCCTGGCGGTCGACTGAACCCCGTAGCGTCAGCTGCAGACGGTTGATGTCATGCGTGACACCGGCCGAGCCGCCATAGAAATAGGTCAGCGGCCGGCCGACGACCGGCGCATTGAGGTCCGGCGAACCGGGACGCTGCGTATCGAGCCTGAGGCGGCTTTCCAGCAGGATGCGGGTATCGCGGGTGGCATCGAGCCGAAGATCAAGCGCCCCCTCGCCATCCGGGCGCGAGGCTTCGCCATCGCGAAAATACTCGGAATAGGCGCCGCGCAGCCTGCCCCTCAACTGATGCACGTTCCAGTCCGACTGGATGCCAAGCTCGCCCTCGTAACGAGCGAAGCCTGAGCCCTTGTTCGGGCCGGAGACGCGCTGCGGATTGCTGTCATAGCCAACGGAATTCGTCGTCGCCGGGGTCAGAATGACATTGCCAAGCCTGAGCCCCAGCGGCGCGTAGGGGTCTTCCTCGACGATCGAACGCCGCCGCAGCGGCGGCGGCGCCGCCGGGCCTGGTTGCGGCAATGTCGAAACGGCCGGTTGGGGCGCGCGGAACTGGCGCTGCGTGACGCCGCGAAGGCCGGGCGCCAGGACCTGGCGGCTGGCGCGCGGCGGCGCGCGGTTGGAAATCGTCGAAGGCTGGTTCTGGATCAAGGCAGCCGGATCGCGCACCGCCTCGGGAATCGGCGAGGTCGCGTTCTGCTGTGCCTGATCCGGCGTCGCCTGGGCCTGGGCGACATAGGCGGGTACGGTGCTGCGCAGGCTCGGGGCCCGCGCCTGCTGCGCCCATGCCGTATCGATCGCCGGCCATGCCGCCGCAAGGCCTGCTGCTGCAGCGCCTGTCAAAAGCACGGTCGTGACGCGACGGGACACGAGGAGAGCGAACTCCGGAACAAGCCAAGGCGCGCCCGGATGGCGCGCATGGTTAACGGAGTTAGAACGAAGAGGGTTAACGTGCCGTCAATGCACCCTGCTGCGAGGCTTGGCAGCCCTGCTGCGAGGCTTGGCAGTCCTGCTGCAAGGCTTGACGGTGGAAGTCCCCGCCCGGACTGTGCTAGACGCCCCAGCCATGACAGCCGATATCCGCGCCTCGGCGCTCCGCACCATCGCGACCGAGCGCACCGGGCTCGATACGCTTCACACCGCGCTCGCCAACGGCCTGGGCGAACCCTTTGCAGCCGCTGTGGAGTTGATCCGCGCTGCCGCCGGCCGTGTCGTCGTCACCGGCATGGGCAAATCGGGCCATGTCGGGCGTAAGCTCGCAGCGACCTTGGCTTCGACCGGGACCCCTGCCCTCTTCGTGCATCCGGCCGAAGCGAGCCATGGCGATCTCGGCATGGTCCAGCCGGAGGATGTCGTCATCGCCCTCTCCTGGTCCGGAGAGGCGGCGGAGCTGTCCGCCATCGTCGCCTATACCCGCCGTTTCCGCGTCGGCCTGATCGCGCTGACCGCCAATGCCGAGAGCGCGCTTGGCCGCGAGGCCGACATTGCCCTCGTGATCCCGAAGGCGGAAGAGGCCTGCCCGAACGGGCTCGCCCCCACGACCTCGACGACCATGCAGATCGCGCTCGGCGACGCGCTCGCGATTGCGCTGCTCGAGGCCCGTGGCTTTTCGCGCCAGGATTTCTTCGTCTACCACCCCGGCGGCAAGCTCGGCGCGCAGCTCAAGACGGTCGAGAGCATCATGCATCGTGGCGAGGGCCTGCCCCGCGTCGGCCTCGACACTGCGCTGCCGGATGTGATCGCGATGATCTCGGCCAAGGGTTTTGGCTGCGCAATTGTCACCGATCTCGACGGGCGCCTCGCCGGCATCGTCACCGATGGCGACCTGCGCCGCAAGCTCGGCTCCGGCGGGCCGAGCGCTTTGCGCGCCCGCGATGTGATGACCCCATCCCCGCGCCGCATCGCCCCCGATGCGCTGGCCGTCGAGGCACTCGAGATGGTCAACCGGTTGCGCATCACGGCATTGGTCGTCGCGGACGCTGAGGAACGTCCGGTCGGCCTCGTGCATGTGCATGACCTGCTGACGCTCGGCGTCGCCTGAACCGTCAGGCCAATCGCTCGCGCAATGCCTTCGCCGCGTGCCGGGTGAAGGCCCGGACCCGGGCGGCATGACGCAGATCGGGATGGGTCAAAACCCAGATCTCGGATGCAAGCTCAGGAACCGGCTCGCTCAGGCGAGCCAGTCCGAGCGATGGCTCGTCGCCGAGATAGCTCGGCAAAAGCGCATGAGCCCCTGATCGCGCCGCAACGGCCGCCGCGAAGAATGAATCCACGCTTGCACCGACACGCTCCGTCGGAACGTGATCACGCAGCCAGCGCGCCGCCGGGGCATGCATCAGGGCCGGCGCAAGGCCGATCCATCGCCGAGTCGCCAGAAGCTGGGTCATGTCTCGCACACCTCCGTCGTCATTCGCCGAATAGGCTGCAAAGCCGAAGCGCGCGGCCCGCTGCCCGACCAGGGCTTCCGGCGGAGCATGCGTCGGCCTGATGGCAACATCGGCCTCGTTGCGCGCCATATCGGCCATCGCATTGGAGAATTGCAGCTCAACCGACATCTGCGGATGCGCGTCCGCGAAGCTGAGCACGATCGGCGCGACGATATAGGCCAGCGTATCGACCGTCGTGACCTTCAGCGTGCCGCGGAGGCGGTTGTCCCGGCCCGCGACCGCCCGGTTCAGTTCATCCAGCCGCTGCTCGATATCGCCCGCGCGTTGGATGATCTCCTCCGCGAACACCGTCGGGACATAGCCGTCCACCCCGCGTTCGAAGAGCGGATTGCCAAGCCGACGCTCCAGCGCCTCGAGCCTGCGATAGGCCGTCGCCGGATGGGTCTGGAGCATCTCGGCCACCTGCTTCATCCGGCCGGCGCGCGCGATCGCGAGGATCAGGGCGAGATCATCATGGGTCAACATCGTCGTCGCATTCTTGCGAAATCATTTCGCATATCAAGCATTTGAAGTCGCATCAGCGCAATCCACCTTTCATGCAGTCGCGCTCCCGCTTGGAGCGTCTACGTTACGAGGTTTGCGTCACATGACACGGCTGCTCTTCATCCAGGCTTCCCCGCGCAAGGCGGATTCGGCCTCGTCTTCCAGCGCGCAGCACTTCCTTGCCGCCCTCCAGGCAAGGCTGCCCACACTCTCGGTCGAGACGCTCGACCTCTGGGCCGCGGAGCTGCCGCAATTCGACGGCGCCATGCTGGCGGCGAAATATGCCCGCCTCGCCAGGCGCGATCTCAACGCCCCGGAACAGGCGGCCTGGCGGGTCATCGAGGGAATGATCGCCCGTCTCGCCGGAGCCGATCTCGTGCTGATCGCGACGCCGATGTGGAATTTCGGTATCCCCTACAAGCTCAAGCACTGGATCGACCTCGTCACCCAGCCGGGGCTGAGCTTCTCCTTCGATCCTGCGACGGGATACACGCCGCTGCTGAGGTCGCGCCCGACGCTCGCCATCCTCGCAAGCGCTGGCGACTATAGCGAAGGGCCGAGCCGGGGTCGGCCCGATCTTGCGACGCCCTATCTCAAGGCAGCACTCGGCTTCATTGGCCTCAGCGACGCCATCGTGGTCTGCCAGGGGCCCACGATCGGTCCGGATCAGGAGGTCGCTGAAGGCCGCACGCATGTGCATGCCCGTCTTGAAGAGATCGCCGCCAGCTTTGCAGTCACGGTGGGAATTGGCACGGAACGGCTCAGGAGCGCGTCATGACAACGGGCTGGGCCTGGATCGCCCTCGTCGTCTCCGGCATCGTCGATGTCGCCTGGGCGCTCAGCATGAAGAAGGCCAACGGCTTTCGCGACCTGCACTGGGCGCTTGTCTCGGTGCTGCTTCTGGTCGTCTTCGTCGTGCTTCTGATCAAGGCGCTGGACGTGCTGCCGCTCGGCACGGCCTATGCGGTCTGGACAGGCATCGGCGCGCTCGGCTCGGTGCTCGTCGGCATCCTCGTCTTCGGCGAGCCGGCCACGATCGCCCGTCTCTTCTGGATCGCGCTGGTGCTCGTCGGCATCGTCGGGCTGAAGACGACGGCGTGAGCGGGTTACCCGCTCACTGCCTCTCGTAGAGCAACCGCGCCCGGATCGTGCCGTCGAGCGCCCTGATCTCGGCCAGGATGGCGTCCGCATCGGCACCGATGCGGTCGGCCTCCATCACGACATAGCCGATCTCGCCATCGGTCTGGTAGTTCTGGGCGGAGATATTGACCTCGCGCCGGGCGAAGATGTCGTTCAGCCGCCGCAGCATGCCGGGCTCGTTGCGCTGGACATGGATGAAGCGCGTCCCGATCGGACGCGGCGCCAGTTGCACCTGCGGGAA
Organism: Allobosea sp. P4_E12; assembly: GCF_056401655.1. NCBI lineage: Bacteria > Pseudomonadati > Pseudomonadota > Alphaproteobacteria > Hyphomicrobiales > Alloboseaceae > Allobosea > Allobosea sp. P4_E12. The sequence goes on along the minus strand of NZ_JBFUIY010000005.1, from coordinate 296,971 downwards.
GTTCACCGCGCCGACAGTCGAACCGATATCCGAATAATCGACCAGCTTGCGCGCCACCTCGGCACCGATGCGCTCCTGTGCCTCCTCCGTCGAGCCTCCGACATGCGGCGTCAGGATGACATTGGGCAGGCCCTGCAGCGGCGAGACGAAGCGCTCGCTGTTCGAGGCAGGCTCCTTTGGGAACACATCGACGGCGGCCCCCGCAAGATGGCCGCTGCCCAGCGCCTCGGCCAGCGCATCGAGATCGACGACGGTGCCGCGCGAATTGTTGATGAGATAGCTGCCCTTGCGCATCGCGGCGATCTCGGCCTTGCCGATCATGCCATGGGTCGCGGGCGTCTCCGGCACATGCAGCGAGATCACGTCGCAGGAGCCGAGCAAGTGCTTCAGGCTGTCGACGGGTTCGGTATTGCCATGACGCAGCCGGTCGGTGTGGTCGAAATAGAGCACCCGCATGCCCATCGCCTCGGCCAGTGTCGAGAGCTGGCTGCCGATATTGCCGTAGCCGATGATCCCGAGCGTCTTGCCGCGCACCTCGAAGCTGCCATTGGCCGACTTGTCCCAGCCGCCGTCATGCGCAGAACGCGACCGGTCGGGGATGCGCCGCAGCAGCATGACGATCTCGCCAATGGTGAGCTCGGCGACGCTGCGGGTATTCGAGAACGGCGCATTGAAAACGGGGACGCCACGCGCGCGGGCGGCCTGCAGGTCGACCTGATTGGTTCCAACCGAGAAGCAGCCGACGGCAAAGAGGCGGCTTGCGCGCTCGAAAACGTCGGCCGTGAGCTGCGAACGCGAACGGATGCCGAGCACATGCACCTTCTCGACAGCCTTGAGCAGCTCATCGTGATCGAGTGCCTTGGGCAGGCGGATCATGTTGGTATAGCCGGCCTGGACCATCAGATCGGCAGCGGAATCATTGATGCCTTCGAGCAGCAGGACACGGATCCGGTCCTTTGGCAGCGACAGGCGTTCGGTCTGGTCTGGCATGGTGCGCTTCGCTTGCGGCGGGAGTTCCCTATAGACCCCGCGCATCGATATGGGCAGCCCGATTTCGCATCAGCGAGATGAACTGGCGGCGCAACGTTCAGGCTTTCTCGACCACCAGCGTCGCACCGTCGACGCGCACGACCCGCACTTCGGAGCCAGCCAGCAGCTCGGGCCCGGTGATTCGCCAGGAGGAATCGCCGACGCGGATGCGGCCCTCGCCACCGGTCATGGTGGCATCGAGCCTGAAGACCTTGCCGATCAGCTGCCGCCCGCGGTCGTTCAGACCCTGCGCCGCATCCGGTTCATCCGACTTGCGCCGGGTCAGGGCCCGGCCCGCAAGGACACTGGCGACCGACAAAGCCGCGAAGATCAGCGCCGCGCCTTGCCAGCCCACCCCGGTCAGGCCAACCACGAGCCCAGTCAGCAGCGCAGCAAGGCCGAGCCAGATCAGGAAGACACCGGGTGCCAGCAACTCGCCGCCAATCAGGACGAGGCCGATCACGACCCAGCCCCAGCCCCCGATCGATCCAAACCAGTCCAGCATCGTCGTACCCTCAGGCGCTCGTCCGGCCGGAGGCGGGAACCGAGCCGGTGCGGCGCGCCTCGATCGCGTCCTCGCCAAAAACCGCGCGCGTGAGCTGTGCGATGCCGCCGACCGTGCCGGCCAGCGCCGCTGCTTCGATCGGCACGATCACCACCTTGCTGTTTGGCGCGCTGGCGATGGCCTTGAGCGCATCGGTATAGCGCTCGGCGATCAGGAAATTCGCGGCCTGGATATCACCACGGCTGATCGCCTCGCTGACCATGGCTGTCGCTGCCGCTTCGGCCTGGGCCAGCCGTTCGCGTGCCTCGGCATCGCGCAACGCCGCTTCCTTGCGGCCCTCGGCTGCAAGGATCTGCGATTGCTTCTGCCCTTCCGCCTTGAGGATCTCGGCCTGCCGCAGGCCTTCCGCCTCCAGCACCGCCGCGCGCTTCTCACGCTCGGCCTTCATCTGCCGGTTCATCGCGCCGGCGATATCCGCGGGCGGCAGGATGTCCCGGATCTCGATGCGGGTGACCTTGACGCCCCAGGGCGAAGCCGCGGCATCCATGACCCGCAGCAACCGCTCGTTGATCTCGTCGCGATGCGACAGCAACTGGTCGAGATCCATCGAGCCGACGACGGTGCGGATATTGGTCATGGTCAGCACCATCAGGGCCTGATCGAGCGACGAAACCTCATAGCAGGCCTTGGCTGCGTCGAGCACCTGATAGAAGGCGGCAGCGTCGATCCGGACGCCGGCATTGTCCTTGGTGATCGCCTCCTGGCTCGGAATGTCGAGCACCTGCTCCATGACATTCACCTTGTGGCCGACCCGGTCGATATAGGGCACGATCAGGCCGAGGCCCGCCCCGAGCGTTCGCGAATAGCGGCCGAAGCGTTCGATCGTATAATTATAGCCCTGCGGAACAGTGCGAACCCCCAGCGCGATCGTCAGGATGACGAGCAGCACCAGAATCACGACAACGATGTCGAAACTGAAGATCTGATTCATTTGGCTCCGCCAGTCCGCCAGTCACGCTCTGGAGTTTCATGCTCCAGCATTCAAAGGGGCCCGAGGCCCCGATGCACGCAACCTGACGATTGCGACGACCATGTGCAAGCGGGGGCTGCATCGCTCAGCCTTCCAAGGCCTTTGAGACCCGCCGCATCAACTCGCCGACCATCGCGCATTCATCGTCGCTGAGCACGAGCATCATCGCCTCGATGCGCTGGACATGGATCGCCATCGCCTTGCGCGTCAGCACCTCGCCTTCCGGCGTCAGCCAGAGCCGGCGCACGCGGCGGTCAGCCTCGTCGCCACGACGCTCGATCAGCTCGCGCCGCTCCAGCTCCGGCAGCAGCATGCTCATCGCGCTGCGGCCGACGAGCAGCTTCTCCGCCAGCGCCTGCTGGGTCAGGCCCGGCACATGGAAGACATTCGCAAGAACGTCATAATGCGCGAGCTGAATGCCGAGCGGCGCAAGCGCCTCGCTGAACACCTTCTTCCAGAGCGCGTGCACGCGCGCGACCGCGATCCAGTTATGGAAGCGCGGCAGTTCCCAGGGCAGCACCTGCCTGTCCTCAGGCTGAGCCATGTCGGAGTTCGCCGAAATCGGCTCTTGCTTTTTGTTCATGGTTGAACATATTTGTTCAGCATTGAACGAACTAGAGGTCGCACCATGGCCGGTTCAGCACTCCGTATCATTTGACCGCTCATCCGCCTCTCCAGCTTCGTTGCACCGAAGACGGCCGGGCATCTTGCCTTCAAGGCCTTTTGTACGCCGCCACGGCGGCAACAGGGAACCGCGAAACGAAAGGCGGCCACAAAAGCCGCATCCGAACGGCTGGCCGGCGCGACACGCCACGCCATTCCCTACCCCTGTGGCTCGGTCACCGCCTATCTCTTCGAGCCGAACGGGCAGAAGCCGTCCGGTTCCCCTTCGCCGTCCGTGATCCTCCTGCATGGCTGGATCAGCGAGGCGGCCTTCATGACCGCCTTCGTCGCGCCGCTGACCGCGGCCGGCTTCCGTGTCGTCGCCTATGATCTGCCCGCCCATGGCGACTCGACGGGCAGCGAGCTCAATATTCCGCTCGGTGTCGCCAGCCTCGCTGCCGTCGCGCGCGCCTTCGCACCGGTCCACGCCATCGTGACTCATTCCTTCGGTGGAGCGATCGCCATGGCTGCGCTCGCCCGCACCGTACCGGGGCAGCCGGCCGTCACGGCGAACCGGCTGGCGCTGATCGCCGCCCCCTCCTCGATCACCGAGATCACCCGCCAGTTCGGCACGACGATCGGTCTCGGCCGGCGCGGCCAGGCGGCGCTGGAACGACGCATCCATGTCGTAGCTGGCAACCCGGTCGAGGCCTTCGAGGGTCGTAACCAGCTCGCAGCGATCGCCAAGCCGACGCTGGTGATCCATTGCCGCGACGATCGGGAACTGGGTTTTCACCATGCCGAGGCCTTGGCCGCAGCCGGGCCCGGCGTCACGCTCGAGCCCGTGAAGGGGCTCGGCCACCGCCGCATCCTGCAGGCGAAGGCAGTGGTCGAAAGCGTCAGCCGGTTCGTGGCCGGTTAGGCTTCTGCGCTGCGGCCGCAACGGCTGCCGCAGCCGGTGCGCGAAAGCGCTACACCCAGCCCATCAGCTCGCGGCGCACGACGGCCTCGAGCACCCTGATCCCCTCGTCGGAATCGTTCAGGCACGGTAAATAGGCGAACTGCTTGCCGCCATTGTGCAGGAAGATCTCGCGGTTCTCGACATCGAGCTCTTCCAGGGTTTCCAGGCAGTCCGCCGAGAAGCCCGGCGCAACGATGGCGAGCGATTTCGTTCCTGCTTCGGCCAGCGCCTTCACGGTCTCGTCGGTATAGGGCTGCAGCCACTCATCCGGCCCGAAGCGTGACTGGAAGGTCAGGCGGAAGCGCTCTTCCGGCAGGCCGAGTTCGTCGCGCAGCAGCCGCCAGGTCTTGACGCACTGGCAGTAATAAGGATCGCCCTTGAGCAGATATTCCTTCGGCATGCCGTGGAACGAACAGAGGATCACGTCCGGGTCGAAATCGAGCTTGGCGAGCGAGGCGCGCATCGAGGTTGCGAGCGCCGCGATATAGACGGGATCGTCATGGTAGGGCGGCGCGACCCTGACCGCGGGCTGCCAGCGCATCTGCATCAGCGCCCTAAAAGCCTGATCGCAGGCGGTTGCCGAGGTCGGCGCCGCATATTGCGGATAGAGCGGCACCATCAGGATGCGGTCGCAACCCTGGTCCTGCAGCGCCTTCAACCGGCTTTTCACATCGGGAAAGCCGTAACGCATCGCCCAGTCGAAGACGATGCGCTCGCCGGCATAGGATTTCAGCCGCTCCGCGAGCTGCTCGGTCTGCGAGCGCGTGATCGTCTTCAGCGGCCCCTCATCGCGCTCCTTGTTCCAGATCGAGGCATAGTCCTTGCCCTTCCGGCCCGGCCGCGTCGTCAGGATGATGAGGTTGAGTAGCGGCCACCAGACCCAGCGCGAGGTCTCGATCACCCTGCGGTCGGACAGGAATTCCTTGAGATAGGCCCGCATCGGCCAGTAACCCGTGCCTTCCGGGGTACCGAGATTCATCAGCAGCACGCCGATGCGCGAGCCACGCAACGGCCGATGGTCGGAGGGCAGCTTCACGGGGAGTGGGCCGGCGGCGGGCTTGGTCTTGACTGTCATCGATCCCGGACTTTCGTTTCTTCGTGATTTAGACGAGTTAGAGCATTCGTCCAGCCGCGAAGGCCCGGGGTGCGACATCGGCACCCCTGCATAATCGGCTAACCGTTTCCGCTGGTCAGCGGCACGCGGTTTGCTAATCTGGATTTCTTCTCAACAGGGCCTTGCTCCATGACCAAGCTGACCCGTCGCCGCGCTCTCGGCGTCCTTGCCGCCCCGGCCGCGCTTGCCGCCACCGCGCCGGTTGCCAGGGCGCAAGCTCCGGCCCCTGCCTTCACGCTGCTGCTGCTCAACGACATCTACAAGATGAGCGACGACAAGGGCCGCGGCGGCTTCGCCCGCGCCTCGGGCATCGCCAAGGCCGAACGGGCTCGCGGCATACCCGTGCTCTTCTGCCACGCGGGCGACTGCTACTCCCCCTCCCTGATGTCGGGCTTCGACCAGGGCGCCCATATCGTCACGATGCAGAACAAGATGGGCATCGACGTCTTCGTGCCCGGCAACCACGAGTTCGACTTCGGCAAGGACAATTACCTCAAGCTCACCGCCGCCCAGACCTACCCGACCTTTGCCGCGAACCTGCGTGACGCCGCCGGCAACGCGCTGCCCGGCCACAAGGACTCGCAGATCTTCGAGCTTGGCGGCATCAAGGTCGGCGTCATAGGCACCACCTATGATCCGACGCCGCAGCTCTCCAATCCCGGCGACCTGAAATTCTCCTCGACCATGGAGGCCTTGCGGCGCGAGGCGCGGGCGTTGAAGTCGCAGGGCGCCGATATCCTCGTCGGTGTCGTCCATGCTGACCGCGCCACGGATTTGACGATCGTGCGCTCGCGCGTCGTCGACATCCTGCTCACCGGGCACGACCATGATCTCGCCATCGCCTATGACGGCAAGGTCGTGATGGTGGAATCGAACGAGGAGGGCAATTACGTCACCGCCATCGATATCGCCGCGAAGGTGACCGGCGAGGGCGCCAATCGCCGTGTCGAGTGGACGCCGACATTTCGCGTCAACGATTCCCGCGCTGCGACGCCCGATCCGGAGGTTGCCGCGATCGTCAAGGGCTACGAGAGCGAGCTGTCGAAGGAACTCGACATCGAAATCGCGACGCTCGCCGCCCCGCTCGATTCCCGCACCAGCATGATCCGCACGCAGGAAACCGCGATCGGCAACCTGATCGCCGATGCGATCCGCGCTGCAACCGGCGCCCAACTCGCCATCACCAATGCCGGCGGCATCCGAGCCAACAAGCAATACGCCGCTGGCCACAAGGTCACCCGGCGCGACGTGCTGAGCGAGCTGCCCTTCGGCAACGCCACCGTGATGGTCGAGATTACCGGCAAGGACGTGAAGGACGCGATCGAGAACGGGCTGAGGGACGCACCGCAAGGCGCGGGGCGTTTCCCTGTGGTCTCGGGTCTCAGCTTCGAGGCCGATCTCAAGCAGCCGCAGGGCTCGCGCGTCACAGCTGTCACCGTCGACGGCAAACCGATCGAGCCCACCGGCAAGTACACGGTCGCCTCCAACAATTTCATGCTGGAAGGCGGCGATGGCTACACTGCGCTCGGCCGCGGCCGGACGTTGCTCGGCCTGACCGACGGCAAGCTCATGGCGAACGAGGTCATGGTCTATCTGCGCCGACTCGGCACCGTCGACGCAAAGGTCGAGGGACGGGCCGTCCTGAAGTGAGCGGTTATGCGGCGGCGCTGACGCGCTTTCTGGCAAGTCGGGCAAGCAAGGACTGGCGCGAACTCGCTGTCTTCCGTCCTGGAGGCGCTGCAGAGCGGGCGGCCGCGGCTGCCGATGCCGAGCGCGCGGCCGGGCATGTCGTGGCGCCCGCACCTGAACGGCTGCTCGCAGCCCTGGCGGAAACGCCATTCGAGACAGTGCGGGCATTCGTGCTCGGCCAGGACCCCTATCCGACACCCGGCCATGCCAATGGCCTTGCCTTCTCCTATGTCGGCCCGCCGCCTCTGCCGCGTTCGCTGGTCAATATCTACAAGGAGCGGACGGAGGATCTCGGACAGGCCGCACCGGTGAGCGGCGACCTGTCATCCTGGGCCTCGCAGGGTGTGCTGTTGCTCAACACGGCCCTGACGGTGCGCGAAGGCGCGAGCAAGGCGGGCTCGCATCTCTCGCTCGGCTGGGGGGCGGTGACGGACGCGATCATCACCGCCGTCTCTACCTCGCGCCCGCATGTCGTTTTCCTGCTCTGGGGTGCTCCGGCCCAGGCCAAGCGCGGCCTGATCGACGAGCGCCGGCACCACGTGATCGCCAGCGCGCATCCATCGCCGCTTTCGGCACGGCGAGGCTTCTTCGGGTCGAAGCCGTTCAGCCGGGCGAATGAATGGCTGGTCGCGAAGGGCGAGGCGCCGATCGCCTGGTGACGGGCGCGACGCCGTTGGATCGCTTCAACCTCCCGAGCCGACCGGCATGGCTGCGGGAAGCGGAGCACAGCCTATCCTGCACGCAGACACTGGAAGCACGGACCGTAGCGTCGGCGGACGGGGATCGTGGACCCGGCGCCATTCCTATCCCACCGGCCGCTCGTCAGCGATGACCTTCCCGTCATTGGGCAATGCCCCGAGCGGCAGGATCTCCACCGCTCCCTTGAGCTTTGTCACCTGCTGCAGGGTCGAGGACATCGCATCGACAAGTCCGGCGGGCTCGGCATAGATCTCGGCCTTGAGCGTCATCGTGTCGAGCTCGTCGGCGCGGCCGATGACCAGCCTGAGCTTGGCGATCTCCGCGTGCCGCCTGGCGATCTCGGCGACCTGCTCTGGCCGCACGAACATGCCCTTGATTTTGGCGGTCTGGTCGGCGCGCCCCATCCAGCCCTTGATGCGCGTATTGCTCCGGCCGCACGCGCTCGCGCCCGGCAGCACAGCCGTGAGATCCCCGACGGCCAGCCTGATCTGCGGGTGATGCGGATCGAGATTGGTGACGACGATCTCGCCAACCTCGCCTTCGGCCACAGGATCGCCCGTACCCGGCCGCACGATCTCGACGATCAGGTTCTCGTTCAGAAGCATGCCTTCGCGCGCCGACGTCTCATAGGCGATGACGCCGATATCGGCGGTGGCATAGAGCTGATAGGCATCGATGCCGCGCTCCTTGACCCAAGCCTGCAGCGAGGGCGGGAAGGCAGCCCCCGACACCACCGCGCGCTTAATGCAGGAGATATCGACGCCACGCGCCTCGGCGGCCTCGATCAGGATCTTCAGGAAATCCGGCGTGCCGGCATAGGCCTGCGGCCGATAGGCCGAGATCACCTCCATCTGCTGCTCGGTATTGCCCGGGCCGGCCGGTATCACGGCGCAACCAAGCGCACGTGCGGCCGAATCCATGATGAATCCGCCCGGCGTCAGGTGATAGCTGAAAGTATTGATGACGATATCGCCGCGACGGAAACCGGCCGCAAAGAGCCCGCGCGCCGCACCCCAAGGATCAACTCCCGTGCCCTCGGGCTCGAAAATCGGGCCGGGCGAGGTGAACAACCGGCCAAAGGACCCAGGCGATGCCGGCACGAAACCGCCGAAGGGCGGGGTGCCCCTGTGCAGTGCCGGCAGGTCGGCCTTGCGGAGCACCGGCAGCCGCGACAGCGCATTGCGATCGGTGATCGCTGCCGTGTTGAGCCCCTTCAGCCGCTCGGCATAGGCAGGCGCGGATAAGGCAGCCTCGAGCACGGGCCTCAGCCTCGCGAAGAGATCGGCCTCGCGCGCGTCGGAAGTGCGGATTTCGAGATCGTCGAGATGATCGCTCATCGCTTTTGTCCTTGCGGAGCTTTGGCTCAGCGGATGATGCGCAGGATGCGCAGGAAATTGAGGAGGCCGACGAGAGCGCCGGCCACATAGGTAAAGGCGGCCGCCCTCAGCACGCCGCGCGCTGCCGGTAGGTCGCGCCCGTCGAGATAGCCGTCTCTGGACAGGATCGGCAGCGCCTTGCCGAAGCTCGCGTCGAACTCCAGCGGCAGCGTCACGAGATGCACGACAAGACCGACGCCGAGCATTGCGATGGCGATGCCGGCCTGCATCAGTCCGATCGCAGGAACATGGGTGACGGCCATCACCAGAGGCGCAGTGAGCAGGATCGCCATCGCGACCTTGTCGAAGATGCCGAGGAAGCGCGCGAGCGCCGTACGCCAGGCAAAGAGCGAGCTGCCTTGCGCGTGCTGGATGGCATGCCCGACCTCATGCGCCGCCACTGCGACGGCGGTGATCGAGCGCCCATCGTGATTGTCAGGCGAGAGCCTGACCGCACGCGCATCGGGGTCATAGTGATCGCCCGCCGCGGAGGCCTCGACCGTGACGGCATCAAGCGAGAATCGATCAAGCAGGTGCCGGGCGAGTTCGCCTCCGGTTCCCGGCAGATCCGGCCGGGCGGCCGCATGCTTGCGCATCTGGCCGCGCACCCAGGCCTGCGGCCCGAAGATCAGCGCGATCAGCAGCACTGCGAGCACGAGATAGAGCATCCGACCGCTTCCGCCTTGTCCGGATCACGAAAGCCAGCGCTTGCGGCGCTTGTAGCTCTTGACGTCGCGGAACGATTTCTTGTCGCCCTCGGCCACGCCCAGATAGAACTCCTTCACGTCCTCGTTTTCGCGCAACATCTGCGCCTCGCCGTCCATGACGACACGGCCCGTCTCCATGATGTAGCCATAGGTTGCGTAGCGCAGCGCCATGTTGGTGTTCTGCTCGGCGACGAGGAAGGAAACGCCGTCCTCCGCATTGAGGCGACGGACGATCTCGAAGATCTCCTCGACGATCTGGGGCGCGAGCCCCATCGACGGCTCATCGAGCAGGATCATCTTGGGCTTCGACATCATGGCGCGGCCGACCGCGCACATCTGCTGCTCGCCACCCGAGGTATAGCCGGCCTGCGAGTTGCGCCGCTGCTTCAGGCGCGGGAACAGCTCATAGATCTTCTCGAGGTCGCGCTTGATCGCGGCATTGCCGTCGCGCCGGGTGAAGGCGCCGGTCAGCAGGTTCTCCTCGATCGAGAGATGGCCGAAGCAATGGCGGCCTTCCATGACCTGGATGCAGCCGCGCCGGACGAGTTCGTTCGGCGACATCCGATCGACCCGCTCGCCATCGAACACGATCGAGCCCTTGGTGACCTCGCCGCGCTCGGCCTTGAGCAGGTTCGAGATCGCCTTCAGCGTCGTCGTCTTGCCCGCGCCATTGGCGCCGAGGATTGCGACGATGCCCTTGCGCGGCACCTGCAGGGAGACGCCCTTGAGCACCAGGATGACGTGATCATAGATCACCTCGATATTGTTCAGCGACAGGATGGTGTCCGTCGCAGCGGCGGGGGCGGGCTTCTCGAGGGTGGCGGTCGACATTGCGTGCTCCTTCCCTCTCCTTGTGGGGAGAAGGTGATCCGGCACAGCCGGATCGGATGAGTGAAGGACGGACGAGGTCAGGCGCTGCCGCCCTCGTCCGTCTGCTTCGCAGGTGCCTCCTCCCCGGGAGGGGAGAAGGCTGCGCTCACATCAGGACGACTTCTCGCAGGACTCGGTCCGCTTCGGCCAGCCGGCGTTCTTCTCGGCATAGTCCTTGGCGGCGGCCTCGATCAGCGGACGCACCTCGTCCTTCAGCGGCTCGATCCAGTCCGAACCCTTGGTCCACTTGGTGCCGTCCCATTCGGCGACATACATCTTGCTATGGCCGGAATGGTCGCTGCAGGAGATCGTCGATGGGGTGCCGAAGCCCTCCATGCCGATTTCCTTCAGGCGGGCCTCGGTGATGTTGAGGCCCTCGAGACCACGGCGCATGTCCTCGGCATTGACCACCTTCTTGCCGGTGAGCTTCTGCGCGTTGCGGATCGCCTCGACCACGAGCATCGAATTGTAGACGCCGCGGTTATAGAGGTTCTCGCCGACCTTCTCCTTCGGCGCCAGGCTCTTACCCTTCTCCACGACATGCTTGATGATGTCCTGGATGACCGGGAAATTGGTGCCCGCCGCATTGAAGTTGAGCGACTTGTAGCCCTTTGCCTCGGCCCCGCCGGCCCGCGCATCATCGTCGCCGCCGGCCCACCAGACGCCGACCAGCTTGTTGATCGGGAAGCCGTTCTTGATGGCCTCCTTCACAGCCGTCGGGTTCATCGCGCCCCAGCCCTGGTTGTAGAGATAGTCCGGGCGGTCACGCCGGATCGAGAGCCAGAGCGAGCCCTGGTTTTGCATGTCGGCTGCAGCGACGGGGTACAGCTTGAGCTCGAAGCCGTATTTCTTGGCGAGGTTCTCAAGAACCGGGATCGGCTCCTTGCCGAAGGGCGCATCGAGATGGATCAGGCCGAGCTTCTTGCCCTTGAGCTTGTCCATGCCGCCGAACTCATTGGCCATGTGCTTGACCATGACCGAGGCGCCATCCCAGTAGGTGAAGGGCGGGATGAAAACCCAGGGGAAGGTCGAGCCTTCGGCCGAAGCAGACAGGCCATAGGCCATCGACAGGATCGGGATCTTATCGATATGGGCACGCGGGATCGCAGCCAGCGTCGCGCCGGTCGACCACGGGCTGTAGACGATCGTGTTCTTCGACTTCGCCTGCTCGTAGCACTCGATCGACTTCTTGGTGTCGTAGCCGGTCTCGCACTCCTCATAGATGACCTTGACGCCGTTCACGCCGCCGTCGCGCTCGTTGATCATCGCGATATAGTCGCGCATGCCGTCGCCGATCGGGATGCCGGAGCCCGAGAACGGTCCGGTGCGATAGGCATTGTTGGCGAAATAGACGCTGTCCTGCGCCGCCACCGGAGCGATCACCGCTCCCGCCGCGAGCAGCGCGCCGAGCGCCGCGCCCTTCATCAAACCAGTCTTCTTCATCTGTTCCCTCCGTGGTTGCATCGGGCGACCTTTTCGCGGCCTGCCCGTTGTCTCCTGCCCTCCGCTTGACGATGGCGGCGGGTCGTATTCTTGGGCCCTCCCGGCCGAGGCACGCGCCTCAATAGGGGAAGGGCCACGTCCGCAACTTCTGCTTCGTGATCTGCCAGAGCCGCGCCAGGCCATGCGGCTCGACGATCAGGAAGATGATGATCAGGGCGCCGACCAGCATGAAGGTGACATGCTCGGCCGCCGCGCCCGAGAGCGGCACGCCGAGCGCCGGCAGGCCGAATTTGAGGATGGTCGGCAGGCTCGCGATGAAAGCCGCGCCGAAGAAGGAGCCGATCAGCGAGCCCAGGCCCCCGATGATCACCATGAACAGAATGTTGAACGACAGGCGGATGTTGAAGACGTCCGCGGCTTCGCCGCCGCCATACCAGAGGAAGATCATCATCGCGCCGGCGACGCCGGCATAGAAGGACGACACTGCGAAGGCGAGCAGCTTGGCGTTCAGCAGCTTGATGCCCATCAGTTCGGCCGCGATATCCATGTCGCGCACCGCCATCCAGGAGCGGCCGAGTCTGCCGTGCACGAGGTTAGAGGCAAACCAGGTCAGGACGACGACAAGACCGAGGCAGACGAAGTAGCGCGTTTCCGCCGAGGCCGACGCACCCGTGACCGGGACGCCGAACAGGCTGCGCAGCGGCACCTCGATGGCCCCAGACGCATTGTAGTTGAACAGCCAGGGCACGCGCACGAAGGCCCATTGCAGGAAGAACTGCGCGGCAAGCGTCGCGACCGCGAGATAGAAGCCCTTGATGCGCAGTGAGGGCAGCCCGAACAGCACGCCGATCGCGGCCGAAAACAGGCCGGAGACCAGGATCAGGACGATGATGTTCACGCCTGGAAAGAGGGTCGTCAGCTTGTAGCAGGCATAGGCGCCCACACCCATGAAGGCAGCCGTGCCGAGCGAGATCAGCCCGGTATAGCCCGTGAGGATGTTGAGCCCGATCGCAGCCAGTGAGAAAACCAGGAACGGAATCATCACCGTCGCGATGAAGAAGTCGTTGCCGATCAACGGGATGCCGATGAAGGCGATGGCGAGGATGACCGCAATGCCGATCCGGTCCTGACGGAGCGGGAACACGGCCATGTCGGCGGCATAGGTGCTCTTGTATTGGCCGGCTTCGCGATAGAACACGGTTTCAGCCCTTCAAATTCGTTCGATGATCTTGTCGCCGAACAGGCCCTGCGGCCGGAACAGCAGGAAGCCGAGCGCGATGAAATAGGCGAGCCAGCTCTCGATGCCGCCGCCGATCAGCGGCCCCCAGTAGAACTCGCCGAGCTTCTCGCCGATGCCGATGATCAGCCCGCCGACAATGGCGCCCGGGATCGAGGTGAAGCCGCCGAGGATCAGCACCGGCAGCGCTTTCAGCGCCACGATCTCCAGCGCGAAGGACACGTCCGAACGCGCACCCCACATGATGCCGGTGATCAGTGCGACGATGCCGGCGGTGAACCAGACGATGACCCAGATCTGGTTCAGCGAGATGCCGACCGAGAGCGCCGCCTTGTGGCTGTCGGCGACCGCGCGCAGCGCCCGGCCGATGCGGGTGTATTGGAAGAACACGGCCAGCGCCGCGATCATGATCGAGGCGATGATCGCGGCCGCGATATCGATCTTCTGGAAGGAGACGAAGCCGCCGAGGATCTTCGCGTCGATCGCCCCCTTCGGCAGATAGAGTTCGCTCGTGATCATCTGCTTCGGGTTGCCGCCGAAGACGGCCTCGCCAAAACCGATCAGGAAATAGGTGATGCCGAACGTCGCCATGAACAGGATGATGTCGGGCTGGTTGACCAGCGGACGCAGCACCACCCGCTCGATGGTGAAGGCGAGCAGGAACATCACGCCGAGCGTCAGGATGACGGCCAGGAACGCCGGTACGCCCTTCTCATGCAGGCCGACCAGCGTCAGCGCCGCAAAGACGACCATGATGCCCTGGGCGAAATTGAAGACGCCCGATGCCTTGAAGATCAGCACGAAGCCGAGCGCGATCAGCGCATAGAGCACGCCCGAAACGAGCCCTTCCCAGATTGTCTGAACCAGCAGGTCCGGAGCCGAAACCATTTGCTGAAACGGGTCGATCAACACCTTGTGCAGCGTGCCGGAGGAATCGAGCTGTGCACCGACGATCGCGGCAAGGATGATGCCCACAAGAATAAGGCCGGTCTTGATCCAGCCATTGCTGAGCAGGTTGGGCGCAGGCCGCGCAGCGACTTCGCTCATGGCAGGATGTCCTTGGTTGGCGATCGCATCATGGCCGTCTCCAGATCGGGGTAAGGCCAAGAGGCCCCGCGCACAGGACGGCGACGCTCGGGGTCGCAAGTGGAAGCTTCGATGATCCCGACATCAGCCGGCATACCCTCGAACTCCGCAGATCGGATCCGTGCAGCATTGATGCCTCCCTCAATGCGCCACGCCGAGATAGGCATCGATCACCTTCTGATCCTGCTTGACCTCGTCGGGCGTGCCGTCTGCGATCTTGCGGCCGTATTCGAGCACCACGACACGGTCGGACAGGTCCATGACCACACCCATGTCGTGCTCGATCAGCGCGATCGTCGTGCCAAACTGGTTGTTCACGTCGAGGATGAAGCGACACATGTCCTCCTTCTCCTCGAGGTTCATGCCGGCCATCGGCTCGTCGAGCAGCAGGAGTTCCGGCTCCATCGCCAGCGCGCGGCCCAGCTCGACACGCTTCTGCAGCCCGTAGGGCAGCTTGCCGACCGGCAGCTTGCGGATGTGCTCGATCTGCAGGAAGTCGATGATGTCCTCGACCACCTTGCGGTGCTCGATCTCCTCGGCCATCGCCGGCCCCTGTCGCAAGGCCTGCCAGAAGAAGCCGCGCCGCATCTTCAGCGTGCGCCCGGTCATGATGTTGTCGAGCGTCGACATGCCCTTGAACAGCGCGACGTTCTGGAAGGTCCGCGCGATGCCGGCCGCAGCCGCCTGATGCGGCTTCATCCTGGTGCGCCGCACGCCCTTGTAGGTGATCTGGCCTTCCTGCGGATGATAGAAACCATTGATGCAATTCAGCATCGAGGTCTTGCCGGCCCCGTTGGGGCCGATGATGGCGCGCACCTCGCCCTTGCGGATGTCGAAGGAGACGCCAGAGATCGCCTTCACGCCGCCGAAGCGCAGCGAGACATTCTCGACCGAGAGCAGGATCTCGCCCTTCTTGGCGGGGATCGGCGTGCCGGTGACGTTCATGGGTTCCGCATTCATGCTGCCCTCGCCGCGCCAGGTCGCTCGGGCGCCGTTGCCGGGTAGGTCTTGGCGTCACGCACCTTGACCCGTGCGGAAATCACGCCCTTGCGGCCATCCTCGAAGGTGACTTCGGTAGAAATGTCGGCCTCACTCGAGCCGTCATAGAGCGCGTTCACTAGGGGCGCGTAGCGTTCGGCGATGAAGCCGCGCCGGACCTTCTGAGTCCGCGTCAGCTCGCCATCGTCGGCGTCGAGTTCCTTGTGCAGGATCAGGAAGCGCTTGACCTGGGCTCCGCCCATCGCCGGCTCGGACGCCAGCGACTTGTTCACCTCGTCGATATGTTTGGCGATCATGCCGTAGACGAGATCGTGGCCGGCCAGTTCCTGATAGGAGGCATAGACGACGTTGTTGCGCTCGGCCCAGTTGCCGACGGCCGTCAGGTCGATATTGAGCGCAACCGTCGCGTAGTCGCGGCCTTGGCCGAAAGCGACCGCCTCCTTGATGTTCGGATAGAACTTGAGCTTGTTCTCGATGTATTTCGGCGGGAACAGCTCGCCGGAATTGAGCTTCCCGACATCCTTGGCCCGGTCGATGATTTTGAGATGGCCGGTCTCGTCGAAGAAACCGGCATCGCCGGAACGGACATAACCATCCGCGGTCATCGTCTCTGCCGTCTTCTCCGGATCCTTGTAATAGCCGCCGAAGATGGAGGGCGACCGGTAGAGGACCTCGCCATTCTCATCGAGTTTGATCTCGACCAGCGGCGCCGGGCGGCCGACGGTGTCGGCCCGGATTTCGCCATTGGGCTGCATGGTGATGTAGACCCCGGCCTCGGTCTGGCCGTAGAGCTGCTTCAGGTTGACGCCGATCGACCGGTAGAAGCGGAAGATCTCGGGGCCGATCGCCTCGCCGGCGGTGTAGCCGACCTTGATGCTGGTCAGGCCGAAACGATTGCGCAGCGGAGCGTAGATCAACGCCTCGCCGAGCTTGTAGAGCAGCCGCGCTCCGAGCGGGACCGGTTCGCCGTTCAGGATCTTCTCACCATGCTTCTTCGCCACGCCGAGGAAGAAATGGAACATCTTGCGCATCAACGGCCCGGCATCCTCCATGCGCACCATGGTGATGGTCAGCATGTTCTCGAAGACCCGCGGCGGCGCGAAAGCGTAGGTCGTGCCGACCTCGCGGCGATCATCGATCACCGTCTCCGGCCCTTCCGGGCAGTTGACGCAGAAGCCGGCGACGATCGCCTGCGCATAGGAGAAGACGTGGTCGCCGACCCAGGCGATCGGCAGATAGGCGATGACCTCGTCTTCCTCGTTCAGCCCGTCGAACTGGCAGCCGATCTCGGCCGCCGTGATGACGTTGTAATGGCTGAGCATCACGCCCTTGGGGCGGCCGGTGGTRCCCGASGTGTAGAGGATGACAGCGAGGTCCGAGCCGGTCCCGGCCTCCATCTCGCGGTCGAGCCCGGCCGACGCTGCTGAATTCGCCTTCAGGGCCTTGGCCCCGGCCTCGATCACGCGACCAATGTCGTGCAGCTTGGCATGGTCGTAATCACGCAGGCCACGCGACTCGTCGTAGAGCATGTTCCTCAGGCGCGGCAGGCGGTCGGCGATCGAGAGCACCTTGTCGACCTGCTCCTGATCCTGGACGCAGGCGAAGACCGCCTCGGCATGGTCGAGCACATAGGCCATCTCGTCAGCGACGGAATCGGCATAGACTGGCACCGGAATGGCGCCGAGCCACTGCGCCGCGCACATCGACCAGTAGAGGCGTGGCCGGTTGTAGCCGATGATCGCGACCTTCTCGCCGCGCTTGAGACCGAGTTCCTGCAATCCCTTGGCATAGGCACGAACCTGCTCGGCCATCTCGGCCCAGTTCCAGGATTGCCAGATGCCGAGATCCTTGTGCCGGTATGCCGTGCGGCTGCCGCGCTCACGCGCATTGCGCATCAGCAATTTCGGAAAGGTATCCGCCTGGCCGGCGGTTGCGCTTGCCACGGTTGCGTTCTCCCTGTCCGGCCGCCGTACATTGCAGCAGCCTTCTTTCCGGGCCGGTTCCGACCTCTTTGTTCATGCAAGCCTTGCAGGCCCGACACATCTTCGCAAGGAGGCACTTGACAGACAACTTGTTAATTGGTCGCTATTGTCCCGCCGAAGTGTGCGAGAGCGTGAATCCTTGCCGTTCTGGAGACTTCGGCAAGCCTGAATTCGGGACCTGCCAGATCCAGCCGGCCACTCCTATTCCTAGGAGTTGCGCGAATTGACTGAGCTGTCTTCTTCGATGTTCTGAAAAACGACACCGCAAGGCAGCCACCAACCAGGCGCCGCTCCATGGATCCTTACGTCATCGGCTGCATAGCCTTTCTGTGCGTGTTCGGCGCGGCCTTGATCGGGATGTTTTTGCGCGCACGCCTGCCGGAACATCACCTGAGTCCGGAGTCCCGGGACGCCATCAAGCTTGCGACGGCAGTCGTTGGAACGCTCTCGGCGCTCGCGCTTGGCCTCTTGATCGCCTCAGCGAAACGATCATTCGACGAGGCAGGGACGGGCTTGAGAACAACGGCGGCGCGCGTACTCCTGCTCGACCGCGTCATGGCGCAGTACGGCCAGGAGACGAGGGAAACGCGGGAAACGCTCCACAAGCTTCTCGAGATCAGGTTGAGCGATGCCGGCAGCGAACGGTCGCTCGACGACGGTCTGGATATCGAAACGGTCCAGGGGGCGCTACGAAACCTGTCGCCACAAACTGACTCCCAGCGCTGGCTCCAGGCGCGCGCCCTTCAACTCAGCGGACAGATTGCGGAGGCGCGATGGATGCGCGCCGAAACGGAAGTGGGAGGATTTCCCGGCGCATTCCTGGCCATCCTCGTGTTCTGGCTCGCCTTGCTCTTCGCCTCGTTCGGTCTGTTGGCCCCGGGCAATGGAACGGTTATGGCGACTTTGTTCGTCTGCGCCTTGTCGGTGACCGGAGCGCTGGTGCTGATCATCGACATGGACCATCCCTATCTCGGCTTCATCCGGATCTCGGACGCTCCCTTGAAACAGGCATTCGAACGCCTCGGCCGAGAGTGATCAGGCATGCTGGATGGTTTGTGCTCCTAACCATCGTAACGCGCGAGCCGATCCAGATCGAGCACGGTCACCGCGCCGTGGCCGACCTCGAGCAGACCGAGGTCTGCAAGCTTAGCAAGCCCCTGATTGGCCATCTGCCGCGACATGCCGGCGAGCAGGCCGAGCTCTTCCTGCGAAATCGCGAGTGTCAGGCTCTGGCCGGGATACAGGATCGGGTTGAACAGCCAGGCAAGATTGCGGGCGAGACGGGCGGTCGAGTCCAGCATCCGCTCGGTCTCCGCCAGTGCGATGAACTGGCCGAGCCGCTCGTTGAACTGATGGACGAGGAAGCGATTGAACGCCGCACTGTGTTCGAACAGCCAGAGGAAGGTCGAGCGCCGCATCAGCGCGAGCTGGGTGTCGCGTAGCGCCACCAGATCATAACGACGCAGCTCAGCCTTGATCACCGTGCCTTCCCCGAACCAGGCCCCGGCACGCAGGCCGGCCAGCGTCGCGGATTTGCCCTCCTTCGAGGTGGTGCTCATCTTCACCAGCCCCTCGGCGACACCGGTCCAGGATTCGAGCCGGTCGCCGACATGACAGATGTAGTTGCCCTTCCCGTAGGATTTCAGGCTGATTCCGCGTCGCGCTTCCTCAAATTCTTCCGGCTTCAGGTCGCGCGACCAGGCAGCGATGCGGCGCAGGTCTTCGGGAGAGATCAAGGCATGTTCACCGCGCGTTAGAGCGGGCATGGGCCCGCAATGCCGAACCATTATGCGGCGTCATGGACGGCCAACTCAAGCCCGGCGCACCAAGCGGGGTTTGGTACGGGCTCTTCGGTTCATTCGGCCCGGATCTCTGCGGGCTCGTGCCGCCGGGTCGCCGCCCAGAACAGCAGCGCCAACAGGCTGATCGAGGCTCCCAGCACGCAGACGCCAGTCCAGCCTGCGCGGGCATGGACCATGGTTGAGGCGATCGAGCCCAGCGCGCTGCCCAGCGAATAGAAGACCATATAGCCGCCGACGAGCCGGCTTCGGGCATCGGGCCGCACCGCGAAGATCATGGTCTGGTTGGTGATATGCACGGCCTGGATCGCGAGATCGAGCAGGACAACGCCGATGATCAGGTTCCAGAGCGATGCGCTCATCGAGGCGATCGGGACCCAGGACAGCACCAGCAGGCCCAGCGAAAGACCGGTGACGCGCTGACCGAATCCTCGGTCCGCGAGGGATCCGGCACGGGCGGCAGCAAGTGCCCCCGCCAGCCCGACGAGACCGAACATCCCGATCTCGGTATGGGACAGGGAGAAAGGCGCGGTGGTGAGCGGCAGGACCAGCGACGTCCAGAACACGCTGAAACTGGCGAAGATCAACAAGGCGAGCACGGCTCGTACCCGCAGAACCGGCTCCTTGACGAACAGGTCGACGACGGACGCGAGCAGCTCCGGATAGGAGATCCTCGTCGCGGCGCGCTCATGCTTCGGCAGCACCCGGAACAACAGGAAGGCCATCAGCACGGAGAGCACGGCCGACGCCAGATAGACCAGGCGCCAGCCCCCGATATCGGCGAGCACTCCCGAAACGAACCGCGCCAGGAGAATGCCGATCACGATCCCGCTCGTGATCCTGCCCACGGTCCGCCCGCGCTCCTCGTCTGCCGCCATGCTGGCCGCAAAGGCAACGAGCACCTGCACGACGACTGCGAGCAGGCCAACTGCCACCATCCCCGCCAGCAGGACGGCTGCGCTCGGGGCCAAGCCGACGACAAGCAGTGCCAGGCCTGAGAGCAGCGCTTGCGTGCCGATCAACCGCCGACGATCGAGCAGATCGCCAAGCGGCACGATGAAGACCAGCCCGAGCGCGTAGCCAATTTGCGTCACCGTCACCACGCCGCCGATCGCGGCCGGACTGATCGCGAGATCGCGCGCCATCACATCGAGCAGCGGCTGGGCATAATAAATATTTGCCACGCTGAGGCCGCAGGCGACGGCGAAGAGCAGCGTTACCGCGTGGGAGAGGCCCTGGCGCGCGCTGGCTCCGTCTTCCTGTCCCGGGGCATTGYGGCCGCTGGGAGGCTCGACCCGGGATATGGCGGGGGTGGCTGAATTCAGAGGCTTCATTAGGTTATCCCATGCAACATGGTTCTATAATAGAACCATGTTGCATGTAGCTGAATCCAGTCCTATTTTGGAACCGGACATCACGGGGAAGTGAGACGGAAACCGATGGTCAAACGCACCAGCCTCAGGGATGCGGATTGCCCCGTCGCCCGCGCCCTGGACGCAATCGGCGACTGGTGGTCTCTCCTGATCATTCGCGATGCGTTCAGCGACGTGCGGCGCTTCGGTGAATTCCAAAAGAGCCTCGGCGTCGCCAAGGGCATCCTCGCCGCACGGCTGCGCAATCTTGTCGAACTCGGCATTCTTGAGATCGCGCCCGCTTCGGATGGCAGCGCTTATCAGGAATATGTGCTGACGCAGAAGGGCCGCGGCCTGTTCGTCGTCGTTGCTGGATTGCGGCAATGGGGGGAGGACCAGTGCTACGAGCCGGGCGAGCCCCATTCCGCACTCATCGACAACGAAACCGGGCAGCCCGTCGGGCGCCTCGAACTGCATTCCGCCGACGGGCGGGTCCTTGGCCCGCTCAACACGACCGTGCGCTTGGCCGCACCACCGTCCACACGGCCCCATGGCGGGGCCTGAACCTGCAGTCGACCGGCCGCATTTGCCTATGGGCGAGCCTCAACGCACCAGCGCAAATGCGACCGACGCAATCAGCAGGACCGCGAAGACGATATTGATGGCCCGATTCAGCCGCGGCCGACGAAAACAGCGGGTCAGCGCCGCTCCCGTGGCGAGCCAGAGCAGATTGACCGCGGCGATGATCGCCATCAGCACCGCCGCCTTCGCCAGCGCATCGGCGGCAACCCGCTCGCGCAACAGGACAAAACCGGAGAACAGCGCCGCCATCGCCGCATAGCCCTTCGGGTTGACGAGCGACAGCAGGGCACCTGCTGCGAAGGACGGTCGCTCGCCGCGTTCGCTCGCCTCGCTCAGGGGCGGCGCAGTGGCGATGCGATAGGCCAGATAGAGAAAATACCCGGCCGCAGCGACCGTCACCACTGGCGCTACGCCAGGCAGCGCCATCAGCATCCCGACCATGCCGCTGGCGGTGATCGCGATGACCGCGGCCATACCGCTGGTGATGCCGGCAGCATAGACGAGCCCCTCGCGGGCCCCGAAGGCAGCACCGGTTGCAGCCAGGCTCAATGTGGCAGGTCCGGGACTGCCCGCGAGTGCGAGCCCGGCAAGGACGAAACCGAACAACCCCTCCATGCTGCGCCTCCACTGGTGGATGAGCAGCATGTTGTCAGGCCCGGGCGGCTGAATGTCTTGAACGATCGTGCGGACCAAACCGGACGGCGGAGGTCATCCCCCTGGGACGACCCCGGTCAGGTCCGTCTACTCGGCCGCTCTCGGCATGGCCAATGCCGCAGCCGAGCCGTCACGCAGCCGGGCCAGGAGATCGGTCTCCTCGGCCTTGGCCTGCTTGAGGTGGCGTTCCTTGACATGGCCAAAACCACGGATCTTCTCCGGAATTGCCGTCAGTGCCACGCAGAGCGCATGGTTCTCCGGTGTCAGCCGGTTCACCAGCTCGCCGATCAGCGCGTCGTATTCAGCGATCAGCCGGCGCTCCGTTCTGCGCTCCTCGGTACGGCCGAAGATGTCGAAGGCCGTGCCGCGCAGGCCCTTCAGTTTCGCCAGCAGGCCGAAGGCCTTCATCATCCAGGGGCCGAAGCTCATCTTCCGCGGCAGGCCGGTATGGGGATCGACCTTGGCGAGCAGAGGCGGCGCGAGATGAAACTCGTAGCGCAGCCTCTCACCCGAAGCGCTGTCCTTCTCGAAGGTGGCGGCCACCTGCTTCTGGAACGAGCCATCGGCATAGAGCCGCGCGACCTCATACTCGTCCTTGTAGGCCATCAGCTTGAAGAGATAGCGCGCCACGCTTTCGGCAAGCGCGCTCTGCCCCGGCATGACCTGCACTTCCTTGACCTGGATGCGCGCGACAAGATGGCGATAGCGCGCCGCATAGGCCGCATTCTGGTAGGCAGTGAGATAATCGACGCGACGCGCGATGATCTCTTCCAGCGTCTCGGAGAGATGCCGCGCCCGTGTCGGCGCCTTGGCCTCCGCAAGGGCAGAGATCAGAGCGTCCGGATCATGCGCCGCACGCCGGCCGAGCTCGAAGGCCTGCTTGTTCGTGGCGATCGCTTCGCCGTTGAGCTCGATCGCTCGGAGCAGCGAGGCGCGCGACAGCGGCACGCCGCCGAACTGCCACGCATAACCGAGCATGAACATGTTCGCGGCAATGGCGTTGCCGAGGAAAGCGTTCGCAGCCGCCGTCGCATCGACGAGATGCGTCCGCTCACGCCCTGATGCCGAGATGATCGCCCGTTTCAGCCGCTCGATCGGCAGCGAGAAATCGGCATTGCGGGTGAAATCCCCCGGCATGCTCTCGGCCGTATTGACCACGACGATCGCGCCGTCCGGTCGTATCGCGCCAAGGACCTTCTTCGAGCCAGTGACGGTGAGATCGCAACCGAGCACCAGATCCGCCTGACCGGCGGCGACGCGAATGGCGTGAATGTCTTCGGGCCGCGGCGCGAGCTTGACATGGCTGAAGACCGCCCCGCCCTTCTGGGCAAGACCGGCCATGTCGATCATGCCGCAGCCCTTGCCCTCGAGATGCGCCGCCATGCCGAGAATGGCGCCGATCGTCACCACGCCGGTGCCGCCGACACCGGTGACAACGACCGCGAAACTGCGATCGAGGGCCGGAACCTGCGGCTCTGGAAGCTCGCCTGCGCTGAGCGCGCCGGCATCGAGCCGGCGCGGCGCCGCCTTCTTCGGCCGGGCGCCATGCACGGTAACGAAGGAGGGGCAGAAGCCCTTCACGCAGGAAAAGTCCTTGTTGCAGTTCGACTGGTCGATCTGGCGCTTGCGGCCGAACTCGGTCTCCAGCGGCTGCACCGAGACGCAGTTCGACTGCACGCCGCAATCGCCGCAGCCTTCGCAGACGAGTTCGTTGACGATCACCCGCTTGTCGGGATCGGGATAGGCGCCACGCTTGCGCCGGCGGCGCTTCTCGGTGGCGCAGGTCTGGTCGTAGAGCAGCAACGACACGCCCGGAACCTGCGCAAGCTCGCGCTGCACGGCATCGAGGTCATCGCGATGATGGATCGTCGTGCCGGCGGGCCATTGCGTGCCCGGCGGGTATTTGTCCGGTTCGTCGCTGACCACCGCGACGCGATGCACGCCTTCCGCTGCGATCTGGCGGGCCATCTGGTCGGGCGTCAGATGCCCTTCCGCCTGCTGGCCGCCGGTCATGGCGACCGCATCGTTRTAGAGCAGCTTGTAGGTGAYGTTGACGCCAGCAGCGACCGCCCAGCGGATCGCGAGCGAGCCGGAATGAGTATAGGTGCCGTCGCCGAGATTCTGGAAAACGTGCTGGCGCGTCGAGAACGGCGCTTCGCCGATCCAGTTCGCGCCTTCTCCGCCCATCTGGGTGAAGCCTGCAGTGCTCCGGTCCATCCACTGCACCATGTAATGGCAGCCGATGCCCGCATAGGCGCGCGAGCCTTCGGGCACCACGGTGGAACTGTTATGCGGGCAGCCCGAGCAGTAATAGGGCGTGCGCTTGGCGATATCCTGCGCCTCGGCGAGGCGCCCCTGCGCCTGGGCGATCTCCTCGAGCCGGCCCCGTAGCACAGGGTCGTCCTTGTATTGCAGCAGCCGCGCGCCAAGCGCGATCGCGACGTCGTTGGGATCGAGCGCGCCATGGACCGGAAAGAGCCATTCGCCCTTCTCGTCCTTCTTGCCGATCACCATCGGCTGGTGCTTGGAGCCATAGAGCTCCTCGCGGACCTGCACCTCGATCAGCGAGCGCTTTTCCTCGACCACCATGACGAGATCGAGCTTTGAGGCAAAATCCTTCAACTCGCTCGGATCGATCGGCCAGGGACAGGCGACCTTGAACAGCCGGATGCCGAGGTCATTGGCGCGAACCTCATCGATGCCGAGGTCTTCCATCGCCTGGCGGACATCGAGATAGGATTTTCCGACGGTGATGATGCCGATGCGCGGCTTCTTCCCCCCGGATGTGATGGTCTGGTTGAGCTTGTTGGCACGCAGATAGGCAAGCATCGCGGCGCGCTTGTGGATATGCAGCCGCTTCTCCTGATCGACGAAATCCAGCTCGCGGCGGATGCTCAACCCGCCCGGCGGCATGACGAAATCGTCCGGCGTCACGATCTTGACCCGGTCGACCGAGCCATCGACGGAGGCCGTCGACTCGATATTGTCCTTCACGCATTTGATGCCGACCCAGACCGAGGCAAAGCGCGAGAGCGCGATGCCGTGCAGGGAATAATCCATGATCTCCTGAACACCGGCCGGGTTCAGGATCGGCATCATCCGGTCGACGAAGACGAACTCGGTCTGATGCGCATTGGTGGACGATTCAGCGGTGTGGTCGTCGCCCATCAGGCAGATGACGCCGCCATGGGGCGAGGTGCCGGCCATGTTGCCATGGCGGAAGACGTCGCCGCTGCGGTCTACGCCCGGGCCCTTGCCGTACCAGAGCGCGAAGACGCCGTCATGCTTGCCTTCGCCCTGCAGCTCGGCCTGCTGCGTGCCCCAGACCGCGGTCGCGGCCAGATCCTCGTTCAGCCCCGGCTGGAAGACGATATCGGAGGCCTTGAGCTGTTTGCCGGCCCGTAGCAATTGCTGGTCGAGCCCTCCCAGCGGCGAGCCGCGATAGCCCGAAACGAAGCCCGCCGTGTTCAGGCCGGCGCGGCGGTCGCGCTCGCGCTGGACCATCAGCATGCGGGCGATCGCCTGCGTTCCGGTCAGGAATATCTGCTGTTTCGAAAGGTCGTATTTGTCGTCCAGCGCGACCTCGCGCAACAGGCCGGCCTCGGCCAAGTCTGCGGTGCCGGATTTCTGTTCCATCTCGGCCATGTCCGACCTCCCCGATCGTCCCGTTACGGCAGAATGGGGCCAGTTGGTCCGGCCTCCAACTTGATATTATGTCAGTAATGCTGACATATCGCCTCGTTACGGTCAATCACCCTGGGATCGTTCCAGAATGCGCCGCGATTTGGCCCCCTTTGCGAGTGATGGGTGGGCTTGAACCGGCCTTGGCATCGGCCGCCGTTTACGGTTGGTTAACCATGTCGGGCCAGCTTCGCCGCTGAAATCGAGGGATTCCCTGTCGTGACCCGATGCCGCCGCGGCCTTCTCATTCTCGCCGGACTTGCGGCCTGGTTCGGGTTCACCGGCCTCGCGGCCGCGCATCCCCATGTCTTCGTCAGTGCGCGCACCGAGATCATCTACGCCCCCGACGGCAGCGTGAAGGCTCTGAAGCATATCTGGAGTTTTGACGAGGCCTATTCCGCCTTCATCACGCAGGGGCTCGACAAGAATGGCGACGGCAAGCTCACGCCCGACGAGCTGACGGAGCTCGCCAAGGTCAACATGGAATCCCTGCCCGATGTCGGCTTCTTCACCATCGCCAAGGCGAACGGCAAGGTGCAGGCCTTCGGCGAGCCAAGCGAGGCTGCGCTCGCCTTCGAGAACAAGATCCTGACCTTGACCTATGTCCTGCCCCTCAAGCAGCCAGCCACCGCCAATCGGTCCTTCGGCATCGAGATCGGTGACCCGACCTATTTCGTCGCCTTCGACATCGCCGAGGCCGCTGACGCCGTGATCGCGCGCGATGCACCCAAGGGCTGCGTCGTCCGCATCGCTCGTCCGCCCAAACTCGACGCTGCCGTCCAGCAGAAGCTCGCGCAGGAAGACATCACAGCCCAGCCCGACATGAGCGGATACCAGGTCACGACGCGCGCGCTGGTCGCATGTCCCTGAGTCTCGCGCGTTCGACATCGCTACGCCTGCCGATCGTCTCGCGTCGGCTCGCCCTGATGGCCCTCGCGCTTCTGGCCGTTGCCGGCACCCTTGCCGTGCTGGCCTATGTGATTGCCAGCGTAAGCCCACCACCGCCCCCGCCACCGCGCAACCCCTTCGGGACTGCCCTGCCCCGCGAGGCCCTGCCTTCGACGACGGGCATCGGCGCGCTGCTCCTGTCCTGGCAATCGGCCTTCTATCGCGAACTCACCGCGACGCTGAAGGCGATCCACGCCAGCGGCGCAGCCCTGCCCGGCTTGCTTGCTCTGGCCTTCGGCTATGGCGTCTTTCATGCAGCCGGCCCCGGCCACGGCAAGGCAGTGATCTCCGGCTATATCGTCGCCGATAATCGCGGCCTCAGGCGTGGCCTCGCCTTGAGCTTTGCCGCCGCGATCCTCCAGGCGCTGGTCGCCATTGCACTGGTCCTGACCCTGACGATCGCCTTGAGAACGACCGCTGCGACCATGAGCGCGACGACGACGCTGATCGAGCAGGCGAGTTTCGCGCTGGTCGGGCTGGTCGGACTATGGGTGCTTTGGCGCAAGGCCGGGGCGCTGCTCGCCCTGTCGGGCGATGCCGCCGCCCATGATCCGGCCTGCGACCATGTTCACATGCCCGGTCCCGACGAGATCGCCCGATTGCGCGGCTGGCGTGAGATGGCCGGCGTGGTTTTCGCGGCCGGCCTGCGTCCTTGCGCCGGCGCTCTCATTATTCTCGTCTTCGCCTTCTCGCAGGGGCTGCTCTGGGCCGGCATCGCCGCGACCTTCGCCATGGCGCTCGGCACGGCCCTGACCACGGGAGCGCTTGCTGCGCTCGCGGTCTTCTTCAAGTTCGCAGCCCTGAAACTGGCCGGAGGCAGCAGCCTGCGCGGAGCAAGAGTGATCGCAGGGCTCGAACTGCTCGCCGCCGCTTTCGTCGCCGTGCTGGGCGCAGCACTCTTCCTCGGACTCTGGGTGACCCAGGGAAGCTGAGCCCCCGATGCCGCCGCGCTTGCGTCCGTTTTGCTTCGTCGCCCTTACTTGGCCGTCGCCTCGTAGGTGAAGAGCACCGACTTGTCGTCATCCGGGATGAAATGGGCCCGCACGCCGTCAGCAGTCGGCTCGACCCAGAACGGGTTCTGCGTCATCGGCAATCCAGACGGCGACCAGAGCTCGATCGGTACCTGATAGACGGGCCGATTATCCCTGAGGTCGACGATCTCGAACCCGCCGAGGCGAAAGATCGGTCCGTCTTTCGTCGCGCGATAGGCGTTGAGGCCGGAGCAGAGCATCCGGCTCATGCCGATATAGTGGCAGTCCTGATAGTCGATATAGAGCGCGGGATTGATGACCCGCAGTTGTTCAGGCGCCACGTCTGGATTGGTCACCCGGCCCTCGCCGTCCAGGGTCCATTTGTAGAAGCGGCGCGAACCCCAGCTTACCCCATGCAGCGATTTGTCGTCGGTATTGTGGACGATGCCGCCGATATGGTCCTTGAAGCGCAGCACCTCGGTCGCCTTCAGCGTCTCCGGATCGACCTTGTAGACGATCGACTGACTATTCGGCCGATACTCGGCAACCGTCACCCAGATATGCTTGCCATCGAAGTCGATCCCGCCGGGGTGGTACATCGAGCCCTCGCCGAGCGTGATGCTGGCCAGGAGCTTCCCCTCGGCATCGACCTTGAAGAGATGGCCGACGCCCTCGCCGGTATCACGATCATAGCCATCGCGGGGTTCGGAGAAGCGGGTCGTCGGCTTCGTGATCTCGACCGAGGAGACGAAGAAGGCATCGCCGATCTTCAGCATGCCTTGCGGGTGATGTGTCGGGAATTGCAGCGGAACGGCAGCTTTCTGCGTCCATTGCGTGTTGCGGGTGAGCTTTTCGATACGCCCGTTGAGGGCCGGATCGGCCGCATGGGCAGGCGCGGTCAGCAACAAACCGGCAAGGCCGACCAGGCAAGTCATCGTCTTTTTCATCAGGGCCTCCCAGACCGCATGTTTCTCCGAAAGCAGAGCCGATGCCGATCGCGATGTCGTCCCCTATCCAGCGCCCGACAAACTCATGTGACAAGTCCACGCCGCAGTGATGCCGAAGCGTTGCGCGCCCTCAGCTCACGCGCTGCGGGTCGTTCTCCAGCAGGATCGGCTTGCCATGCGGCGTCGCCTCGGCCGCGCGCTCCCAGGACGCCGCGAGCGCTTCGACGCCCTCATGCGAGGCCAGCCCCTTGGCGATCAGGAGATGCTCCAGCGCCTCGCACCAGCGTTCGTAATAATCGGAACCGTCGCGGCAGCCGCCGGCCGCGACCGCCTCCCGGATTTCGGCCCCGAGGGCTTGCGCCCATTCCTGCGCGGAAAAGATGCCCCGGTTCTGCAGCGCAACGACCAGCGCAAAGGCCTGGGCCTGCCAGGGTTCCGCAAAGACCGGCCCTTCCGCATCGCGCGGGATCGGCGTGCCCGCTGCGAGCGCATCGGCAAGGGCTGCGTCAGGCCGGTTCAAGATAGCTCTCCCACGCCTCGACGCTGACGCTGGACGTCGGGTCCGCATCGCGGCCCCAGAGTTCGGGGCCACTGAAGACCACGGTATAGAGCCATTGCGCTGTTTCCGGTGCACCATGGGCGCCGGTATCGGGGAAGACGTGGTTGCCGCGGATTGCCTCGATCCGGCCGAGCTTGCCGCGGGCATAGCGTGGCAGGCGAGTATGGCCGGCCGGGTGCATCACGATGGCGCGCACACGATCGCCGACAGCAAACAGCGCCGACGCCGAAGCCTCGCGCTCATAGGGAAAGCCACGCCGCAACACGGCTGGGACATCTGCGCCGTTCAGCACCCGTTTAGGCGTCGTCCCTGCCCCTGCGGATGTCCCGCTGTCCATCTCGGCCGGCGTCGCAAAGCCGTGCCGCTGCAGCACCGTCCGCAACCCTTCGTACCAGATCTCGTAATAGGAGAAGGAAAGGTAATCTGCCGGCGGGATGCTCTCGCGCGCATGCCGGATCTCGTCGATGGTCCAGTGCCCCATGGCGCCTGCCGCGACGTTCAGCGCGAGCATGCGGCTCTCCCATCCGCCATGGAAGACCGGCTCGTTCGGCTCCGGCATAACGGGCCCGAAGCCCATTTGGCCGCCGAGATCCTGCCCGCCATTCATGCTGACGCTCCCGCCTTCGGCAACCCGACGCCGATCATCGAATCCCGCGTGACGATGCCGGCAAGCCTCTCCTCGTCCCAGCCCTCGGTACCGGCAGGGCGCTGCGGGATGACGAGGAAGCGCGTCTCGGCGGTTGAATCCCAAACCCGGATGCGCTGGCCCGCGGGCAGCGTCACGCCAAAATCGGCCAGCACGCCGCGCGGATCGATGACGGCGCGCGAGCGATAGGGCGGCGACTTGTACCAGACCGGCGGCAGGCCGAGCACCGGCCACGGATAGCAGGAGCACAGCGTGCAGACGATCAGATTGTGCTCGTCGGGAGTGTTGAACACCGCAACGATATGCTCCCCGCCACGGCCGCCATAGCCGAGCTCGGCGACGGCCGCCGTGCCGTCCTGCCTGAGCCGTTCTGCGAAAGCGGGGTCCGTCCAGGCCTTCGCCACGACCAGCGCGCCATTGCGCGGGCCGACCTTGGTCTCGTAGGTCTCGACAATGGCATCGAGCGCCGCCGGGTCGACATAGCCCTTGGCGACGAGGAGCGTTTCCAGCGCCTTCACCCGCGCCTCGATCGGCGTGAAGTGATTGTCATGGTCGTGATGATGGTGGTGGTGATCGTGCCCGCTCATGGCAGCCTCCTCACGCAATCCTGATCCGTGCCGCCCGCTCGAACTTGACGGCGAAATGCACAAGCGACTTGTCCGAGCCCTTCGGCCCGATCAGAGACAGGCCGAGCGGCGCCTCGTCGCGCTGGGCCGCCGGAATCGTCACCTGCGGAAAGCCGGAGAGCCCGGACAGGCAGAGTAGCCGCAGTGCCCGGTTGCGGAAATCCTCCAGCTCGCCTTCGGTCGCGCTGACCAGCGGCGCGATATCCGGCACCGTCGGCAGGATCAAGACACCGTCCGAGCCCAGCAGCCGCGCAAGCTTGGCCCGGAAGGCCTTGCGCAGACTTTCGCCCTTGGCGTAGTCCTCGTCACTCACTGATTTCGAAAAGGCGAAGCGCTCGGCGACGCCCGGTCCGAGCGGCGGATGGAACCGCTCGATCATCGCGCCGTCGGCGTTCCAGGCATCGCGCCCTTGCACCCAGCGGAACGCCCAATAGAGCGCATCGATATCGCGCGCGACCTTGACGGTCTCGGGCTGACCCATCAGCGGCATCGCGCGCTGCACGACATTGCGCAGCACATTCTCGGCATCCGGCGTCGCTTGCGCAAACATGTCCTGTGCCAGCAGGAGACGCGGGATCTCCGGCAGGACCGACCGATCCTTGCCGAGCACGACATCGGCGACGCGGGCAAAGGTCTTGCCGTCGCGCGCGAACCAGCCCGGTGTATCCAGGCTCTCGGCCAGCGGCCAGGTCCGCTTCAGTGAAAGTCGGCCATGTGTCGGCCTGATGCCGAACAGCCCACCATAGCTCGCGGGCGCGCGGACAGAGCCGCCCGTGTCGGAGCCAAGCGCGATATCGGCAAGCTTGCCGGCAACGGCCGCCATCGAGCCCGAGGACGAGCCGCCGGTGATGCGGTCGGGCGCAGCCGGATTGATCGGCGCGCCGAAATGCGCGTTCTTGCCATTCATCGAAAAGGCGAGTTCGTCGGTGATCG
Source organism: Allobosea sp. P4_E12 (assembly GCF_056401655.1). NCBI lineage: Bacteria > Pseudomonadati > Pseudomonadota > Alphaproteobacteria > Hyphomicrobiales > Alloboseaceae > Allobosea > Allobosea sp. P4_E12. Next base: position 265,943 of record NZ_JBFUIY010000005.1, on the reverse strand, counting down.
TCTTGCCGACGAAGCGAGCCCCGGCATCCAGCAGCGCCTTCACGATCGGCGCCGTCTTGGTCTTGATCCCCGACTGCGCCAGCACCGTCGGCGAACCCGCCCCCGTGGGGTAACCCTTGACGTCGAACAGGTCCTTGACCGCGAGCGTCAGTCCGGCGAGCGGGCCATCCGGCGCGTTCTTAACCGGCGCGTCCGGATAGGGCATGAAACAGCGGAAGGGATCGTCCTTGACCATCAAGCTCAAACTCCCCTCGCATCGCCATCGGAGCGCGGATCATGCGTCGCTTCGACATGGCCCTTCTGATGTTTCACCAGCATGCCGGCATGGCCGAAGCTGTCGGCATAGGCTTCGCTGTACTCCTCGACCGGGTGGCCGGCGGCAGTAAGCCTCGCGAGCAGCATCGGATCGAACCGGCTTTCCAGCTTGAGCGAAAGCGAACCGGCACCCCAGGTCTTGCCGAAGAGCCAGCGCGGCGCATCGACTGCGGTCGCGGGATTCTGGCCGAACCGATAGCGCGTCAGGATCTGCGCCTGGAACTGCGGCTGGCCGTCACCACCCATCGCGCCATAGGAAACCACGCGCCCGTCATCGAAGCGGGCGAGCGGCGGATTCAACGTGTGGAAGGGCTTGCGGCCCGGCGCCAGCGGATTCAGCGCGGCCTTGTCGAGCGAGAAGGAGACGCCGCGATTCTGCCAGTGGATACCGGTCTTGGGCAGGACGCATCCCGAGCCATATTCCCAATAGATCGATTGGATATAGGAGACGGCGAGCCCGTTGCCGTCGATAGCGCCCATCCAGACCGTGTCGCCCTCGCGAGGCGCGAAGAGCCAGCTCGCGGCCCGCTTGCGATCGATCGCCGCCGCCTCGCGGGCGAGGGCCGCCTCGGTGAGGAAGCTCGCAGGATCCGCCTTCATATGGGCAGGGTCGGTGATCTGCCGATCGCGGATGGCAAAGGCGCGCTTGGTCGCTTCGACCAGCCCGTGATGATGGTCAAAACCCTCCGCCCGCGTCACGCCGAGCTTCTCGAAGATGCCGAGGATCAACAGCGAGGCGAGCCCCTGGGTCGGAGGCGGGAAATTATAGACGGTTAGGCCTGGCAGTTTCATCGACAGCGGCTGGACGGCGCGGGCCTTGAAAGCGGTGAGATCCGCCCGTGTAACCGGCGCGCCCATCGCCTCAAGATCGGCGCCGATCTCCCGGCCGATATCGCCGCGGTAGAAATCATCGAGCCCGGCATCGGCCAGCTGCTTGAAGGTACCCCCGAGCGCATCCGGCTTCCGGCGCGCACCCGCCGTCGGCCGCTCGCCGTCCGGCCAGAAGAAGTCGCTGAAACCGGGAGCCAGCTTTGTCGCCTCTGCCTCTTGCGGCCAGGTTCTCAGCTCGGAGTCCGGGACGGCGTAACCGGCGTCGCAATGAGTGATCGCATCGGCGAGCAGATCGCGCACCGGCATTTTCCCGCCGAGTGTCTTCGCCAGCTCCAGAGCGGCCTGCCAACCGCCGACCGCACCAGCAACGGTCACCGCCGCATCGGCGCCGCGCGAGGGGATGCTGTCATGCCCCTTCTCGCGATAGCGCTCGATCGTCGCCAATGTGCCCGCCGGACCACAGGCCTCGATCGCATGCACCTTGCCGCCGGGCTCGTGCACCAACCAGAACCCGTCACCACCAATGGCATTCATATGCGGATAGACCACGGCAATGGTCGCCGCCATCGCCACCATGGCCTCGATCGCATTGCCCCCCTCGGCGAGAACGGCGCGCCCGGCTTCCGAGGCGAGGCGATGGGGCGCAGCTGCGGCACCAGTGGAGAAAACAGGCGTATCGATCATCAGGGGGATTTCAATCCAGCCGGGAGCAACCATTTGCCGAGTGGCGCGATTTTGTTGCATGCCGGCAGCGCGTCGGCTAGGTCGTAGCGCGCATGAATTCTCAAGGAACGAACATGGCTGAAGAGAGTGGCACCTGGCGTACCATGATCATGGTGATCTCGCTCGGCATTCTGATCGCCGTCGAGCTCTTCGGCGTCGCACTGGCATCGGGCTGGGCCCTCGCCGGGCTTTTCGAGCTCGGCCATATCGTCGGCTATATCCTGATGGCGCTGTTCTCGGGCTTTGCGGCCTACGGGATGCTCGCCTTCATGCGTCGCGTGTTCAAGTTCGAGCATATCGGCGAGCGCCACTGAACTCAGCCACACGGCCTCAGCCGCAGGGTTTGAGAACGACCGGATCGGCCTCTTCGGGCAGATAGCTGCCCATTGGCCGGCAAGCTGCCCCGACACAGATCGTCCAGTCCGCCGTCGCGCCCGAGCGCCGCATCACGACCTCGGCGAGTGCCGGCAAGGCCGGTGTCCAGCGCCAGAAGCCGTCGCGCAATCTCGCGCCGTCGGGCGGGTCCATGCCGGCTCCTGATCCTTCGATGCGGGCCTCGACGAGCCGCAGACCGTCTGGCGTCTCCCTCCAGACCTCTTCCCACAGCGTCTTCTGTACCGAATGCCGCCAGCCGAGCGTGATCTCGTCGGCGCCGAGCGCGACGACGAGTGCGCCGGCCGCCAGGCACAGGCTCACGCTGTGCTGCTCGCCCGCTGGCCGCGCGTCTCCCACCAGTGGCGTGCAACCAACGCGGCAGCGAGCAGATAGCCGAGCGCGTCGCTATAGGCGAACTCTCCGAACAGGAACACCGCAGCCACGAAGGCGAGGATGCGTTCCGTCACGTTGAGACGGTCGAACAGATAGCCGATGGCAACGATCCCGAAGAGACCGATGGCGACGCTGGCCTTGAAAACGGCGTAGATCACCGAAGGCCAGAAACCGATCAGGGCCGACATCGGATCGCCCTGTTGCAGCATCAGCGCCGGCGAATAGACCGCGATGAATGGGATAACATAGCCCGCCAGCGCGACCCGCATCGCTTCCCAGCCGATCTTGTCCGGGTTTTCCTTCGCGATCGGCGCCGCCGCGAGTGCCGCCAGGGCCACGGGCGGCGAGAGATCGGCCATGATGCCGTAGTAGAACGCGAACATGTGGCTCACGATCAGCGGTACGCCAAGCTGCTCTAGCGCCGGAGCCGCCAAGGCTGCCACGATGATGTAGGTCGGGATCGTCGGGATCCCGGTGCCGAGCAGGATCGACAGGATCATCGTCAGGACCAATGCCAGGAACAGGCTGGTCTTGCCGAGCCCGATGACCCAGGCGCCGAAGGTCGTGCCGATGCCCGTCTGCGTCATCAGGCCGATGATGGTTCCGACGATCGCGCACGCAATGCCCACAGGCAGCGCGGTCTTGGCCGCATCGGCCAGCGCATTGCGGCAGATCACCAGCGTGGCGCGACCGCCGATGGTGAGGGCGTTCAGGGCGATCAAACCGGCGATCAGCCCCGCGACAACCCTGACGTCCATCCCGTTGCGCAGCAGCGCCCCCGCAATCAGGCCGAGGCCCACCCAGAAGATCACGCGCAGCGTCATCGTCTTGAACCCGAGCGCGACACCGGTGCCCAGCAGCAGGCCAACGGTCAGCGCTAGCCCGATCGTGCCGGCGAAGAGCGGGGTGAAGCCGTGGAACAGCATGAAGACCAGCACGGCGAGCGGCAGCGCCAGATACCAGCGCTCGCGCAGGGCCTTGAGCGGGCTGGGCAGCAAGCGCCGCTCGATGCCTTTGAGGCCGTGTTTGCCTGCCTCGAGATGCACCATCCAGAACGCCGAGGCGAAATAGAGCACTGCCGGGATTGCTGCGGCCTTGACGATCTCCGAATAATCCACGCCCAGCGTCTCGGCCATGATGAAGGCGGCCGCCCCCATCACGGGCGGCATGATCTGCCCGCCCATCGAGGCAGTGGCTTCGACTCCGGCGGCGAAGGCGCGCCGATAGCCGAACTTGATCATGAGCGGGATCGTGAACTGCCCGACCGTGACGACATTCGCGACACCCGAGCCCGAGATCATGCCCATCAGGCCGGAGGAGAACACCGCGACCTTGGCGGGGCCCCCACGCGCGCTGCCGAAGAGCCCAAGCGAAACGTCATTGAAGAGGTGGATCATCCCGGCCTTCTCCAGGAAGGAGCCGAAGACGATGAAGAGGAAGATATAGGTCGCCGACACATAGGTCGGCACGCCGTAGAACCCCTCAGTGCCGAAGGACAGATGGCCGATGATCTGATCGAAACCGTAGCCGCGATGATTGAGCGGCGACGGCAGGTACTGGCCGAAGAACCAGTAAAGCAGGCACACACCGCACATGATCGGCAGGGCATTGCCCATCAGCCGCCGCGCGGCCTCGAAGATGAGAACGATCAGCAGCGTTCCAACCACGAGATCGGCGGTCGAGGGATCGCCATCGCGCAGGATCAGATCGGCGTAGAAGACGAGCTGATAGAGGCCGACACCGAAACCGATGACACCCAGCGCCCAGCCAGCCCAGCGCCCTGCATTGGTCTTCGCCTTGAAATTGGCGACGAGGCCGAAACTGAGCAGCAGAAGGAAGCCGACATGGACGCCGCGCACCGCCTGGCTCGGCAGCACATGCCAGGCTGAGATCGCGATCTGGAAACAGGCGAATGCGAGCGCGACGGCATAGGCTAGCAAGCCCCAGCGGCCGGGCCCGAAACCCGGCGGAAAGCCGTGCTCGAAATTGTCGAGCGCCGCATTCTCGACCGGCGTTTCGCTCGCGCCCGAAAGCGCGTGCAGTTGGTCCGTCTGACTCGTCATCGCGTCGCATATCCCCAATGGCGTGCGCATGCGCCGGCGCCGCCTGCCCGAAGGCCAGCGCCGGGAGAGTTAAATGCGAGAGCTGATCAGGACCCGACCTTGAGGCCCTTTTCCTTCAGATAGCGCGCCGCGCCCGGATGCAGCGGCACCGGCATGCCCTCGAGCGCGCTCTCGAGCTTGATCGCCTTGCCGGCCGAGTGCGCTGCGCCAAGTTCCCCGAGATTATCGAAGATATTCTTCGTCATCTGGTAGACGAGCTCCTCCTTCACCCCCTCATGAGTGACGAGGTAGTTCACCACTGCCGCCGTGTTCACCGCGGCCGCCTGGCCGCCATAGGTGTTGGCGGGAATGGTCGCGCTGACGAAAGGCGCTCCGGCCTTGTCGATGACCGCCTTCGGCACTTCGACGACGACGATCTCGACCGAGGATGCGAGATCGCGGATGGAGGCCACGCCGAGGCCCGCCGACTGAAGCGTCGCGTCGAGCTGGCGGTTCTTCATCAGCTCGACCGATTCGGCGAAGGGCAGATACTCGATCTTGCCAAGGTCCTTGTAGGCCAGGCCTGCCGCCGCGAGGATCGCGCGCGCATTCAGCTCGGTGCCGGATTTCGGGGCTCCCACCGAAAGCCGCTTGCCCTTGAGATCGGCGAGCGTCTTGATGCCGCTTTCCTTGGACGCGACGATCTGCACGAAATTCGGATAGATCGCGGTGATGCCGCGCAATTTCTTCAGAGGGCTCTTGAAGCCGGCATCTTCATCGCCCTTCCAGGCCGCATCGAGGGAATCGCCGAGCGTGAAGGCGAGTTCGCCACGCCCCTGCTGCAGGAGCACGAGGTTCTCGACTGATGCCTTGGTCGCCTGCACCGTCGGGCGGGTGCCCGGAATCTTCTCGCCGTAGATCTTCGAGAGGGCAACGCCCATCGGATAATAGACGCCGGAGGTGCCTCCGGTCAGCACGTTGACGAACTCTTGCGCGCGAGCGCCCGCAGGAGCAGCGGCGATCAGCAAGGCGGTAGCGATACCGGCCAGAGACCGGCCGCGAAACAGCGTCTTCATGGATCCTCCCAGAACCTTAGTTCCCAGCACGAGCGGCCGGGCTTTAACCCTTGTAGAACGGCCCGTTGAGACAAGGAAAGCCCAGGAAATGCATTGCCGGGGCAGCTCCGCCGCGCGCCCGTGACGCTTTCGCCATTTTTCCGGTGCATCCGGCAGGCTCCCGAGCCTGGTTGCCCTTGCCCTTTGGACAGGTTAGCCCGGACAATATTCCCTCAGAAGCGTTCCGAGATCCGTCCAACCATGCAAGCCCGCACGAAATCGCCTTCCCTGGACCGCCGCACGCTGCTCGCCGGCGCAAGCGCCACGGCGGCGCTCGCCGCGCTCGGCTTCGCACCGGCAGCCCTGGCGCAGCAGGGGCTGAAGCTCGGCGAGGCTGAGGCGTTCAGCTTCGAAGGGCTGAAGGCGCGCGCCCGCGACCTCGCGAACAAGCCTTATGCGCCGCCCCCGCCGCCGCGCGCCGATATCTTGGCGCGGATCGATTACGACGCCCATGGCAAGATCAAATTCAAGCCGGAGATGGCCTTGTGGGCGAACGGTCCCTCGCCCTGGCCGGTGACCTTCTTCCATCTCGGCCGCTACTTCCAGAAGCCGGTGCGCATGCATGTCCTGGACAGCGGCAAGGCGCGCGAGATCGTCTATGACGAGAGCTATTTCGAGATGCCGGCGGATTCACCGGCGCGCCAATTGCCGGCGGGAGCGGGTTTCGCGGGTTTCCGCTTCCAGGAGAGCCGCTCCGGACATCCCGGCCGCAAGGGCGAGAAGCTCGACTGGCAGAAGAATGACTGGGTCGCCTTCCTCGGCGCCTCCTATTTCCGCGCCATCGGCGAACTCTATCAATATGGCCTGTCTGCCCGCGGCCTTGCCATCGATCCGGCCGTCGGCGGCAAGCCTGAAGAGTTTCCGGATTTCACCCATATCTGGCTGGAGACGCCGCAGGCCTCGGCCGAGTACGTCGTTGTCTATGCCCTGCTCTCCGGCCCCAGCGTCGCCGGCGCCTATCGCTTCCGGATGCATAGAGGCAAGGGCGTCGACATGGAGATCGAGAAGGCGATCTTCCTGCGCAATGACGTCGCCCGGCTCGGCATCGCGCCCCTGACCTCGATGTACTGGTATTCGGAGACCGCGAAATCGACCGCCGTCGACTGGCGCCCCGAAGTGCATGATTCCGACGGCCTCGCGCTCTGGACCGGCTCCGGAGAGCGCGCCTGGCGCCCCCTCAACAACCCCAGCCGCACCACAGCCTCGTCCTTCGTCGACAACAATCCGCGCGGTTTCGGCCTGATGCAGCGCGACCGCGAGGTCGGTCATTATCTCGACGGCGTCTTCTACGAGCGCCGCCCCAGCCTCTGGATCGAGACGATCGGCCAATGGGGCAAAGGCGCCGTTCAGCTCATCGAGATCCCGACCGACGACGAGATTCACGACAATATCGTCGCGATGTGGGTGCCCGAGGGTCCCGCCAAGGCCGGGGCCGCCTACGAGTTCCACTACAAGCTGCATTGGCTCGCGGACGAGCCCTTCCCCTCGCCGCTCGGCCGCGTCGTCGCGACACGGCTCGGCAATGGCGGCCAGCCCGGGACCACCCGGCCGAAGGGCGTGCGCAAATTCATGGTCGAGTTCAAAGGCCCGGTGCTGGAGAACATTCCCTTCGGCGTGAAGCCCGAGGTCGTGCTCTCGGCCTCGCGCGGCGCGTTCTCCTATGTCTTCGCCGAGGCCGTGCCGAACGACGTGCCCGGCCATTGGCGCGCGCAATTCGACCTGACGGTCGAGGGAGCGGATCCGGTCGAGATGCGCTGCTTCCTGCGCGGCGGCGACACCGTCCTGACCGAAACCTGGCTGTACCAGTATCTGCCGTTCTGAGCGGGAACTGGTTCAGCCCTCCATCTGGCGTTTGCGCACCCGCTCCACTGACACGAACAGGGTATTGGCGGCGCCGGGCTCGACGTTGAACACGTCGAAACTCGGCGCATCCGGATGATCGGCCGGCATGTGCAGCGCCGCGGCCCCCTTGCGGCCGGCAAAGGCCATGATGCGGAAACTCAGCCCGTCAGGCAGGCCGATCTCGATCGCATCGGCCGGAATTTCCGTGACGACGCCGTCACGGACGGCTCTGAAGGTCACTCGGTCACCACTCACGCGCGCGCTCCGGTTCTGCTGCCATTGACCATGGTGGATAACGCCACGGCCGGAAGCCGACAACAATCGCGATCTCGCTTGCTCCGGAGATCGCGTAACATTATATCATTCACCCATGAGCCATTCGCACCGCCCCGCAGCCGCTGCCCTCTCGGAAGATCCGGGCTGGTCGCTGCTGCGCCTTTCGGCGGCGGGTCGGCTCGGGCTCGCGCTCGGCATCATCGCCTTGCTCTGGCTTGCCACATTTGCAGTCATCTCCTGACGAAAGCTGCCCTTCGTGCCCGCCATTCGCCTCGATGACCTCACGCTCGGGTATGACCGTCACCCGGCGGTTCATCACCTCTCCGGCGAAATCGCCGCCGGAAGCCTGACTGCGATCGTCGGACCGAATGGCGCCGGAAAATCGACGCTGCTGAAGGCCATTGCCGGTGCCTTGACCCCGCTCGACGGGCACCTGACTCTCGCCCGCGGCAAGCGCCTCGCCTATCTCCCGCAATCAGCGGAGCTCGATCGTTCCTTCCCAATCCATGTCTACGATCTCGTTGCCATGGGGCTGTGGGGCAAGGCCGGYATCTTCGGCCGCATCGGCTTTGGAGCGAGGACCAGGATCGAGGAAGCGATCGCCGCCGTCGGCCTGACCGGCTTCGAGCGCCGCCCCATCGGCAATCTCTCCGGCGGCCAGATGCAGCGCGCGCTCTTCGCCCGCCTGCTGCTGCAGGACGCCGATATCATTCTGCTCGACGAACCCTTCACCGCCATCGATGCTCGGACCACGGCCGATCTGCTCGCCTTGGTTCAACGCTGGCATGGCGAGGCGCGCACCGTGGTTGCCGTCCTCCACGATATCGAGACGGTGAAACGCGCCTTCCCCGAGACGCTGCTGCTGGCCCGGGAGGCTGTCGCCTGGGGCGCGACCAACGACGTCCTGACGCCTGAAAACCAGCTCAAGGCCCGGCGCATGGTCGAGGCTTTCGACAGCCATGCGCCCGCCTGCGACCGCGACGCGGCCTGAACCTTCCGCAAACCTGGCACGCCGATGCTCCACGATATTTTCATCGGCCCCTTCGCCGAATTCGACTTCATGCGCCGGGCCCTTGTCGGCGTCTTCGCGCTCGCCGTCTCCGGCGCGCCGATCGGCGTCTTCCTGATGCTGCGACGCATGAGCCTGACCGGCGACGCCATGGCACATGCGATCCTGCCCGGCGCTGCCATCGGCTATCTCGTCGCCGGGTTCTCGCTGCCAGCCATGACGATTGGCGGCCTCGTCGCCGGCTTTGCCGTCGCGCTGGCGGCCGGCGCGGTCGCCCGGCTGACCGTGATGAAGGAGGATGCCTCGCTTGCCGCCTTCTACCTGATCTCACTGGCGCTCGGCGTCACCATCGTCTCGCTGCGCGGCTCGGCGGTCGACCTTTTCCATGTCCTGTTCGGCAATGTGCTGGCGCTGGATGACGATGTGCTGGTGCTGCTTTCGAGTGTCGCGACACTGACCCTGGTCACGCTGGCCTTGGCCTATCGCCCTCTCGTGCTCGAATGCGTCGATCCGGGCTTCCTGCGCTCGGTCAGCCGCTCCGGCGGTGTCGTGCATCTCACCTTCCTTGGCCTCGTCGTGCTCAATCTGGTCGCCGGTTTCCATGCGCTCGGCACCCTGCTTGCGGTCGGCCTGATGATGCTGCCTGCTGCCGCAGCGCGCTTCTGGACAGCCGACATCACGCGACTGATCCTGCTCGCCTCCGGTTTCGGTATCCTGTCCGGCTATGCCGGGCTGGTTGTCTCATACTCGGCCGGCAGCAATCTTCCCGCGGGCCCAGCCGTCATCCTGTCCGCCGGCGCACTCTATCTCGGCTCACTCCTGTTCGGCACGCAGGGCGGGCTCGCACGCCGGCTCTTGCCTCGGTCCCATCTCCAACGTTAGTAATGTTATAGTGTTTCATTATTCGCTGGAGAGCCGCATGTTGAATCGTCGTTGCCTCATCGCCGGGCTCACCGCGGGACTGGCCCTCTCGGCCGCGCCGCTGATCGCGCGTGCCCAGGAGAAACTGCCGGTCGTTGCGAGCTTCTCGATCCTTGGCGACTTCGCCAGGGAGATCGGCGGCGAACGCGTCGCGGTGACGATTCTCGTCGGCCCTGATGGCGATGCGCATGTCTATTCGCCGACGCCGGCCGATGCGAAGAGCGTGGCGGCGGCGAAGCTGGTCCTGATCAACGGGCTCAAATTCGAAGGCTGGTTGTCCCGGCTGATCAAGTCCTCCGGCACGAGCGCAACCGTCGTGACGGCGACGCGGGCAATCTCTCCCCTGAAGCTGCAGGACGACGATCATGACCACGGCAAGTCGGGCGGCCATGATCATGCGGGCCGGGACGACCCTCATGCCTGGCAGAGCGTCGTCAACGCCAGGCTCTATGTCGCGAATATCCGCGATGCGCTGAGCGCGGCCGACCCTGCCGGCAAGGTGGCTTACGAGGCCAATGCCGCGGCCTATCTCGGCAAGCTCGATGGACTTCAAGGCGAGATCCAGGCTGCCGTAGCCCGCATCCCGGTCGACCGACGCAAGGCCATCACGTCGCACGATGCCTTTGGTTATTTCGTCAGGGCCTATGGCATTGAATTCGTGGCGCCACAGGGTGTTTCGACCGAGGCTGAAGCCTCGGCCAGGGACGTGGCGCGCATCATTCGCCAGGTTAAGGCGCAGAAAATTCCGGCGGTCTTCCTCGAGAATATCACCAATCCCCGGTTGATCGAGCAGATCGCGCGCGAAACCGGAGCCAAGATCGGCGGCCGGCTCTACTCCGATGCACTCTCGACCGCATCCGGCCCTGCCGGGACTTACATCGAGATGATGCGACACAATATAAGGCAGATCGAAAAGGCGCTCGGCACAGGCGCAGCGTAAGCTGCGCTGACGAGCGGCACTCGGCAGCAATCAGGTCGTCCCATGTCTGAAAAGATCCCCGTTACCGTGCTCACCGGCTATCTCGGAGCCGGCAAGACCACGCTCCTCAACCGCATCCTCACCGAAGACCACGGCAAGAAGTTCGCCGTGATCGTCAACGAGTTCGGCGAGGCCGGCATCGATGGCGACCTCGTCGTCGGCGCCGACGAGGAAGTCTTCGAGATGAACAACGGTTGCATCTGCTGCACCGTCCGCGGCGACCTGATCCGCATCCTCGACGGGCTGATGAAGCGCAAGGGCAAGTTCGACGCGATCATCGTCGAGACCACCGGCCTCGCCGACCCGGCCCCCGTCGCACAGACCTTCTTCGTCGACCAGGATGTCGGCGATGCGACCAAGCTCGACGCCGTCGTCACCGTGACCGACGCCAAATGGCTGAAGGACCGCCTGAAGGATGCTCCCGAGGCGAAGAACCAGATCGCCTTTGCCGACGTCATCATTCTCAACAAGACCGATCTGGTCACGGCCGAAGAACTGGCCGGGGTCGAGGCGGCGATCCGCGCGATCAACCCCTATGCCAAGCTGCACAAGGCGACCCGCTGCGACGTCGCGATCGACAAGCTGCTCGACCGCAACGCCTTCGATCTCGATCGGATTCTCGACATCGAGCCCGACTTTCTCGAGTCCGGCCATCACCATCATCATTCCGATGATGTGCGCTCGATGTCGTTCACGATCCCCGGCGATGTCGATCCCGACAAATTCATGCCGTGGATCAACGACATCTCTCAGGCGCAGGGTCCGAACATCCTGCGTTCCAAGGGCATCCTGTCCTTCAAGAACGAGCCGCGCCGCTTCGTTTTCCAGGGCGTGCACATGATTCTCGACGGCGATCTGCAGCGTGACTGGAAGGCAGACGAGAAGCGTGAATCGCGTCTCGTCTTCATCGGCCGCGATCTCGACGAGAACGAGTTGCGCAAGGGGTTTATGGCCTGCGCGGCGTGAGCTAAAGCCACGCCATGGACACGCAGACAAAACCCGTTTCGCTCCGCGAGCATGTCGTCCCGGTCACGGCCGGCGAGCATGTCGTCTCGGCTTCATGGCTCAAGCAGACGCTGGTGTTCGCGCTCGCCGACGGGCGCGTGCTGCGCTGGCGTGACGGTGAGGCCGAGAGCATTGACGCCCATGCTGGCGGTATCCTCTCCGCCTGCTCCGCTGGCGAGCGCCTGATCAGCGGCGGCGATGACGGACGTGTCGTCGCCACGGCGGCCGAGGGTGAGCCGGTCGAGATCTACCGTGATCCCAAGCGGCGCTGGATCGATGCCGTGACGTTCTCAGGCTCGGGTGCCATCGCCTGGAACACCGGAAAGACCGTCCATGCCCGCGACGACAAGGGCAAGCTCCGGTCCTTCGACTTCGCCTCGACGCCGCAGGGCCTCGTCTTTGCACCTAAGGGGTACAGGCTCGCCGTCGCGCAGATGAACGGCGTCTCGCTCTGGTATCCGAACACCGAAGCGAAGCCTGAATTCCTTGAATGGAAGGGGTCGCATCTCGACGTGACCTGGTCCGCCGACGGCCGCTTCGTCGTCTCGTCGATGCAGGAGAACGCGCTGCATGGCTGGCGCCTCGGCGACAAGCCGACGCATATGCGCATGACAGGCTATCCGGCAAAGCCACGCTCGCTGTCCTGGTCGCATGACGGGCTCTGGCTCGCCTCCAGCGGCGCGGATGCGGCCATCATCTGGCCCTTCCAGGGCGAAGGCCCGACGGGCAAGGCCCCGCGCGAGTGCGGCGCGCGCCATGCCAAGATCACCCGCGTCGCCTTCCACCCCAAGGCGCTCGTGCTGGCCGTCGGCTATGACGATGGCTGCATCCTGCTGGTCCGGCTGACCGATGCCTCCGAGCTGCTGGTGCGCCCTCCGCTCAAGGCCAGCGGTATCACGGCCTTCGCCTGGGACAAGCTTGGCAAGCGCCTCGCCTTCGGCGCCGAGGATGGTGCGGCCGGCATCCTGACCCTGCCGACCTGAGCGATGCGCTTCGGCCTCTTCGGCAAGGACCCTGCGGGCAAGGCCGTCGCTTCGGAAGCGGCCACCCGGATCAAGGCCGAGACCCGGGACCTCCTCGACCTGCCGGAGCGGGCCGCGATCGCCGTCAACGAGATCCTCTGTGCAGACCCCGCCTGCCCCGGCACCGAGACGGTGATCCTGGTGATGAACCCCGGTGAGAAGACCAGGGCCTACAAGGCGCAGATGCCAATGGCGGAGCTGACGCGGGAGGCCTTGATCGTGACGTTGGAATTGGTCGCGGATCGCTAAAGCATCGGCCCGAAAAGTGGATTGCGGTTTTCCGGAAAGCCGATGCAGACACGAGAGCCAAGTGCCTGAACCGAGGGGTAGCGCGTGACGGACTCACTCTTGATCCGCGATATCGGCGATGATGACGTCGAACAGGTCAGCGCTCTCTGGCGCGCCGCCGGCGTCGCGCGCCCCTGGAACGACCCTGAAACCGATATCGCCTTTGCTCGCCGTGATTCGCACTCGACCGTCCTGGTCGCAGTGCTGGACGGCACGATCGTCGCAACGGTGATGGTCGGCGAGGATGGACATCGCGGCTGGGTCTACTACGTCGCGGCTGATCCGGAGCATCAGGGCCAGGGCCTTGGCCGCCGCATCATGGACGCGGCCGAGCACTGGCTCGCCGAACGTGGGGTGTGGAAGCTGAACCTGCTCGTCCGCGGCGACAACGCCAGGGTCAAGCAGTTCTACGAGCACCTCGGCTATACCGACACGCAGTCGACCTGTTTCCAGAAGGTCCTCTCCCGGGCCTGAAGCGGCCTCGAACAGCCCGTCACGCCCCCAAGAGATCGATCAGGTGCGGGATCAGCGGCTCGTCGGCCGGCGGCATGGCGAGATCCCGCAGCTTGCCGGGCCGCACCCATTTCAGCGCCTGACCTTCTGCCGAGACGACCGCACCTTCCCAACGCCGGCAGATATAGAGCGGCATCAGCAGGTGGAATTCCGGATAGGCGTAGCTCGCGAAGGTCAGGGGCGCCAGGCAGTCCTCTTTCACGCTGATGCCGAGTTCCTCAGACAGCTCGCGGATCAGCGCCGGCTCCGGCCGCTCCCCCGCTTCGAGCTTGCCGCCGGGGAATTCCCACAGTCCGGCAAGCGACTTGCCCTCCGGACGCTGCGTGACGAGAACGCGGTTGTCGGTATCGATCAGTGCACAGGCAACAACGAGAAGCAGTTTCACGAAGGCTCAGGTCCCCGGAGAGGAGGTGATGGCTCACGCTCCTTACCGTCAACGGTGGCCGCGTCATAGGCCGAACCGTCTGTTCCGGTGAGCGCATCCGCCTCGCGGCCGGATCTCCTTCGCGAGGACGCTCGGCCCCGAGGAGCAAGGCAAGCGCCGCCCCCGGGTGCGGCTCAGGCCTCCCTCACCCGTCGTGCCGTCGAGACCAGAAACACCCCGACGAGGATGATGCAGCCCCCGACGAGCTGCCGCAGCTCCAGTGTTTCACCAAGGATGAGCACACCCATGACGGTCGCGACGGTGGGAACGAGATAGCCGGTCATCGCCGCCCGCGTCGGCCCCGCCGCACGGATCAGCTTCATGAAGATCGCCATCGGGACCGCCGTCGAGGCGACTCCGAGCGCTAGCATGACAGGCAGGTGATTCTGGATCGGAAGCAGTCCGGCGGGCCCGATGAAGACGAGTGTCAGCCCAAGCGCGACAATCCCGGAGACGACCTGCTGGCCGAGCGCGAGGCGCGCGGGATTTCCGGCCGGGGCAGGCACGGCACGGACATAGAGATTCCCGGCAGCATAGGCCAGCATCACACCGACCATGGCGGCGACGCCATAGGCAGTCGCGCCGCCTGCGACCAGGCGTGGGCCGATCAGGATCGCGACGCCGACCATCCCGAGCAGGACGCCAAGGACACGGCGGCCGGAAAGCCGCTCCTCCGCAAAGAGAAAATGCGCGAAGATCGCGGTCACCAGCGGACCGGCGGCCTGGATCATCGCGGCAGGCCCGCTGGCGAGCTGCGTCAGCGCATAGGCGACGAGCACATTCGGCACCCAGCCATTGGTGGTGCCGAGCACGAGCCAGTGCCGGAGTTCATGCCGCCGGGGCAATGGGCTCTGCCCGAGAAAGCTCACCCAAAGGGCCAGCGCTGTCGCCCCGAGCAGACCGCGCCCCGCCGCGACGGCCAGCGGCGGCACCTCGCCGCTCATCAGCTTGATGAGCAGGAAGCTGCAGCCCCAGAAGAACGAGCAGAGGAACAGATTGCCGACGATGAAGCTCCGGCTGGGTTCAGCCGGAGCGGTCGCCTCAGGAGCGATAATCGCCATTGATCTCGACATAGGCCTTGGTGAGATCGCAGGTCCAGACGGTGGACTTGCCCCGGCCCAGCCCGAGATCGGCCGTGATGACGATGTCGTCGCCCTTCATGTAGTCGGAGACGGCGGTCTCGTCATAGGACGGCGCACGGGCGCCCTGCTTCGCGACCGTGATGTCGCCGAAGGAGATGTCGAGCCTGTCGCGATCGGCCGGCTCGCCGGCCTTGCCGACGGCCATGACGACGCGGCCCCAATTGGCGTCCTCGCCGGCGATCGCCGTCTTGACCAGCGGCGAATTCGCGATCGAGAGCGCAACGCGCTTGGCAGAGCGCGCGGAGGTGGCACCGGTGACCCGCACCTCGACGAATTTCCGCGCACCTTCGCCGTCCTTGCAGACGAGATGGGACAGCTCGAGAAGCAATGCATTGAGCGCACGCTTGAAGCCGGAGAGGCGTGCATCATTGACCTCGGTGATCTCCGGCACGCCGCGCGCCGCCGCCTTCCCCGTGGCGAACAGCATCAGCGTGTCGGAGGTCGAGGTGTCGCTGTCGACCGTGACGGCATTGAACGAACCCTTGACGCCCTTGGAGAGCAGCGCCTGCAACACCGGCGCGGCAATCGGCGCGTCGGTGAAGACGAAGGAGAGCATCGTCGCCATGTCGGGCGCGATCATGCCGGCGCCCTTGGCAATGCCGGCGATGACCACCTCATGCCCGTCGATCTTCGCCTTACGCGAGAGCGCCTTGGGGAAGGTGTCGGTGGTCATGATCGCCTTGGCCGCATCGATCCACGGGCCGTCCGCCGCGCGGGAGGCGCAGTCCTTCAGGACGCCCTCGAACTTCGTCGCATCCAGCGGCTCGCCGATCACGCCTGTGGAGGCGATGAAAACCTCCTGCGGCTTGCAGCCGGCCGCCTTGGCGGCGATCTCGGCGGTCAGCTTGACGGAATCGCGGCCCTTGAGGCCGGTAAAGGCATTGGCGTTGCCGGAATTGACGACGATCGCCCGCGCCTTGCCTTGCGCCAGGTTCTCCCGGCACCAGTCGACCGGCGCGGAGGGGCATTTCGAGCGGGTGAAGACACCGGCGGCCTGCGTACCCTCGTCGAGCAGCATGAAGACCACATCCGTTCGCCCCTTGTAGCGAATGCCCGCTTCGGCGGTGGCAAAGCGCACGCCCGGCACAGCCGGGACCTTGGGCTGGCGTTTCGGCGCGAGCGGGGAAACGGGAACATCCTTGCCAGCCATCGAAGCATCTCCTGAAACGAGGCGTCCGATTTGCCGCAGCAGCGGACGGAAGACAAGAGTTGGAAATGCAGAGCCCAAACGCATGATGCCCGGGTTTGCCCCGGGCATCATGTCGTAATTCTCCCTGAAATTCCCGGGCCAGGCCCGGGAACGGAGCAACGATCAGCCGTTCAGGGCTTCTTCGGCTCGGCCGGCTTGTCCGCGGGCTTCTCGGCTGGCTTGTCCAGCCGCTCGACCTTGGCCTTCTCGCGCATCGCCAGCACGATGTCCTGCTGGGCCTTGCGCTCGAGATACTGGTCGATCTGCGGCTTGACATCCTCGAACTTGGGCAGCGGCTTGGAGCGCTTGTCCTCGACCTTGATGACATGCCAGCCAAACTGGCTCTGCACCGGCTCCGAGATCTGTCCCTTCTCGAGCTTGAAGGCAGCCTCCGAGAACTGCGGAACCATGCGCTCCTTCGTGAACCAGCCGAGATCGCCGCCTTCCTTGCCCGAACCAGGATCCTTGGAGAGCTCGGCTGCGACCTTGGCGAAATCCTCGCCCTTCTTCACCCGTGCCGCAGCGTCCTTGGCCTTGGCTTCATCCTCGACCAGGATGTGGCGCGCATGCACCTCTTCCTCGGGCGCCATGGCCTTGACGGTATCTTCGAAGAGCTTCTTCGCCGCTTCCGGCGTCGCAGCCTTCTTGGCCTCGCGCGTCAGATACTCGTCGAGCAGCACCTTCTCGCGGTAATAGGCGAGGCGCGACGCGAAATCCGGCCCTTCCGCGATCTTGGCTGCTACGGCAGCCTTGGCCCCAAGCTTGAGGTCGACGAGGTAGTTGATCACCTCGTCGCGCTTGCGGTCTTCGGGGAGCTGCGCGAGGCGTTCGCCCAGATCTTCGCTGGCAAGCGTCATGTCGCGCTCGGTGATCGCGATTCCGTCGACCTTGGCCACGACCTTGTCCGCCTGAGCGAAGGCCGGCAGGGCAAGCATCGGTGCGCCGGCCAATGCAAGCCCAAGCGGCAGCATGGCGAAACGGGACAATTTCATCGGGACGGCCTTTCGCTGATGTCCAGAATAATGCTGGCGCTCCACTGCCAGTTGAACACGGCGAAGGCAAGGCGATTGAGCCACTTAGAGGTTGCCTGAAGATTGCTTTTCGGTAATCCGCAGGCGCTTTTTACATCCCCGCCACCGATCCCCTTGGCACCTGCGGTGCAAAACCCCACATCCCGGCGAGCGATGCCTCACGATCAGCGCGCCGGCTCCGGCAAAAGCGACGCTGGACCCCGCACCCGCACGCGTCTAAACACGCGGTCGAATTGAGATAATCCGGCTTCCGTCGGCGCAGGATGATGACCATGCGCCGCCGCGAGCCAGGCACCGAAAGAAGGCCAGACATGCTTGGCGCGCTCGCAAAGAAACTCTTCGGCTCGTCGAATGACCGGCGCGTCAAGGGCTATGCCCCTCGCGTCGCTGCGATCAATGCCCTCGAAAAGGAAGTCGCCGCCCTCAGCGATGAGGCGCTGCAGGCCCGTACTCAGGAATTCCGCCAGCAATTGGCGAACGGCGCCAAGCTCGACGATCTGCTCGTGCCGGCCTTCGCAACCGTGCGCGAAGCTGCCAAGCGCGTGCTCGGCCAGCGGCCCTACGATGTCCAGCTCATCGGCGGTATCGTGCTGCACGAGGGTGCGATCTCGGAAATGAAGACCGGCGAAGGCAAGACGCTGGTCGCGACGCTGCCGACCTATCTCAACGCGCTTGAAGGCAAGGGCGTCCATGTCGTCACGGTCAACGACTACCTCGCCCGCCGCGACGCCGAATGGATGGGCAAGCTCTACAACTTCCTCGGCCTGACCACCGGCATCATCGTCCACGGCATCGATGACGACGAGCGCCAGCGCGCCTATGCCAGCGACATCACCTACGGCACCAACAACGAATTCGGCTTCGACTATCTGCGCGACAACATGAAATACGACGTCGCGCAGATGTCGCAGCGCGGCCACCATTTCGCGATCGTCGACGAGGTCGATTCGATCCTGGTCGACGAAGCCCGCACGCCGCTGATCATTTCCGGCCCGCTCGACGACAAGTCCGATCTTTATGTCATGATCGACAAGCTCATCCCCTCGCTGGTCAAGACCGATTTCGAAGTCGATGAGAAGCAGCGCGCCGTCTCCCTGACCGAGGCCGGCAACGAGCATATCGAGGAGCTGCTGCGCCAGGCCGATCTGCTCAAGGAAGGCGATCTCTACGACGCGGCCAACGTCACATTGGTCCATCACGTCAACCAGGCCCTGCGCGCCCACTCGCTGTTCACCCGCGACAAGGATTATATCGTCCGCAACGACGAAGTCGTGATCATCGATGAGTTCACCGGCCGCATGATGCCCGGCCGGCGCTACTCCGAGGGCCTGCACCAGGCCCTGGAGGCCAAGGAGCACGTCACGGTCCAGCCCGAGAACGCGACGCTCGCCTCCATCACCTTCCAGAACTATTTCCGGCTCTATTCGAAGCTCGCCGGCATGACCGGTACGGCCTCGACGGAAGCTGACGAGTTCTTCCAGATCTACAAGCTGGAAGTGCTCGAGATCCCGACCAACGTCCCCGTCGCGCGCCTCGATGAGGATGACGAGGTCTATCGCACCTTCGAGGAAAAGGTCCGTGGCGTTATCCGCGAAATCAAGGCCTCGCAGGACAATGGCCAGCCCATGCTGGTCGGCACCACGTCGATCGAGCGCTCCGAGCTCGTCGCCGAAATGCTGAGCAAGGAAGGCTTCAAGCAGATCGATTTCAGCGCTCCGAACGCTTTGGAGCCGATCTATGAGGCCGCCCGCCAGGGCAAGCCATCCAAGTATTTCGCCGTGCTGAACGCCCGCTTCCACGAGCAGGAAGCCTATATCGTCGCCCAGGCCGGCGCCCCAGGGGCGATCACCRTCGCCACCAACATGGCCGGYCGWGGCACYGACATCMWGCTCGGCGGCAATGCCGAGATGCGGATCCAGCACGATCTGCGCGACATGCCCGAAGGGCCCGAGCGTGACGAGAAGGCCAAGGCGATCCGCGCCGAGGTCGCCGACTTCAAGCAGCGCGTGCTCAAGGCCGGCGGACTCTACATCGTCGGCACCGAGCGCCATGAAAGCCGGCGCATCGACAACCAGCTCCGTGGCCGTGCCGGCCGCCAGGGTGACCCGGGCCGCTCGAAATTCTTCCTGTCGCTGCAGGACGATCTGATGCGGATCTTCGGCTCCGACCGCATGGACGGAATGCTGCAGAAGCTCGGCCTCAAGGAGGACGAGGCCATCGTCCATCCCTGGATCAACAAGGCCGTCGAGAAGGCGCAGGGCAAGGTCGAGGCGCGCAACTTCGACATCCGCAAGAACATCCTGAAATACGACGACGTCATGAACGACCAACGCAAGGTCGTCTTCGAGCAGCGCCGCGATTTCATGCGCCAGGCGAGCGTGCGCGAGACCATCGACGACATGCGCCACGGCGTCGTCGAGGACGTCGTAACCCGCCGCATCCCCGAAGAGGCCTATGCAGAGCAGTGGGATGCTGCTGGCCTGCGCGAAGACGTCCATAACTTCCTCAATCTCGATTTGCCGATCGAGGACTGGGCCAAGGAGGAAGGCATCGCCGACGCGGAACTCCGCGAACGCATCCGCACCCAGGCCGACCTGGCCTATGCCGAGCGCATCGCCCGCAACACCGAAGAGGTCATGACCTATGTCGAGAAGCAGGTGCTGCTGCAGACGCTCGACCATCTCTGGCGCGAGCATCTCGTCACGCTCGACCATCTCCGCCAGGTTGTCGGCTGGCGCGGCTATGCCCAGCGCGACCCGCTGAACGAGTACAAGCAGGAAGCCTTCGAGCTCTTCGACGGGTTGATCGGCCATCTGCGCGAGCAGGTCACCGGCAACCTGATGCGCATCGAGGTCCGCTTCGATCAGCCGGAGGATGGCATCCTGCCACCCCAGGATACCCTGCCTGCTCCCGCCTTCGGCGATTACGGCGGCAGCGGCCTGCAATATGCCGCAGTCGAAGAGGGCGAGGTCGCGGTTGTGGACCGTGACCCGACCGATCCATCGAGCTGGGGCAAGGTCGGCCGCAACGAGCCCTGCCCGTGCGGCTCCGGCAAGAAGTTCAAGCACTGCCACGGGCAGTTCGCCTGACACCCCGGTGGCCTCAAGCTTCGGAATATGAAAAAGGGCCGCTCTCACGAGCGGCCCTCTTCGTTTGTCCTGCATGATCGCGCGGCGTCACTTCGGCGCGAAGACCCCGACGCTGCTGGCCGTGATGTCGAAGGAGAGCGTCCCGACTACGGTCGGGTTGCACCAGTTCGAGCTATAGCCGCCTCCCGCGTTGCCTCGGGTGATCCCGCGCGGATCGGAGGTCAGCAGGAAGCAGTTGGCCTTGGACAGGTTGGTGTCGTGATAGCGCAGATCGGCGGTCAGGTTCTTGTAGGTGTAGGACAGGCCGGCATTCCAGTAATTGTAGTCGGGCAGCCGGATCGGCGTCGGGAACGCGATGTTGGTGCTGGTGGTGCCGAGCCAGTAGCGGCCGAACTCTCCAGAGACCGAGAGACCCTCGAGGAAGGGCAGATTGTACTTGGCCGTCAGCGAAGCGTAGGTGCCCGTTGCGCCCGTGCCGAGCCAGTCCCAGGCATAGAAGACATTGGCGCCGAGCGTGGCCTTGTCCTCCCAGTTATAGGAGACCTTGCCGGCAAGCTCGGTGAAATCGGTATTGCGCGGCGTCCAGATCACGCCGAGCCCGTCGATGAAGCGCTTCTCATTCGGATAATAATATTGGATCACGCCCAGGTCGAAGGTGACCGGGCCGAATTTCGGACGGATACCGCCATAGAAGTCGATCTCGGCGGGCGGGCTGGTCGCGAGATCGACATTGGCACCGAAGACGCCGAGATAGAACAGGTTGTCATAGAACTGCAGCTCCACCGAGCCTTGGGCGCCGGGCTTGCGGTCCGTCTGCGAGATGCCGCGGAAAACGTAGTCGGTCACGCCCTTGATGCTGACCGCAGCATCGATCCAGGTGATGCTCGGCGGAACCGGTGCCGGCGGCGGACCCTTCTTGCTTGGCAGGTCGGATGCCTGGGCCGCACCAGCAAACATGGCGAGCGACAGCGCCGCGCCAGTCGCCGGAAGACGTATCAGATCGAGAACCATCAGTAGCTCCGTCAAAAGACAGAAACCGCGCGCGAATTGCCGCGTTTCTGCCCCAATCAGGCCGATGGAACCGGATTCTCAGCAAGACGAGCTTTTTGGCATCCTGCACAGGAAAATCGCAGAAGCCGCCTGTCGGGCGGCATCTGCGCTGTCAAAATGAGCTTCTGCGAGGAAGTCAGGATCTGGTGATATTTTTGTCACGCATCGAATGCGCGACAAAGGAGACTCAACGGGTCGCGGACTGGCTCGAATAGGCAGCGTTCGACTGGTCGAG
Organism: Allobosea sp. P4_E12; assembly: GCF_056401655.1. Taxonomy (NCBI): domain Bacteria; kingdom Pseudomonadati; phylum Pseudomonadota; class Alphaproteobacteria; order Hyphomicrobiales; family Alloboseaceae; genus Allobosea; species Allobosea sp. P4_E12. Next base: position 244,134 of record NZ_JBFUIY010000005.1, on the reverse strand, counting down.
TTGCGTCGTGCGCAGCGTGTCTGCCCGACGCGGCGGCAGCGGCGTGCGCACATTGGTCGGCTTCGCCGGAACGACGGAAGCGACTGGCGCGGCCACAGGCGCCTCCACAGGCTGCGCCGAGCCTCCGATCAAGGGCACGAAGCTCAGCGCACGCTGATAGAAGGGGCGGTTATCAGCGACGGTGCCCACGGCAGGGGCCGCCGGCACCGCGCTGGCAACGACTGGCACCTGCTGGGCAGCACCCGGCAGGACCTTGGCCACCTGGGTCGCGGCAACAGCCGCGGCCGGCGCAGCGGCGGGCTTGACCACCACAGCGGGAGCAGCAGCCGGCGTCGCCACTTCGGCCGGCGCGGCGGCAACTGCCGCGAGGACAGCCTCATTATCGGCCGAAACCGCACGCACCGTCGCCTTGGTCCGTCCCTTGTCGTCCAGCACGACGACGCGCGGGCCAACGGTCAGCGCGTCCGGGCGGCTGATGCCGACGTCCCGCGAAGCCCAGGATGCCGACCTGTTCAGCGAATCGGACCCACCCGTGACGAGCGTCTGCTTGAAGGAACTGTGCTGGTCTCCGTCATCATAGATCAGCTTCACCGCCGGCGTGCCCTTCGCCACCAGCGCCGCAACCTGGACCTCGTCCTGCTGGCGCTTCTGCGCCACGGCCCCGCCCAAATTGCCGCCGTTGAAGACGTAGCGGCCGCCACTGACACCGACGCTCGGCTCGTCCTTGGCGACCTCGAAATAGTCCGAGCCTTCCTTCAGGTTCTTCCAGAAGGCGATATTGGGGTCGAGCCGGTGCTTGGCGAGGTTTTCCGGCGTCATCCGGAAGGGGAAGGCCTGCATCTGCACGGACTTCTGGCCGGCGCCCTGTGCTTCGCGCACCAGCGCATAGATCTCGCCGATCTGATCGTCGGTCATCGAATAGCAGCCCGCCGAGGAGCAGGCGCCATGAACCATCAAATGCGCGCCGGTGCGCCCATGGGACCGGTCATAGGCATTGGGATAGCCCATGTTGAACGAGACATAATAGGACGAATTCGGGTTCATCTGCCCCGGGGAGATGGCATAGAAGCCCTCCGGCGCCATGCGATCGCCTTCGCGGACCTTCGGACCGAGCTGGCCGGACCAGCGGCACATCGGGAAGGTCTTCAGCAACTCGTAGCGGCCATCGCCCTTGCGCTTCCAGACCTCGAGCTCCGACTCCTTCTTGTAGGAGCGGATCAGGATCGGCTGATCCTTGCTCATGCCCTTCTCGGACATCAGCGCATAGGTCGCCGATGGGATCGGGATGTTATGGCGCGCAGAGCCGCGATACCGCTCCTCTTCGCAGGCGCCCAGGGTCAAAGCAACGAGCGCCACGAGGGCGATGTGTCTTGCTGCCACGTCGTCGATCCCATTGATCAAGCGGTCGTCGCCGACCTTCTATGCTCAAGACGGCAAAATCGTGCCGCTCATCATGGTTGTGAAGCGTTAGGCTTGACCGTTCCTTACCACAAGGGGGTCAGATCTGGCCATACGGTAAAGGAAGCGTAAACAGCGGGATTGCGAAGCTCAAAGGCTGCGGCCGATCGCGAGGAATTTCTCCTCGCGCTGGGCGACGACCTGCTCGGCCGAGAGGCCCGCGAGATCGGACAGGGCAGCTGCGATCGCATCGCCAGCGCGCGAAATCGCCATCTCGGGATCGCGATGCGCCCCTCCGGTGGGCTCGCTGACGATCCGGTCGATAATGCCGAACTTCAGCAGGTCCTGCGCCGTGATCTTCATGCCGGTCGCGGCGTCCTGCGCGCGTGCCGTATCGCGCCAGAGAATCGAGGCAGCGCCCTCCGGCGAGATCACCGAATAGATCGCATGTTCCATCATCATCACGCGGCTCGCGGCAGCGATGGCGATGGCGCCGCCTGATCCGCCCTCGCCGATCACCAGCGCGACGCTCGGGCTGCGCAGACCGAGCCATGCCTCGGTCGAGCGCGCAATCGCTTCCGCCTGCCCGCGCTCCTCGGCCTCGATCCCCGGATAGGCACCGGCGGTGTCGACGAAGCTCAGAACCGGCAGGCCGAAACGGTCGGCGAGCTCGGCCAGACGAACGGCCTTGCGATAGCCCTCAGGCTTCGGCATGCCGAAATTGTGCCGGATGCGGGTCTCGGTGCTGTTGCCCTTCTCCTGCCCCATCACGCAGACCGGCTGGCCGCGGAAGCGCCCGAAACCGCCGACGATCGCCTCGTCCTCGCCGAAGGCGCGGTCGCCCGCAAGCGGCGTGAATTCGGTGATCAGCGCCGCACAGTAATCGATGAAATGCGGCCGCTGCGGATGCCGGGCGACCAGCGTCTTCTGCCAGGGCGTCAGGGCGCCATAGAGGTCCTTGAGCGCCTGGTTTGCCTTGGCATCGAGCTTTCCGATTTCCTCGGACAGAGAATAGCCGTCCCCCTTTGCATCCAGGGCACGCAATTCATCCGCCTTCGCCTCAAGCTCGGCGACCGGTTTCTCGAAATCAAGATAGCTACGCATTGTGATCCAGTTCTGGGGCGGGGCCGTCGATCCGCAGGGGGAGACGGAAGACCGGGGCCCGAAAAGCGGCGGACCTTGGCCGTGCCACGCTGTGATTGTCAACCCGCCGGGCGCTTGTCCGGCGTTTCGCCCAATCGTGGCGTCGGGGTGGGCTGGGGCAGCAGGACGGGACGAAAGGCAAAACTGCGCCGCGTCGCACGCAGCGGCGCCCGGCGATAGAACTGCTTGGTCGCATCGATGACATGGACGCCAGCGAAGGGCAGCGACAGCCCCGAGCCAACCCGCTCCCAGGCTGGGGCGGAGCGCATGAACAGCTTGCGTTTGAGCGGGGGCACATAGAGCGCCTCGGCCCAGTTCTCCGGAGCGAAAGTCGCGCCGCGCATCAGCGATTCGAGCTGTGAGCGGCTGAACGGGCGGCCGTGACCGAAGGGCGTTCCGTCCATCCGGGCCCAGAGCCCACGGCGATTGGGCGCGACGACGAGCATGCGGCCACCGGGACTGAGCACGCGCGCCACCTCGTCGAGCAGGTCGTCGGGGCTCTCTGTCTCCTCAAGAGCATGAACCAGCACGACCCTATCGACCGAGGCTGTCGGCAAGGGCAGCAGCGTCGGCTCGACCAAGGCCGAGGCCGAGAGACCTTCCGACGGCCAGTTCACCACGCCTTGCGCCGCCGGCATGAAGGCGAGCACGCGCTCGGCATTGGCGCCAAGCACCGTCAGGTAGGGGGTGCAGAAACCCAGGCCGAGCAGGCGCTGGCGTCCGCAATCCGGCCAGAAACGCAGCATCGCCCGGCCGATGAAGCGCCGGGCGACATGGCCGAGGGGACTGGCATAGAAGGCGCGAAGGTCGACGACGTCGAGAGCCATGAACATGAAATGGACCGGCGGTGGCGCCGACGCAAGGGCACCGGGTTCTGCTCGGGCAGCACACGGCCATGCTTGATCGCGTGCCGGTCATGCCCCAATTCATGATGCGCTGATCGCCTCCCGGCGGTTATCCTTCGCTTCCCGCGCCAGGAGCCTTCCATGTCCCTCGACATCCATATCTTCCGCACGCTGAGCGACAATGCCGGCGCCTTGATTCGCGATCCCGCGACCCATGCCTGCGCGGCGGTCGACGTCCCCGACGCAAAGGAGGTGCTGGCCGCAGCCGAGGAGAAGGGCTGGGCCATCTCCGACATCTTCATCACCCATTCCCATTTCGACCATGTCCAGGGCGTCGCCGCGCTCAAGCAAGCCACGGGCGCGACAGTCTACGGCCCCGCGGACGCCCGGGACGCTGCCCCCGTCGACACCGTCGTCGGCGAAGGCGATCGGGTTCCACTCGGAGGCTTCGTCTTCGACGTCTGGCACACGCCCGGCCACGCCGATGGGCATCTGACCTTTGTCGGCGAGCAGACCCGGCTCGCGCTCGTAGGCGATGTCGTCTTCGTCATGGGTTGCGGACGCGTTCAGCCCGGGCAGTTGCCCGCCATGTGGACGTCGCTGTCGCGGATCATGACCCTGCCCGACGACACCCAGCTGATCACGGGGCACGACTACACCCTCGCCAACGCCCGTTTCGCGGTGTCCGTGGATCCCGCCAATGCCGTGCTGAAGACCAGGCTCGCCGAGGCCGAAGCGGCCAAGGCGGCCGGGCGGTTCTGGGCGCTGACCACGATCGGCGAGGAAAAGGCCACCAACCCCTTCTTCCGCGCCGGACAAGCCGCGCTCGCAACCTCTGCCGGCCTTGCCGGGGGTGAACCCGGCAAGGTCTTCGCCGCCCTTCGTGAAGCCAAGAACAGGTTCTGAGCGATGACGATGAACCGGCTCGACGGGTTGAGCGCGGCAGAGATCATTCGCCTGCTCGAGCTCAAGCCGCATCCGGAAGGCGGGCATTATCGCGAGACCTTTCGCGACGGGGCAGGACCGGAGGGGCGCGGCTTTTCGACGGCGATCTATTATCTGCTCGACACCGGCGAGACATCGGAATGGCACCGCGTCGATGCAGCCGAGATCTGGCATCACTATGCCGGTGCGCCGTTGGTGATCAGCGTGTCCCCAAACGGCCATGACGCCTCGGCGCATCATCTCGGCGGCGATCTCCTCGCCGGACAGCGCCCGCAATTCGTGGTGCCGACCCGCTGGTGGCAAAGTGCGACGTCGCTCGGTGCCTGGACGCTGGTCGGCTGCACGGTCGCGCCCGGTTTCGACTTCTCCGGCTTCGAGATGGCGCCACCGGGCTGGCGGCCTCAACCCCGCGCGGCACGAGGCGCCTGATGATCTCTGATGTTCCGTACGATCCGGCATGCATCGCCGAATGCGAAAGGCGCATCGTCAACGCCTGGCCGGCTCCCTCGACGCTGCTGATCGGCGACTGGGTCGTGCGCTTCGCCAACGGCTATTCCGGCCGGGCGAATTCCGCCTCGCCCTTGAAGCCGGAGGCCGAACTCGACGATGCGACCCTCGAACTGATCGAGGAATTCTACAAGGCCGACGGCCTCCCGCCCTGTGTCAGGCTGACCCCGCTGATCTCGGCAGCAACGCGCGAGCGCATCCTCGCCCGCGGCTACCGGCTGAAGGATGCATCCTTTGGGCTGATCGCCGATCTCGACGGCAAGCCGCCGGAGGTCGAACCCGCGCTTCAGATCGAGGCCCGTCCGAGCCGGGACTGGATTGCGGGAGTGACGTCGCACCAGACCGGCTCGAGACGCAGCGAGACCAAGCTGGCGGCGATCGTCGAGAAGGTGCGCCTGCCTGCGGCTTTCGCCACGCTGTTCCATGGCGGCGAGCCGGTAGCCTTTGGCATGTGCGTCGCCGAGCGCGGCATGGCCGAGATCGGCTCGATCGGCGTCGATCCCGGTCACCGCGGACAGGGACTTGGCCGGCGCATGGTTTCCGGGCTCATGTCCTGGGCGCAGCTGCTCGATTGCGACCGTGCCTATCTCCAGGTCGACCAGACGAATGCGGTCGCGATCAGCCTCTATGCGAGCCTCGGCTTTCGCCGGCTCTATGCCTACGAGACGCGCATCCTGGAATGACACCGCGCCTTGGCCGCCTTCACCGGCGACCCAGGAAAGACCCGCGATCCAGGCCCGAACATCGACAGGCTGCAATCAGGGACGGGGTCGGCTCGCCGCCGTCCTCATCATCCTGCGCTACACCGTCACTTGCGTCCCGACCTCGACCACGCGTCCCGTCGGGATCTGGAAGAAGCTGGTCGCGTCCGTCGCGCTCTTGGTCAGGGTGATATAGAGCTTGTCCTGCCAGATCGGCATGCCCGATTGCGGTGAGGCCTTGATCGAGCGCCGCGACAGGAAGAACGAGGTCGACATGATGTCGAACTTGAAGCCCTGCTTGCGCAGCATGGCGAGCCCTTTGGGCACGTTCGGGCTCTCCATGTAGCCATAGACCAGTTCGACACGCCAGAAATCGTCGGTGATGCGCGAGAGGCGAACGCGCTCTTCGTCGGCGACGCGTGGCGTATCGGCCGAGCGCACGGTCAGGATGACGTTGCGATCATGCAGCACCTTGTTGTGCTTCAGGTTGTGCAGCAGCGAAGCCGGGGCCGTCTGCGGGTCGCTGGTCAGGAACACCGCCATGCCCTTGACCCGGACAGGCGGGCTCTTGGAGAGCATCGCGACCAGCTCGAGCAGCGGGACATCGGTCTTGCGGGTCTTGTCGAACAGGATCCGGGTGCCGCGCACCCAGGTCGCCATCAGGACAACCAGGGCGATGGCCAGCAGCACCGGCATATAGCCGCCACTGAAGAGCTTCAGCAGGTTCGCGGTAAAGAATGCGACGTCGATCACGAGGAACGGCAGGATCAACGCCGCGGCGGCCGGGCGGCTCCAGCCCCAGCTCTTCTCGATGACGATGAAGGCCAGCAGCGAACTGACGACCATCGTGCCGAAAACCGCGATACCATAGGCATGCGAGAGGCTCGACGACGTCTTGAAGCTCCAGACCAGCAGCAGCACAACGAGCAGCAGCAGCATGTTGATTCGCGGAATATAGATCTGCCCGGAGGTGTGCTCGGAGGTATGGCGGATTTCCAGGCGCGGCATCAGGCCGAGCTGGATTGCCTGTCGGGTCAGCGAGAAGGCCCCGGTAATCACGGCCTGGCTGGCAATGATCGTCGCAACCGTCGCCATGATCACGAGCGGCAGGATGAAGCCTTCCGGCGCCAGCTTGTAGAACGGGTTGTCGATCGCGGTCGGGTCGGACAGAACCAGCGCGCCCTGGCCGAGATAGTTCAGCACGAGAGCCGGGAAGACGAGGTAGATCCAGGCGCTACGGATCGGTCCACGGCCGAAATGGCCCATGTCGGCATAGAGCGCTTCTGCGCCCGTCACGGCCAGGCAGACCGAGCCGAGCACGGCCAGCGACACGTTCGGATGATCGACGAAGAAGCGCAGGCCATAATAGGGATTGATCGCTGCAAGCACGCCGACATCGTCCGCGATGTGGAGAATGCCGAGCCCCGCCAGGGTCGCGAACCAGATCAGCATGATCGGCCCGAAGAAGGTCGCCACCTTGGCGGTGCCATGGCTTTGCACCATGAACAGGCCGACGAGGATCACGGACGCGATCGTGACGACGTAGTCGTCGAGAGCCGGCGTCACGAGCTTGATGCCTTCGACCGCGGAGAGCACCGAGATCGCGGGTGTAATCACCGCATCGCCATAGAACAGAGCAGCGCCGGCCATGCCGAGGAAGAGCACCACTCCTCCCCGCATGCGGCCAAGCGCGCGCTGCGCCAGCGCCACCAATGTCAGGATGCCGCCTTCGCCATTATTGTCGGCTCGCATCAGCAGCACGACATATTTCAGCGTGACGACAATGACGAGCGACCACAGGATCAGCGAAAGCACGCCAATGACGATGTCGCGCGGCACCGCCGCCACTTCACTCCCACCGCCGCTATGCACCGCCGCGGCCGTAACGATGGTCTCGCGCAGGGCGTAAAGCGGGCTCGTACCGATATCGCCATAGACGACGCCAAGCGCCCCAAGTGCGAGAGCCGTGTAGCTTGCCGTCGAATGCCCGCCTGTCGCAGAAGAGCCGTGCCCGTCTTCAAGGCCGAAACGTGTCTCGCCAACCTGTCCGGTCGGCGGAGTCGGCTGCTCATGCCCCATCAGGGTTCTCCGCGGGTGCTGCAATGCAGCGAAAGGCCGGGGCCTCTAACATAACGCCGCCACCGCGCAAAGGCGCGCGGCCGAACCGCGCACAAGGAGAGCCGGCTCATTCCGCCGCATCGGCGCGCATCCCGTAGCGTCGCTCGATATAGGCGTTGACCATGTCCTTGAATTCGGATGCGATTCCGGCGCCGCGCAATGTCGCGACCTTCTTGCCGTCGACGAAGACCGGAGCGGTCGGGACCTCGCCCGTTCCCGGCAGCGAGATGCCGATATCGGCATGCTTGGATTCGCCCGGCCCATTCACGATGCAACCCATCACCGCGACGTTCAGCATCTCGACGCCGGGATAGCGGGTCTTCCAGTCCGGCATCGAGGACGAAATCCAGTTCTGGATATCCCGCGCCAGTTCCTGGAACACCGTCGATGTCGTGCGGCCGCAGCCGGGACAGGCCGCGACCAGCGGCACGAAGGCGCGGAACCCCATGGTCTGCAGCAATTCCTGCGACGCCTTGACCTCCAGCGTCCGGTCGCCGCCGGGCTCCGGGGTGAGCGAGAAGCGGATCGTGTCGCCGATGCCTTCCTGCAGCAGGATACCGAGCGCAGCCGAGGACGCGACCAGCCCCTTCGACCCCATGCCCGCTTCGGTCAGGCCGAGATGAATGGCATAGTCGCCGCGCTCCGCAAGCGTCCGGTAGACCGCGATCAGATCCTGCACGCCCGAGACCTTGGCCGAAAGGATGATGCGGTCCTTGGCCAGACCGATCTCTTCGGCCCGTTGAGCCGAGAGCAGGGCCGACTGCACCATGGCCTCGCGCATCACTGCCCGCGCATCGAGCGGCTGCGGGGAGGAGGCATTCTCGTCCATCAGCGCGGTCAGCAGCTCCTGATCGAGCGAGCCCCAGTTGGCGCCGATACGGACTGCCTTGCCATGCTTGATCGCGAGCTCGACGATCTGGCCGAATTGCCTGTCCTTCTTGTCCTTGAAGCCGACATTGCCGGGATTGATCCGGTATTTTGCCAGTGCCTCCGCGCAGGCCGGGTGATCCGTCAGCAGCTTGTGACCGATATAGTGGAAATCGCCGACCAGCGGCACGTCGATGCCGAGGATATCGAGGCGCTCGCGGATATGCGGCACGGCAGCCGCAGCCTCGTCACGATCGACGGTGATGCGAACGAGCTCGGACCCCGCACGCGCAAGCGCGGCGACCTGCCCGACGGTGGCCGCGATATCGGCAGTATCGGTATTCGTCATCGACTGCACGACGATCGGCGCGCCGCCCCCAACCTCGACGGTTCCGACCTTAACCGGGACTGTGTAGCGGCGCGGCCGCGGCCCGGCGACATCGGCAAGCGCGGCCGTAAGAACCGTTTCATTCATGGGGATGTGCGCTCCGGCAATGGTCGCAGCGACCGACGATCTCGACGACCTGATGCGAGGGCACGAATTGTCGCCCATGTACGATCGCCGCCACCGCCTGACGCATGGCCGGCGAGGAATCCTCGTCGACGCCGCCACAGGTCTCGCAGATCAGGAAGGCGACAACGTCGCTGGCGCCGTGACCGTGCAGGCAGGCGACATAGGCATTGCGCGAGCTCAGGCGGTGCACGAACCCCTGCTCGACCAGGAAATCCAGGGCGCGATAGACCGAGATCGGCGCGAGACGCCGGCCACCGGGCGGCGAAATGCGATCGGCCAGATCATAGGCGCCGACCGGGCGATGGTCGGCATGCAGGGCCTCCAGGGCCTTGCGACGGATCGGCGTCAGTCTCAGGCCGCGCTCCCGGCAGAGCTTCTCGGCGCGCGCCAGCGCTTCCGCGGCATGACGCTGGTGATCCTGGGCATGGCGACAGGCCGCATGGTCATGGCCGTCATGCGCGTGGGCGTGTGGCTGCATTTTCATCATGTTGCGTTGCAATACTACATCGGGCAACGTGCCGCGACCGCCTTTGCGGGGACGGAAAGACTGCCCGTTCAAATATGCAACGTAAGCATTTTCTCAGCCCGTGTCAGGAGCCTCGACGCTCATGTTCCTTAAAGATCGTACCGCCCTCGTCACCGGATCGACCTCCGGCATCGGTCTCGCCTATGCGCGCGCACTCGCCAGGGAAGGCGCCCATCTTGTCATCAACGGCATCATGCCGGCCCCCGATGCCGAGGCGCTGCGCAGCGGACTCGAGAAGGAGTTCGGAATCAAGGCCCAGTTCTCGCCGGCCGACATGACCAAGCCGGCCGAGATCGCCGCCATGGTTGCGGAGGCGGAGAAGACATTCGGCGCCATCGACATCCTGGTGAACAATGCCGGGATCCAGCATGTCGCGCCGGTCGACGAGTTCCCGATCGAGAAATGGGACCAGATCATCGCGATCAACCTGTCCTCGGCCTTCCACACCACCCGCGCCGCGCTGCCCGGAATGAAGCGCAAGGGCTGGGGCCGGATCATCAACACTGCGTCGGCCCATGCCTTTGTCGCCTCGCCCTTCAAGTCGGCCTATGTCTCGGCCAAGCACGGCATTGCCGGCTTCACCAAGACGGTCGCGCTTGAAGTCGCAACCAAAGGCATCACGGTCAACGCCATCGCACCCGGCTACGTCTGGACCCCGCTGGTCGAGAAGCAGATCCCCGATACGATGAAGGCGCGCGGGTTGACCAAGGAGCAGGTCATCAATGACGTGCTGCTCGAGGCCCAGCCCACCAAGGAGTTCGTGACGGTCGAGCAGGTCGCGGCGCTCGCGATCTTCCTTTGCACGGATGCGGCGAAATCCATCACCGGTGCCACCTTGCCGATGGATGGCGGCTGGACCGCAGCGTGACCGGCAGGCGCAGGACCGGCGCGCGTCTGGTCGAGGGCCTCGCCGGTCCCAAGGCCGAGAAGAGCGTTTCCCTTGCTCTCCAGGGTGGTGGCGCCCATGGCGCCTTCACCTGGGGCGTGCTCGATGCGATCCTCGAGGACGGACGCCTCGCCATCGAGGCGCTGTCTGGCACCAGCGCCGGTGCGATGAACGCAGTCGTGCTTAGCGAGGGCTGGATCGACGGCGGCATCGACGGCGCCCGCACCCAGCTCGAGAATTTCTGGCGGCGCATCAGCGTCGACGGCAAATATGGCGGCTCCGAGCGTTCGCTGATCGACACCATGCTCGGCGCCTGGGGCAAGAACGGCACCCAGCCTGGACTGCTCTGGTTCGAGCTCTTTTCCAAGGTCGCGAGCCCCTATGACGTCAACCCGCTGAACATCAACCCGCTGCGCGGCGTGATCGCCGACCTGATCGACTTCGACAAGGTTCAGGCGTGCCGGGCGGTCAAGCTCTTCATTGCCGCAACCAATGTCCGCACAGGCAAGATCAAGGTCTTCAATGGCGACGAACTGACGGCCGACCACCTGATGGCCTCGGCGTGCCTGCCGATGCTGTTCCAGGCGGTCGAGATCAAGGGCGAGGCCTATTGGGACGGCGGCTATATGGGCAACCCCGCCCTGTTTCCCCTGTTCTATGAGGCTACCGGCGACGACATCCTGCTGGTGCAGATCAACCCTCTGCAGCGCAAGGAACTGCCGACCAATGCCCGCGCCATCCAGGACCGGCTGAACGAAATCACCTTCAACGCCTCGCTGCTGCGCGAGCTGCGCGCCATCGATTTCGTCAATCGCCTGGTCGATGCCGGCAAGCTGCCCAAGGACGAGTACAAGCGCGTGCTGATGCACCGCATCGATGGCGGGCCGCCTCTGGCCGAGTTGACCAGTTCCACGCGCATGAACGCGGAATGGGACTTTCTGCTGCGGCTGCGCGACATGGGCCGTGCTGCCGCGAAGCGCTGGCTGAAACGCAATTACGACGCCATCGGCGTCCAGGGAACGCTCGACCTGAAGGAGGCGATCTCCTAGGGCATCGGCCCGGAAAGTGGATTGCGGCTTTCGTGAAAGCCCATGCAACCGCAGACGTTAGATCATGGGATCGGATACGATATGCCCCATGATCGGGGCCATCGGGTCAGGCGATACTCAATCGCCAGACCGTGCTCTTCTTGATCTCGGCGTCTTCCAGCGAGCGCGTCACGGGGACTTCATAGGTCGCCAGTTCCTGCAAGCGCTGCCGCGGCAGATAGCTGCGCCCCGGATCGCCGATCAGCACTTCGGCGCCGCGGGCAACCAGCCCCGAAAGCCAGTCGACCACGCTCTCCGCCATGGCCCGTTCATAGCAGACATCGCCGGCGCAGATCAGCTCCCAGCCGTCATCGCGCCCGATCAGGTCTTCCAGAGCTGCAGTCACCGAGACACCGTTCGCCTCCGCGTTCAGCGTGATCGCCTCGGCCGCGAAAGCATCGATGTCGCAAGCCTGAACATGGGCCGCCCCTGCTTTTGCCGCCGCGATCGCGACGAGACCCGAGCCGCTGGCAAAATCGAGCACGCGCTTGCCGCGCACGATCTCGGGATGATCGAGAAGATGCCGTGCCAGCGCCTGTCCGCCTGCCCAGGCGAAGGCCCAGAACGGCGGCGGCAGCCCGATGACCGCAAGCTCGTCCTCTGTCTTCTGCCAGAGTTCGGTCGCCTCCTCGGCGACATGCAGGCTGATTTCGGACGCATGAGGCACCGGCATCAGCCGCGTATGCGCGAGGATGAAGCCGCGCCGATCAAGCGTGGCGAGCGGCGCGCTCACGCTGCGACATCCGTCTGGGGCCGGGCCAAGAGGCCACGATAGAGCGCCTTCACCGCATCCATGACATCGCGTTCGGTGTGGCCATCGAGCAGACGGTTGCGCGCGCTCGCGCCCATCCGCTCAACCAGCCCCGGCGCAGCTGCGAGCACGATCAGCGCCTTGGCGAGCGCAGCCGCATCGTCCGACGGCACCACCATGCCGTCCTGCCCGTCGCGCACGAAGCTGCGGCAGCCCGGCACATCGGTCGTCAGGATAGCCCGGCCGCAGGCCGCCGCCTCGAGGATCGTTCGCGGCAGCCCTTCGCCGCCGCGCGATGGCAGGCAGCAGAGATGGTGGTTCCGCCAGACACCCTCGATATCGCGCGTCGGACCGGCCCAATGGATGCCGGGACGCGCAGCCCATTCCTTGAGAGTCGTCTCCGGGATCGCCTTCGGATTGGACGCATCAGGCGCACCATGGATGGTGAGTTCGACGCGCACCCCCTGCGCCCTGGCGAGCTTCACCGCCTCGACGGCGAGGTCGACGCCCTTCGACCAGAGCATGCGCGCGACCAGCGCGACCTTGAGCGGCGGCGCCGGCGGCATCGGCTCCGGCATCAGCACGAGCGGATCGACCCCCGCGCCGCCGACGATCGCGACCTTGCCCTTGTCTTGCGGATCGAACCCCAGCGTCACCGGATCATCGGGATTCTCGAACAGGAAGCGGACGCCGGGTCCGTCGATCGCCTCACGCAGCCAGGTCCGGGCGGCCAGCCGCGCCAGGGCGGCGAGCTGCCCCTGTCTGGCCCCGAGGAAGCCGAGCCCGGTCAGCGCATAGACGCGCCGGTCGATCCCGGCGAGCCTGCCGGCCAGCCCTGCCAGCGCGATCGGCTTCAGCGCGATGCAGTGCAGGATATCCGGCCGTTCGGCTGCGATCAGACGCTTCAGTGTCTGGACCTGGCGCACCAGTGCCAGCGGCGAGAGGCTGCCCCGTTCCGCTTCGAGCGCAATCAGCCGGGCGCCCGTCGCCTCGATGACGCGACGATGCTGGCGCTCACGCGCGATCACGACGACATCCAGATCCAACTCGCGCGCAGCGCGCGCCATCGGCAGGAAATGCGAGGCGAAGAACCAGTCTTCCGTGACGACGAAGAGGAGTTTGGGGCGGCGCATGATGGCCGGACATGAGGCTGAAGCGGACGAGAAGGTCAAGCGGCCCGCTTGTCAGGGGCCGTGCCGCAGACCTGTCCGGCCACGAGCCAGACAAGGCCAAACCCTCCATGGCTCAGCTATGGCGCGGTTCCTTCAGGGTCGGCAGGAACCAGGCGAGCAGGCCTATCGCCGGCAGGAACGAGCAGATTCGATAGATCGTCTCGATGCCGAGCTGGTCGGCAAATTCGCCGAGCAGGGCTGCCGCAATGCCACCGAGTCCGAAGGACAGCCCGTAAAAGAAGCCCCCGACCAGTCCGATGCGGCCCGGCATCAGTTCCATCGCATAGATCAGGATGGCGGCGAAGGCGCTCGACATGATCAGGTTGATGATAATGGTCAGGACGCCCGTCCAGAAGAGGTCGGCATAGGGCAGCACGAGCGTGAAGGGCAGCGCACCCAGGATCGAGAACCAGATGATCTTGTTGCGCCCGATCCTGTCACCGAGCATGCCGCCGAACAGGGCACCGGCCGCCGAGGACCCCAGGAACAGGAACAGCATGACCTGGGAGGTCTGGACGGAAACGCCGAACTTCCCGATCAGGTAGAAGGTGTAGAACGAGCTGAAGCTCGCGCTGTACGCGTTCTTCGAGAACAGCAGAATAATCAGGATTGCGATGGCCGGAGCAACGCTCGCCAGGGGCGGTGCCGGGATCGCGACCGGGTCGGCTGCACCCGCGACCTTGCCGCGCACCTGCCGCGGACCGACGAGTGCGGACTGCCCTGCGGTCCAGACCATCAGTGCCATGGCGATCAGTGCCGCCGCCGAGAACCATGCCAGGCTGCCCTGGCCGTTCGGCACGATGATGAAGGCTGCCAGCAAGGGCCCAAGGGCGCCCCCGGTCTGACCGCCGACCTGGAAGATCCCCTGTGCCAAGCCATGCTGCCCGCCGGACGCATTGCGCGCCATGCGCGTCGCCTCGGGATGAAAGATCGATGAACCGATGCCGACGCAGGCTGCCGCCAGCAATAGCAGCGAATAGCTGCTGGCAAAGGCCAGGCCGACGAGGCCGAACAGGGAAAACCCCATGCCGACGACCATCGAATACGGCATCGGCTTCTTGTCGGTGTAGAGACCGACCAGCGGCTGCAGCAGCGAGGCCGAGACCTGAAATGTCAGGGTGATCAGCCCGATCTGTCCGAAATCGAGCGCATAGGCGGTCTTGATGATCGGATAGATAGCCGGAATCAGCGACTGAATCATGTCGTTGAGCAGGTGCGTCACGCTGAGGGCGATCAGCACGGGCATTGTTGCGCGACGGGCGATCCCGACCGGCGTAGTCACATTCATGAGCTATGACTTATGTTTCGGCTAACCAGTCAGTCGCTCACTAAAGCAAGCCGAGAGGCCGGACAATTTCATTGCCATGCTCTGCAAGCGATGCTGCGCGTCGCCCAGCGCGGACACTTCACGGCTGGACCAGTTGCGGCCGGACACTCAAACGGGTCCGGCCCTCCGGAGGTTGCGGAGAGCCGGACTGCAAGAGGCCACGCGCTGGCTCAGTAGAGGCTGCAGACCCGGCGGTGGCCGACGACGTCGCCGAAACGGTTGATGCGCTCGACCAGCTCGCAGCGGCGGACGGGAGCATCCTCCTCATAGACCGGCTCGGCATAGGCACGGCCAGTTGAGGCAGCGAGCAATCCGCCGACGGCCAGCGCTCCGACGATGCCGGCACCGACACCCCAATACGGGCCGCGGTAGCGCGGGCGGGCTTCGGCGCCACCTACGCTGGCGAGGAGCGCGGTGCCGAGCGTGAAGGCGGCGAGAGTGGCGGCCATGCTCTTCCGGAAGGTGGTCATCGTCTGTCTCCTGCAGCTCGATCGGGAGCGAACCATTCGCCCTCCATGACCATTGGTCGCGGCAAGCGCGCAGAAGGTTCAAAGCAGCGCCGTTTTTTTTCAGGGGCGAGCCGTCGACATTGGCAGGGCGCGCGACAGGGCCGCCGGTCCGTCGACCCGGCCCGCTCCGAAGACAGGGTCCTTGCCCCTGCCGCCGAGATCGACGGCGCTTTCGCTCAGGAGCCTGCGCACCTCATCGAGGCCGAGCTCCGGACGCTTCTCGAGCAGCAGTGCCACGAGTCCCGAGACATGGGCCGCTGCGATCGAGGTGCCTGACGAGAAGGCGTAGCGTCCTTGCGGCTCGGCCGCGAGCACATCGACTCCCGGTGCGGCAACCGCAATGTAATCACCCCGGTTGGCCCCGGAGAACGGCTTGTCGTCTGCATCGGTCGCAGTGACGGCAATGACATTCGGATCGGCGCCCGGATAGAGCGGCGCCGCCTTGGCTCCGCCATTGCCCGCGGCCGCGACCGCGATCATGCCCTTGGTCTTGGCCCCTGCGAGCGAGCGTGACAGCAGCCGGTCCTGCGGGCCGGCGAAGCTCAAGTTGAGAATGCGGGCGCCCTCGCCTGCCGCCCAGTCGAGCGCCGCCAGGAATGGGAGGTCGTGCCATTGGCGGGCCCCGTCGTCGCCGCTCCCGAGAAGGCGCGCGCCGCCAGAAGCCGCGCGCCCGGAGCAATCCCCTGCAATTGCGCCTGCGCCAGGATCGCCGCCGCCATCGCAGTGCCATGCGCATCGGGTTGGCCTTCGCCGCCGAGCGCATCGAAGGAACCGGCAAGAACACCCTGCAGCTCCGGATGGCTGGTATCGGCACCGGAATCGATCACGGCCACGCGGATCGCCGCACCGCGCGCGATCTTGTGCAGATCGTCGAGATGCAGCTTCTCGACCACATATTGCGGCTGCAGCTCGCGCTTGGGCACAGTCGAGACAAGTGGCGGGATCGGAGGAAGATCCGGGATGACGATCGTTTTTTCGGCATCGTCAGGCCTGCCTGCTGGCGGTACCGGTACACCATCCGCGCCCGCCGGCTGGGCGGTGCCCTTCGGTTCGTCCTGCTGCAAGGTATAAAGATAGTTCGGCTGGGCACTGGCGACGCGCGGATCGCCCACCATCTCGGCCAGCACGCCCCTGGCGCTGCGGCCGCCCTCGAGACGCGCACGAATGATGGTCATGCCGGCAAGCGCGAACCGCCGGCTGGCAATCTGCGTCGCGCGATAGCGGCGAAGCACCGCCTCGGCTTGCGCATTCGGCGCGAGCTCGAACAGGATCTCCTCATTGACCAACCGCCGTTCGGTGGCCGGCGGGACGATCACATTGGGCTGACGCGCGGCCGGCCGGGCGGCTCGGGTCGGCGGCGGTGAGACGGGAGGAGCGGCGCGCCGCGTCCGGGGCGGCGCAACCTCTCGAACCGACGGCGGCCGCCGCGGCCTGCGCAACACCGGCTCCTCCTCATAATCCTCGATGATGACCGGCCGGCGGCTCGCTTGATCCAGGATCAACCCGCCGATGATGCCGGCGCCGACACCGACGGCCGCGGGCCCCCAGCTACCTCCGCCCGGATATCGTCCAGGATAACGAGGCGGCCGCCCAGGCGCGCCACCGGGACGCTGGTCGGGATAGGGCCTGGTCGTCGGGACGCGATCGCTTCCTGTCTCCGACCTCTGGCTCAGTCCCTGGCCCTGGCCGAAGCGCTGACCGCCGGTCCTGAAATCTTGAGCGGAAGCTGGGAAAATCAGCCCGATGAGCCAGACAAGGGCGGCGCAACCGGCAAATCGCGCCCACTGTTGATGCGACCTCCCGCTGGTTTGACGGAGCACGGCACCCACTCCCCATTTCGGCCCCAAGGCCAGCATCCCAAAGCCCCCGTCGCGCCCGCTACGGGGCCGGCGCTACGAAGCTGATGATCGCAGCCTCGGCCTTCATCCGCGCCGCGATGGCGTCGACCTGCGCCGGCGTCAGCTTCGCGTCGCCGACGCGCACCTTGAAGAAGCCGTTGGCGCGCGGACCGTCGACCACCGACGCCTCGTAGCGCTTGAAGAAAGCGGCAATGTCGGCGGCCCTTGCATCCGGTACGAAGCTGAGCAGGACATAACGCTCCGAGGACGATGTTCCCGGCGCAGACGCAGTCCGGAACCCACCCCCGCCACCGCGCAGGGCAACGCCCGTCAGCGCAACGCCCTGAATCGCGATCAATGCCAGAGCCGCGGCGCTGGCATAGGCAAGCTTTCGCGGCGGCAGCGCCGCCAGCCATTGGCCGAGCCAGCTCAGGAAGCCGCCGCGGGCCCGTGCCAGAAGCGGCGCCTGCTGCGGTTCGGCTTCGATGCCGGCCATCAGACGGTCGAGCGCGCGTGGCGAAGGGGCGCCCAGGCTCTCGTTGAGCAGGATCGTCTCCGCCATATCCTCACGGATGATCTCGAGCCGTGCGGCGAGTTCAGGATCAGTCGCCAGCGCCGTCTCGACGCGCGCCTTGTCGGCAGCCGAAATGCGGTCATTGGCGTAGAAGGGCAGCAGCTCTTCGAGCTCACGTCGCCTCGGATCGGTCGCGATGCCCTCAGTCATGGCGCACCTCCCGATTGGGCGGATCGAACCGGCCTCCGAAAGCACTCATGGCCAGCCCCGATCGATCCCGGCCGCCTTGAGCAGCTCGCCCAGCTTCTTGCGGGCATGGAAGAGCCGCGTCTTGACGGTGTTCTCGGGGATGCCGACAATCCGCGCCACCTCCTCCACGGAGGTCTCGTGATAATAGACGAGATCGATGACCTCGCGGTGTTCGAGGCTGAGTTTCCCGAGGCAGGCCCTGATCGCGAGACCCTTGTCCTGCTTCTGCAGCACGATTTCAGGATCGTCCGCCTCGTCCTCGATGGATTCGGCGAATTCGTCGTCCAGGCCAGCCTCGCGCCGCTTGCGCAGCAGCGAGTAGGCCTTGTTGCGGGTGATGGCGAGGAGCCAGGTCGTGACGCTGGCGCGCGCCTCGAACCGGTCCGCCTGCCGCCAGAGGTCCATGAAGACGTCACTGATCACATCCTCCGCAACCGTCTCGTCGCGCACGAGCCGCAGCGCGAAACGAAAGACATGCACCTGGTGCCGCGAGAACAGCACCTTCATCGCGAGCCGGTCGCCCGAGGCGATCCGCTTGACGAGGTCTTCGTCGGACTCGGTATGCATCGCGCGGGGCCCTGCATGCCGGCTCGCAGGTTTGTCGCTGCGAATGCGGCGGAGGTTCAATCCGTTCCAAGATTAATGGCTCGCACGCATTGCGCCAGCCATTTGCTGCGACATCCTCAACCTGGGGTCGCGAACCCTGCCGCCGCAGCAGAGCCGCCCCCGAGCCGATCGCAGGGCGGGCCTGCTTTGCCAGCCTTCCGCCGCGCCGCGGAATCGTGGAAGCATGCGCCCTCGAACAAGGGGAGTTGGATATATGGCCGTTGCCAAGAGCGCGCGTGAGACTGTCTACCGGACGCAGAACTGGAACCTGACCAAGCCCTCGGCGCGCGGAAAGAACGGCATTGTCGTCTCGCAGAACCGCGAGGCAGCCGCAGCCGGCGCAGCGATCCTGGACGCCGGCGGCAATGCCGCAGACGCCGCCGTCGCTGCCTGCTTCGCGCTCGCCGCGGTCGAACCCTGGAACAGCGGTCTCGGCGGCATCGGCTTCGCGGTCGTGCTGAAGGCCGGTGAGCAGCGGGCGCAGGTCATCGATTTCGGCCCCGTCGCGCCCCGTCGCGCCGATCCGGCGGACTACCCGCTGACCGGCGCGATGAAGAAGGACCTCTTCACCTGGCCGGAGGTGGTGGACGACCGCAATATCCACGGACCGCTCTCCTTCTGCATCCCTTCGTCGGTTGCGGGCTATGCGGCGCTGAAACAGCATTTCGGCAGCGGACTGCCGGTCTCCGACCTCCTCGCCCCTGCGATCGCGCTCGCCAGGCGCGGGCTGGCGCAGGACTGGTACACGACGCTGAAGATCGCCTCCTCGGCCTCGGTCTTGCGGCTCTATGAAGAAAGCGCCCGCATCTATCTGCCTGGCGGCCTGCCGCCGGTGCCGCCCTATCAAGGTGTCCCGGGCTTCATGAGGCTCGGCAATCTTGCAGCGACCCTGGAGCGCCTGGCCGAGGCCGGCCTGCGCGACTTCTACGAAGGCGAAACCGCAAGGCGCCTCGCAGCCGATATCGCGGCAGTGGGCGGCGTCGTCGATGCGACCGACCTCGCAGGCTGCGAAGCGACCGTCCGGCAGGCTCCCGTGATCGACTGGCGCGGAACGCATCTGCTGCACACGGCCGGCGGGCTGACGGCCGCCCCGACGCTCGCCGCAGTCGTCGAAGGCATGGCGGCAGTCGCTCCGCCGACGGGAGGCCCGGACGCCGCCTGGTTCGCAAAGCTCTCGACGGTGATGCGCGAGGCCTATGCCGAGCGCCTCTCCGGACTCGGCGCCGCACAAGCTGCACCGGAACCGGCCGACACCTGCACCACGCATCTGACCGTGGTCGATGGCGAGGGCAATCTTGTCGCCATTACCACCACGCTGCTCTCGTCGATGGGCAGCCGCGTCGTGCTGCCCGAGACCGGCGTGCTGATGAACAACGGCATGATGTGGTTCGATCCGCGCCCCGGCAGCGCCAATGCGATCACCCCTGGCGCGCGACCGCTCTGCAACATGTGCCCGGTCGTGGTGACTCCGAAGGACGGCAACTGGCCGCGGTTTGCCATGGGCGCCTCGGGCGGCCGGCGCATCCTCGCCAGCGTCTACCAGAGCCTGGCCTGGACGCTCGATTTCGGCATGGACGTCGGCGAGGCCGCCCATGCGCCGCGCATCGACGTCTCCGGGCCGGATTCGACCAGCGCCGATTGCCGCCTGCCCGACGATGTTCTCGATGCGCTGGAAGCGGCCGGACCGGTCTCGATCGTCGAGCACGGGGTGCTGCCGATCAACTTCGCCTGCCCGAACCTGATCCGCGCCGACACCGACGGCGCGGAGGGTTGCAGCGATCTCGTATCGCCCTGGTCGGCCGCGGTCGCGGCAGCCCCTGCGGCCTGACGCGACTCCGCCCTGCGCCGGTCAGGCCCGGCGCAGGCCCCACGGATAGGGCGCGGAGCCCGGCAGCATGCCGGTCAGGCTCTTGCGATAGGCCGTGCGAATAACGAACTGGCCGAGCGGGATGGTCGCAACCTCTTCCAGCGCCAGCCGCGCCAGGGCAACGGCCGCCTTCTTCTGGCCAGCCGCATCGGCGGCGTAGAGCCACTCCTCGGCCAGTTTCTCGGCGGTCTCGTTCTCCCACCAGCCGAACCAGCCCTTCGCTCCCTGACCACGGACGAGCAGCGACAGGGCCGGGTTGCTCCAGCCCACCGCCGGGCCGGTGGTGTGAAATATGCTCCAGCCGCCCTTCTCGACGCTTTCGCGATTGCCGCGACGCTGCACGACCGTGCCCCAGTCGCTGTCGGCCATCTGCACATTCATGCCGAGACGCTGCAGCAATTCACCGGTGACCTGCCCGAGCGGGCCGATATCGGGGAAATCGGTGGGGCTGATGATGACGACCTTCTCGCCAGCATAACCGGACGCCGCCAGGGCGGCCTTCGCCTTGTCCAGGTTTTGCGGCATCAGGTCTTCCTGCTCGCCGGTATAATAGGGCGTGCCGCGCGGCCAGAGGCTGCGGCAGGTCTGCCAGAGCGTGGTGTCGTCGCCCTGCGTCGCCTGCATGTAATCCTCCTGGTTGACCGCCATGCGAACGGCTTGGCGCACCTTGGGATTGTTGAAGGGCGGGTGCAGGTGGTTCAACCGCATGATCGCCATCCGGCCGGAGGTGTCGGTCGCCTCCCGCCTGATCTCGGGATTGCTCGCGAGCAGCGGCTGCAGGTCGGTCAACGGACGCTCCCACCAGTCGACCTCGCCCTTCATCAGGGCCGAAGCCGCGGTCGCGGGATCGGGCAGGACCTGCCATTCCACCCGCTCGAAATAGCCGGTCTTGCCGCCGGCGTTGCGGCTCGCCGGCTCGGGACGCGGCTTGTAGCCGGCGAATTTCTCGTAGACCACCCGGCTGCCGGAGACATACTCGCCCGGGATGAAGCGGTAGGGGCCGGAGCCGACGATCTCCGTCACCTGCTTGCTGGCATCGGTCACGGCCAGCCGTTCGGGCATGATGAAGGGCGGCGTATCGACCTTGGCGAGAGCCTCGAGCATCGTCGGGAAGGCGCGCGTCAGCTTGATCTCGAAGACCCGGTCATCGACGACCTGCCAGCTCTCGACCACCTTGGCCAGCAACTGCCCGTACGGGTCGCGCTGGCACCAGCGCTTCAGGCTGGCGACGCAATCGGCGGCCTTGACCGGCGCGCCGTCATGGAAGACCAGACCGTCACGAAGCGCGATGCGCCAGGTCTTGCCATCGTTCAGCACCTCGTGCCCTTCGGCCATTTGTGGCTGCGGCTTGAAGTCCATATCGGCGCCGAAGAGCGTGTCGAAGACATAGTAGCCGTGATTATTGGTCACGGTCGCGGTGGTCCAGATCGGGTCGAGCGCGCTCAGATTGGCCTGCGGCACGAATTTCATCAGCGTGGAGCGCCCGGCCTGGGCCCGGGCGAGAGACGTCAACGAGGCACTGCCGAGGCCGGCTGCGACGGCCCCCTTCAAGAATATACGGCGCTTCAACGGAAATCCCCTCTTGTCATTGTATTGGCGGCGACGGCGCGTCAGTCGAACCCCAGGAACCCTGGACTGTCGCTCAGGCGTCGAGCCTTCGCCAGCGCGGCGATGTCCGGCACCGGTCGCGCCGTACGTGGATCGCCTGCCAGCACCCGCTCGAGGGCCGCCGCAACGGCAAGCACCTTGGCGTCGCCGCCGCGCGGACCGACGATCTGCAAACCAAATGGCATGCCGTTGCGATCCAGTCCGACCGGCAGCGAGATCGCGGGGTGGCCGACCACGGTGACGGCATAGGCCAGTGCCAGCCAGTGGAAATAGGTTCGCGTCGCCTTGCCGTCGATTTCGGCCGGATAGAGTTCGCTCCAGGGCCGCGGGCTCAACGTCACGGCCGGCGACAGGATGACGTCGAAGCGCGAGAAGAAGCTCTGCCAGTTCTTGTAGAGCACGGTCTGCTGCTTCAGCGCCTGGGTGACGTCGAGTGCGCTGTAGCGCAGTCCTTCCTCGACATTGGCGCGAACATTGGGGCCGACCTGTTCGGGCGTGTCGCGCACCCGCTCATGCATCGAGGCCAGGAAGGAGAGCGAGCGCAAGACCTCGAAGGTTTCGTCCGTGCCGCTGCAATCGGGCGTCGCCTCGTCAGCGACGGCAAAGAGGTGATTGAACAACCCGGTCTTCTCGGCAAAGACCTCACGGATATGCCGCTCGGTCGGCGCGAAACCGAAATCGGGCGTCAACGCGACCTTCAGCGAGGCAAGGTCGATCTCGGCCGGCCGCGCGAAATCCTCCGGTTTGCGCACGGTCTGGCCGAAGATCGTCGTTGCCAGCGGATCGCAGGCATCGTCCGAGACCATGGTCGAGAGCAGCAGGCAGAGGTCGGGCACGGTCCTCGCCATCGGGCCCAGCACACTCAGCGGGTTCCAGCCGAAGGGTCGCTTATCGCTCGGGACCAGCCCCGGTGTCGGCCGAAAGCCGACGACGCCGTTGAAGGCCGCCGGATTGCGCAGCGAGCCGCCCGTATCCGAGCCGGTCGCGATCGGCACCATGTTGGTTGCCAGCACGACGCCGGACCCGCCGGAGGAGCCGGCCGCCGATTTGGAGGGATCGAAGGGATTGCCGGTGACGCCATAGACGGCATTGCGCGTGTTCGCGCCGGCGCCCCATTCCGGCGTGTTGGTCTTTCCGGCGATGATGGCGCCGGCCTTGCGGACCGAGGCGACGATCAATTGGTCTTCAGGCGGCACGAAGTCCCGAAACAGCGGGCTGCCATAGGTCGTCCGCAGGCCCGCGACATTCTCGAGATCCTTGATGCCGACCGGCAGGCCATGCAGGGCGCCGAGAGCATCGCCGCGCATCGTCGCCTCATCTGCCATTCTCGCCGCCGCCCGCGCTCGCTCGTCATCGCGCGCAACCATGGCATTGACGGCCGGGTCGACGGCATCGATGCGGCGGATGCAGCTTTCCAGCAATTCGCTGGCTGAGAGGGACTTCGCCCCGATCAGGGCGCGCGCCTCGACGGCACTGAGATCGCAAGGTTCGCTCAAGGCAGGCCCCTCCATTGGCATGACGCGGCGCAAGGGCCGCGTCTCGTCAGCCAGATCGACAGGAGGCCAAGCTGGCATCGCGGGGACAGGCCTCGCAATGCACAGGATTGCATCGACCCGATGCGCCGGCCGGCGGTCGGGCCGATGGCCGGCTCGCGGGCCAAGATCGGGCCGCTTCGCCTACTGCATATTTGGCGGCAGAAGGTAAAGCGTCATGGCGAAAATCAGATAGACCATCAGCAGGAGCACGCCGACGAACCAGGTCGAGCGACCACCGCTGGTCGTCAGGAACGCGGTCAGCGTGGAAATGAGCACCATGACCACCGCGCCCGGCCAGAACAGCAAATTCATCGGCGCTGGACCGATGACGTAGCTGAGCAGGACCAGCACCGGAGCGACGAAGAGCGCGATCTGGGATGCGCTTCCCAAGGCGATGCCCACGCTCAGGTCAAGCCGGTTTCTGCTCGCGCCGGAGAACGCCGAGGCCATTTCGGCAGCGCCGCCGACCAGCGCCACGACGATGAATCCTACAAACGCAGGCGTCATTCCCAACGCAACAGCGGCTTGCTGGACGGATTCGATGAAGACTTCGCTGACCAGTGCCACGAGGACCGTAACGCCGGCCAGGGTCGCGAGAGCCAAGCCCAGCGGAAATGCCTCTTCGCCGGCCTCCGCTGTATCCGTGCTGCCGAAGAACTCCCGGTGTGACTTGAGCGAGAATACCAAGCCCAACGCATAGGTCCCGATCAGCAGCACCGACAGACCCACGCTCAATTGATGGGCGAAGCTCGATGACGCCACGGAGCCCGCATCGGGAACGATCGACGGAGCCAGCATGGCGACAACGGCAAGAAAGAGAAGGCTCGTTTGGAGGCGGGCACTGACCCGATTGTAGTCCTGCACATGGTATTTGAGACCGCCGATCAGAAATGACGCCCCCAGCATGAACAGAGTGTTGGTCACGATCGCTCCGGCGATGGACGCCTTCACCAACGTGAATTCACCGGCGCGTAGCGCGGCCAGCGCAATGATCAGCTCGGTCAGGTTGCCCAACGTGGCGTTGAGAAGGCCGCCCACGGCATCACCTGTCTTCACGGCAACGGACTCCGTCGCGTGACTCAGCAACGTCGCCAAGGGTACGAGTGCAAGTACGGCAAGCACGAACAGGAGTGTATGTGCTTCGGGCTTGAGGCGCTGGGCGATGAATACTGCGGGTACCATCGCCAACAGCCAGAGAATGGCATTGTGGCGGATTTCTCGGAGCAGCGGCGCAATCATTGCCATCAGGTAGGCCTTCCCTGTCTTGGAACTGGCACCTTCGTTTGGGCTCCGGGCGTCACTCCAGGCGTTCTCAGTTGAACCTTATTTCTCGTCAGTAAAATCGATCTCCGTCGCGCGGAGCGCTTGGACGCTGCCCGCTGCAACAAGACCGGTCAGGACGATGCGCTCAATCACCAATCCCGAGCCCGATCATGACAACCAGAACTCCGGACAGAATTGGCCCTATCACACGGAATTGTTGCGCGAGGGCGAAGAAAGAGGCGCGCCTTTTCTCTTTGGGCTCCATCAGATGAAACCTCGTAAGATTAGGCACCCACACGCCCCCAAGCAGACCGCGGCAGCCTTCCATTATAGTAAGGCAAGCGCTTCCATCTGTGCGTCGAACGCTAGAACAAGGCGTCGGCCACCGAACGGATCGAAAGCTGCCATGAGCGAATTTCCGACTGCCGGAACTGTCTATCGATCGTATTCACCGGTCAAGATCGCCGTTTCGGATGGATTAATCTGTTCTCGCGAAGATGGGTGCGCCGCCGGTACGCTGACGAGCGCGTTGGAGAGTACTCGACTTTCTGCCAGTCGCCAGCGGAACCGGACATGCCGATTCCCGGGCACATCATCGAATGCCAGAACGTTAGTTTACAGGGCTTACGTTCATTGTACTGTGTTCTGCGTGTCAGCCAACGATGAGCCGTGGTTGTTCGGCCAATCGGATAGGCAGGCACTTGGAACTCGTCTTCCGCTGCGTCCACCGGAGATCCAGCCCATTCTCGTCGCAGTTCCGACCTGGTCCAGAATGGGCTGAGTACTACACACCACGCGAGGCTCTTGCAGCAAACTGTTTAAGGGGGCAGATCGATGGACGGGAAGGCTCCAAACCTCGGTCGCCCATCGACCATGATCGACAATGCCATTCGGGTCGGTCTGGTTGCCCTGCTGGTCTATGCCTGCGCACGGATCGTGCTTCCCTTTGCATTCCTTTTGATTTGGTCAGCGATCCTGGCGGTGATGCTGTATCCGCTCCATCTGCGCTTGATGCCGCGGCTCGGGAATCGTGGATCGGCGCTGCTGATCGGACTGATCGGCGTCGTGTTGATGCTGGGGCCGATGGTGATTGCGGTGACGTCGCTTGCGACGACGCTCTATTCGCTGATCTCGACCTTGCAGAGCCAGAACGTAACCATCCCACAGCCACCCCTATGGCTCGATGGCACCCCTTTGATCGGCAAGAAATTAACGGAGATCTGGACACTCGTCGCCTCCAACCTGCCGGCGGCGCTGGCAAAATACGGCCACCTGCTCAGCGGGCCCTTGGCATGGCTGGCTACGTTCGCTGGTGGCCTTGCCGTTGGCGAACTCTCATTCGTTCTTTCCTTCGCGATCGCCGCGGTACTCATTGTCTACGGCAAGGACGCAGCAACCTTCGCTAGACGCCTGTTGACACGCGTCACAGGGAGCAACGAGCGCGCGGTGCAACTGGTCACGCTCACTGCAGCCACGATCCGCGGCGTGGGACTCGGGGTTGTTGGCGTTGCTCTGATCCAGTCATCGCTTTTAGGCCTGGGCTTCTTCGCCATAGGAATTCAGGCAGCCGGTCCCTTGACCCTTGTTGCGCTCATATTGGGCATCATGCAGGTGCCGCTGATTTTGCTGACGCTGCCTGTGGTCGGCTATGTCTTCATTTACGAAGCAACGCAGCCGGCAGTCATCTTTCTGATCTGGAATATTGTCGTCGGTCTCGGCGACAACATTCTCAGACCATTGATGCTCGGCAGAGGGCTGAATGTCCCGATGCCGGTCATTCTGATGGGTGTTATCGGCGGCATGATCGTCGACGGGCTCCTCGGACTATTCGTCGGGCCCGTTCTTCTGGCCGTCAGCTACGTGTTGCTGCTGGAATGGCTGCAGCAACACCCGGTGTGAATTGCTCTCCTACGGCGTCCTTACCTCGATCGCAGGCAGCGCCGCACCGGCGGAGGCGCGCCTCACGCCCTCCGTCGAAGGCGGCAAGCGCAATGGCCGCGAATGCACCGGCGCTTGCTCTAGGCTGCGCGCTTCAGCGCTTCGCCGAGCAGGGACACCATGTCGTCGATCTGCCCGGGCTCGACGATCAGCGGTGGCGACAGAGCGATGATGTCGCCGGTGACGCGGATCAGCAGCCCCTTCTCGAAGCAGTCGACGAAGATGTCATAAGCCCGCGCCCCGATCGCTCCAGCGCGCGATTCGAGCTCGATGCCGACGACGAGGCCGATGGTGCGGATATCGATCACATGCGGAGCGCCCCTGAGGCTATGCATCGCCTCCTGCCATTTCGCCGCGAGCTCGGCGGCGCGCGTCAGGAGCCCCTCTTCGGCATAGATGTCGAGCGTCGCGAGACCAGCGGCGCAAGCGATCGGGTGGCCGGAATAGGTGTAGCCATGGAACAGCTCGATCGCAGCCTCCGGACCGGTCATCAGCGCATCATGCACCTTGCGGCTGGCGAAGACGGCGCCCATCGGCACCGCACCATTGGTCAGCCCCTTGGCCGTCGTCATGATGTCCGGCACCACGCCAAAATACTCGGCCGCAAAGGGCGTGCCGAGACGGCCGAACCCGGTGATGACCTCGTCGAAGATCAGCAGGATGCCGTGACGCGTCGCAATCTCGCGCAGGCGCTGCAGATAGCCCTTCGGCGGCAACAGAACGCCGGTCGAGCCTGCGACGGGCTCGACGATCACCGCCGCGATCGTTTCCGCGCCATGCAGCGCGACCAGGCGCTCCAGATCGTCGGCAAGTTCGGCGCCGTGCTCCGGGAGCCCCTTCGTGTAGGCATTGCGGGCAAGATCATGCGTATGGCGCAGATGATCGCTGCCCGGAAGCTGCGGGAAGACACGCCGGTTATTGACCAGTCCACCGACAGAAATGCCGCCGAAGCCGACGCCGTGATAGCCGCGCTCGCGGCCGATCAGGCGGGTTCGCGTCCCCTGCCCGATCGCGCGCTGATAGGCGATGGCGATCTTGAGAGCCGTATCGACTGATTCCGAGCCCGAACCGGTGAAGAAGACGCGATCGAGTTTCGCCTCTCCGGCCCCTGGCGCCAGGGCGGCGAGGCGCTCGGCGAAGTCGAAGGCGATCGTGTGCCCCATTTGGAAGGACGGCGCATAATCGAGGGTCGAAAGCTGGCGCTCGACCGCTTCCGTGATCTGGCGGCGGCCATGTCCGGCATTGACGCACCAGAGCCCGGCCGTGCCGTCGACCACCTTGCGACCATCATCGGTGGTGTAGTGCATGCCCTGGGCCGAGGCGAGGAGCCGCGGCGCGGCCTTGAACTGCCGGTTGGCGGTAAAGGGCATCCAGTAGCTGTCGAGCGAGCGGGCGTTCTGCAATGAGGCTGGCGGAGTGTTGGCGGTCATGGCGTGCTCCCTTGTCTGCCTGCCACAAGCCACGTTCCGTCATTGCCAACAAGTCTGTTTCGGATGAAACATAAGACGCTGATTTATAAGGAGACAAAGATAGATCGATGCAGATATTGAACAGAAGGAACAGCGGGTGATCGGCATCGATGTCGGAGGGGTGACTGCGCCATGCCGGTAAGCTCCGACACGAAAATGAGCTCATTTGGGGCCCGTGGGCGTCGGTTTGACAGATAAGCTGTCCCCTTCGCGTCAAACACAGTTGGCATATGTCCCACGGCAAGCGCACGGGACGAAGATGTGTCGAGGATCGTCGCGGGACAAGCACGGGTTGGCGGGGAGGAGAGTTCGGTGTCTGTGGACGTAGGTGCTCGCCTTAGATTCATCCGACAGAAATACAATCTATCGCAGCGCACGCTCGCTAGGCGTGTCGGCATAGCCAATTCGTCGATATCGCTGATCGAGTCGAACTCCATTAGCCCATCCGTTGGAGTCCTGAAGCGAATTCTCGATGGAGTTCCCATTGGACTCAGCGAATTCTTCTCAATGGAGCCTGACGGGCCGCAACAGACCTTCTATCAAGCCAGTGAATTGGTTGAGATTGGCAAGGGCGGGATTTCGTATCGGCAAGTGGGCGAGAGCCTGTTCGGTCGCGCACTTCAAATCCTGAAGGAACGCTACGAACCAGGGACCGACACAGGTCGTGTGCTGCTCGCCCATGATGGCGAAGAGGGCGGAATTGTCCTCATTGGCCGGCTGGAGGTCACGGTCGAGGATCAGCGCCGAATACTGGGCCCCGGCGATGCGTATTATTTCGATAGCCGAAGGCCGCATCGGTTTAGATGCGTGGGGCCGGTTGCCTGCGAAGTTGTAAGTGCCTGCACGCCGCCATCGTTTTAGCCCCGAGTTTGGGCCGGTGACGCGCCAACCGCTCTTGACGCCAACCGTCGATCGCGGACGGCATCTGCGATTGGCCGTCCAGGCTGCCCTGGCCTGCGAACCGTCTGAGTGCCTGCATCCCCGGATATTGCTTGGCGTCCGTTAGGCAGTCATTGCACCGATCTCCTGACGCTGCGCGGCATGAGGCTGACGAGACCGAGCAGCGCCAGCGCGACACCGATCCAAAGCGGCGAGCGCAAACCATAACCGGCGACGATACCGATGCCACCGAACCAGGCGCCTGCCGCAAGACCGATATTGATGACCGATGTGTGGACTGTGTTCACCAATGGCCCGGGGTGCGCTGTCTTCATGACGCGTGAAATCATCGCCGGGTTCATGGGGACCCCGACCAATCCTATCGCAATGAAAGCAACGACGCTGACAATGCGGTGATCGGCAAAGACTGCGAATGTCGCGAGCGTCCCCGCCAATGCGATCAGGCCGCCGACGAGGATCGGAATCGTATGCTTGTCGGCGAAGCGCCCAACGATCGCGTTGCCGATGACGTTGGCTGCACCATAAGCGCCGAGCAGCAGGGGTACCGTGGCAGGAGAAAAGCCCGTCACATCCGTAAAGATCGGCGAGAAATAACTGAATGCGGCAAAGGTCGCGCCAATGATCAGACCGCTCGTGGCATAGGCCGCCCAAAGCTGGCCGTTTCGGAACGATGCCAGTTCAGTGCTCAAGCTGATTTGGGCCGATTTCCTGGATGCCGGAACCAATGCTGCTATGATAGCGGCACACAGCATCGCGAGCGCGACGACCAGCCAAAAGCTCGCTCGCCAGCCAAAGCGCTGATCAATCAAGGTCGCAGCCGGCACGCCCAGGACCGTCGCGAGCATCAACCCGGCGAGCACGATCGATGAGGCCCGCCCTCTCGCGTCCGGTCGAACGACTTCGGCACAGATGGCCAACGACACCCCGAAACATGCCGACCCGGCAACACCGGTGATGATCCGCGCGGCAACCATGATGCCATAACCATCCGCCGTCGCGGCGATGATCCCTCCAACACTGTAGAGCGCAAGCAAACCAAGCAGTGCGCGCTTGTTTGGAACTCCGAGTTTGAGAAGCGCGAGGGTCAGCAGCGGCCCACCGACGACCATCCCCGCCGCATAGATCGAGATCAGATACCCGACCTCGGCAATCGTTACGCCAAGCGCGGCCGACAGCGAGGGCATCATGCCGGCGACCATGAATTCCGATGTGGTCAGCGAAAAGATCGTCAATCCCAGGACATAGACCACTACCGGGAGTCCTTCCCGCACGGCCTGCGCTGTCGGCGTTCCGGAAGCCGAGCTCGCCGGGCTGCTGCGATCGACAGTGTCCATTGTCACTCAATCCATTCTATAATTCTTACTATAAAATTCGCTACCCGGCTTGCGTGCCATGGTCAAGGATTTATATAATTCACGCTACAGAAAGGAACACCATGGCAGTCCGAGGCCGCCCGCGCAGCTTTGCCCGTGACCACGCACTTCAGCGCATCATGGAAGTGTTCTGGGCCAAGGGGTATGAGGGCACTCAGCTCAACGACCTGACGGCAGCGATCGGGATTACGCCGCCGAGTTTTTATGCAGCCTTTGTCTCGAAGGAATCAGCGTTTCGGGAGGCGGTAGAGCTCTATGTGGCGACCGCGGGATCTGGCGCCCTGCGCGCGCTCGACGAAGGCACCACCGTACGGGAGTCGATCCGCGCCATGCTTCAGGCCAGCATCGACACGGCGCTCAGCGCACCACACTCTGGCGGCTGCCTGCTGATCCTCGGCGTGGTGAACTGCCAGATTGAAACCGAACCACTGCGCGAACTGCTCAGGAGCATTCGCGAGGAAACCGAGATGCGTATTCGCGCCAGGCTGGCTCGGGGCGTGGCGGAGGGTGACCTGGTGGGTTCGAGCAATATCCCGGTGCTGGCCAACTACTACAGCGCAGTGATGCAAGGCCTTTCAATGCAAGCTCGCGACGGCGCCACGAGAGACGAGCTCGAGGCGCTCATCGCTCCGTCAATGGCCCCGCTGCACGTGTAGATCGCAGGCCGACGTGCCCAAACCATGCCCCCGAGAAGTCGAAACACGATGGAAGAACAGGTCAATCGTTCGATCCGCGATCATGCTACGTCCACTGGCAAGGTGGTGGTGCCCGCCGTGCTCAAGGACGATGTCGAACAGTTCCATTATGCCCCGGCGCGGCGCGCTGGAGATTTCGTATTTCTGTCCGGGCTTGTCGCCAGCAACAGGCAATCGACAGCGATGGACGCCGAGCGCTTTTGTAGCGAATTGCGTCGTGTCTTCACATTGATGGAACAGCTTCTGAACGCATGCGGGGCGCGTGTGGATGATGTCGTGGAACT
Source organism: Allobosea sp. P4_E12 (assembly GCF_056401655.1). Lineage (NCBI taxonomy): Bacteria > Pseudomonadati > Pseudomonadota > Alphaproteobacteria > Hyphomicrobiales > Alloboseaceae > Allobosea > Allobosea sp. P4_E12. The sequence continues at coordinate 212,698 of NZ_JBFUIY010000005.1, read as the reverse complement.
TCAGATGTTTCATGTGCTCGGCAGCGACCGACTGGCGTTGGACAAAGCAGGACAACTGGCCGCGATTGCGGCCGTCCGGGACGAGTTCTTTCCCGCCCCCTATCCCGCCTGCGTCGAACTGGCCGTCGCTGAACTCAACGCGGCAGATGGGCTGGTGGAGATCAAGGCGACCGCATTTGCCCCCCTCTTGCCTCGTGGCCAGATGTAACGTGGTGAGCGCTCGACGTCCTGGTTGCAAAGCAATGAATAGCAAACCAGACGACGAGCGATGAGCGAAATCAAACAGTCCTTGGCAACAGCGACCGTCTTACGACCGGGTGCAAGTGTTACTGCCCTCCATGGCAGATACCCGTTGCACCAGGCGGATTGCATCCTCATCGGTGAGCATGGCTCTCCGATTTCATCGACAATGACAGCACCAATGCCATGCCTGCCAACACCGCAGCGACGAAGCCGAGATTGTTCGAGCCCAGCCACTCAATTCCTAGACCGCCGATGGAACCCGATAGTGCGATGGCGAGGTACAGGATTGCCTGGTTGAGCGAAACGAGAACATCGGCGGCTTCAGGCTTCAGGGAGATCAGTCGGTGCTGTTGCGGCGTCGTAATGGCGAAGGCGGCGATGCCGTAGACCGCGATCAATGCAAAGGCCCATGCCAGGTTATCGGTGGTCAATCGCAGGACGACCAGGCTGAGAATGAGCCAGACCAAGGCGATCGCCACCACCCTGCGGCCGCCAAAGCGGTCGGCGAGCATACCGGCGCCCAGGTTCCCGACAGTGCCAACCACGCCAAGCGTTGTCATGAGCCCCGCAAGGTAGAGACTGTTTCCCTGCGTCGCCGTTTCAAAGATGATCCCCATATAGGTGTAGGGCATATACACAGCGGTGAAGGCCAGCAGGGTCACTCCGAGGACCGCAGCGATTTGAGGCTCGAGCAGGAACCGCATTTGCTGGCGTAACCCCGGTGCTGTCGCGATCGTCGTTGTCTTCGGGACGGAGATGACGATCCCGATGACGCCAACCACGGCCAGTCCGGTTGCAAGCCACATGGTCGACCGCCAGCCGAACATCCCGCCGAACGCTGTACCCAAGGGTGCCCCAAGCGCAGTCGCCGCAGTGAAGCCGCTCACGACCAAAGCAATGGCTCGGCCCCGGTGTGCTGGCGAAACCATCGCGGCAGCAGTTACGGTGGCGGTCGGCACAAATAATCCAACGCCGAGAGCAGCCACGACCTGACCGGCCAGAACATGAGCATAGGACGGCGCGAGCGCAGTCCAGACATTCCCGGCAAGATAAGTCACCACTGCGGCGACCAGTACGGTTCTTCGGTCCCATCCCCCGGTGGACGTCGTCAGGACCGGGCCCGCGAGTGCGCAGGTCAACGCGAAGATCGTGATGACCTGCCCCGCGACGGACGGGGCGATCTTGAGCGAACTGCTGAGAAGGGGCAGCAAGCCCGCCAAGACGAACTCGCCGGTCCCGACGACAAAGACACCGAATGCGAGCATCGAAACCGGGAGCCATGGGCTCTTGGCCTGCGGCCGATCGACTTCACGTGGAGTTTGCAGCGGCGCAGCGACCATGAATGGACCTTTCCGGCCCGGCGATGTCAGCACCGATGCCAAGTTGTTTGGTTGAACAATTGGGATATGAGCCGGCAGCCGGCGCGGCGGCGCGGCTCATCAAGACGTTCGGCCTCAAGCGCACGAAGCCGTTCGATGAGAGGTCCTTTAGGGGCCCGGCAGGATGAACTTCAGGTTTTCAAGGAAGGTTCGGAAAGCTGGCGACAACCCGTCTCGCCTCGCCAACAAATCCGCAGATCGGCCACGAGCGGCAGGTCGCTGATGGTGTTCCGGCTCTCCGGAGCGGAATGGGTCGCCGCTCATCTTAGACCCCGCGCCGCCCGGAGCCGCTGCCTGGATGCGAGCCGCGCCAGTTCGAACTGGTCGGCTTCCTCCATCAGGGCCGCCACATTGGCCGATGCCTGATACGAAGTAAGCTCAAAGGCGAGCTGCTCAATATCGGTGTCGGGCTGAAGCTCTCCCGCCCGCATCGCTTCGATCGACAGATTGACGATGCACTGCCTCGCCTCGAGCCGATGATGCTCCACCCGATCGCGGATCCGTCCCGGACGCGTGCGGTATTCACTGCTCAGCGCGTGAACCAGGCAGCCGCCCGGAAGCGTTCTTTGCTCCACGAATGTGTACCAGCCCTCGATAAGAGCGATGAGACGCTCGACCGCGTTTGGCCTTGCCCTGGCGGGGCCAATGACGGCGTCCGTGTATAGCGACACGCCGTTCTCGATCGTCGCGAGCTGCAGCGCCTCTCTGTCGCCAAAGAGGATTTGGATGTTGCCTCGTGCAACCCCCGCATCAGCGGCCACGCGCCCGAACGTCAGACCGTCCAGCCCCTCGATGGAGGCGATCCGGGTTGCATGGTGAAGAATGTTGGCCCGGGCGCGGTCGCCGCGCTCCTTCCTCTTATCGCTCGTCATCATGTCACCTCACAGTTCGCAATAAATATACAGTCGTATGTATATTGTAAAGCCCGTACTGAAGGGATTGACCGGACGTTGTTCCTCTGAGAAGCGGCCGCCAGGCCCGTCGAACGCCGGGGCCAGACTCTCAAACGGACCTAAATGGCCCGCTGGGAACCGGAAACACGCCGGCGCGCCTCAGTCGATCGTGGACCGGCACCGGACTTTGTCTGATAGTGAGCCGGCTGATGGCCGAAGTGCCCTACTATTGTTGTATTGCTGAATCAGCGCGGTATCGGCCGATGATCGGTCAGGACCGGAGGGTGGCATGAGCGATCCACGCGAGCATCAGCTCATCGATGCCGTCTACGAGGCAGCCCTTGTGCCAAGCCTCTGGCCATCCGTGCTCGCCAAATTCGCCGATATCTGCAGCGCGAAGGACGCGGTGCTTTGCACCGTCCGGGGCGAGGAGATGCGCTTCGTCAACTCCTCACCCGCGTTTGAGCAGCTTTGGCTCGATTTTCTCAGCCTCTATCCGGGGGCGTCCAACGAGCGGACCAAACGTCTGATGGCGCTGCAGCATCCCGGTTTTGCAACCGATGCCGACGTCTTCACCATGCAGGAAATGGCTCAGGACCCGATCTATCGCGACTTCTTCATCCCGCGTGGCTATGGCTTCGGCGTCGCGACCGCAATCGAGGTTCCGAGCGGCGACACCATCATCGTCCATGCCGAACGCGACTATGCCTCGGGGCCGGTCGGGCGCGATCTCGTCGCGCAGGTCGATCGCACACGGTCCCATTTTGCTCGCGCCGGCATCCTGGCAGCGCGGCTCGACATGGAGCGGGCCCGCACCGTTGCCCACGCGCTCGAGATGATCGGCCTTCCTGCAGCCGTGCTCGGATGGCGCGGACAGGCCCTCGCTGCGAATCCGCTCCTCGTCAGGCTGATGCCGGATGTCGCGCAGGACCGCCCATCCCGGCTCGGGCTCGCCAATCCTTCTGCGGACCGCTTGCTTCTCCAGGCGTTCGCAGCCCTGGGCAAAGCGCCGCACGATGCCGCCGTCCGCTCGATCCCGATTGCCGCCGAGGGCGAAAATCCGCCCTTCATCGCGCATCTCGTGCCGGTGACCGGGGCGGGTCACGATGTGCTGTCGCAAGCCCATGCGATTCTGGTCGTAACGCCGGTCGTCCCCGGAGAGGTCCCGACCGCTTCGGTCATCCAGGGCCTGTTCGACCTGACGCCGGCGGAGGCGAAGCTCGCTGCCTTGATCGCCGCCGGAAGCCGCCCCCGTGATGCCGCGCTCGCCCTCGGCATCGGGGAGGAAACCGTTCGGACCACTCTGAAGCGGGTCTTCGCGAAAACGGGCCTCGAACGCCAGGCCGATCTGGTCGGGCTCTTGCAGGGCGCCAGCCTCGGCGGGCGCGTTCTCCACCCCCAGCCGTAAAGGGCTGCAACCCCCACGATGTCACCGATCTGAACGCCAGGCGGCTCAAGACGGCAACGTTGGGGTGGTTCTCCCCGCGGATGCTTACTCGCCCGCTGAACGTGCCAGGACCTGGCCATACCGTGCGTGGGAAAAGGCCTCGCTCCGCCTCAGTTCGGCGTCGAGAGCCTGCCCCTCCTCAGTCAGGCTATATTCGACATGGCGGACATTCTCGCTCAGGTCGCAGCGGATGACGAAGCCCTTGCCTTCAAGTGACTTGAGCCGGGCGGAAAGAACACGCGCGGAGATCGATCCGGGCAGCGCGCGGCGAAGCTCCGCAAACCGCAGCGCGTTATTCTGGCCGAGAACCCAGATGATATGGCTCATCCATTCCTGGGCAAGGAACTTGAGCAAAGGTTCCACACGGCATTTGCTATCGTCGAATTCAATTATTTCAATCTTGTTCATGGCAAGCTTGCGGTATCCATAAGGTTACTACTGGTCGAGGCCGTATTGCAGCGCTAGCGTGCAGCCGTGTTCATTGCCGCGATGGAGGTTGGTTCATGGCTCGCGCAACTCCGGTTCCAGGTAAACTGCTGCTCTCTCCTCAGGATCACACCCTGATCCTGATCGACTTTCAATCGCAAATGTCCTTCGCAACGAAATCGATCGATGCCGTGGCATTGCGCAACAACGCCGCCCTGATTTCCCATGCCGCCGCCGGCTTCGGCGTTTCGGCCATCCTGACGACCGTCGCCGAGAAGAGCTTCTCCGGGCCGATGTTCGAGGAGATCACGACCGCCTTCAACGGCCAGAAGCTGCTCGATCGCACCTCCATGAATACCTGGGAGGATGCCGCGGTGATCGCGCGCGTCAACGAGATCGGCAAGAGCCGCATCGTGCTTGCCGGCCTTTGGACCTCCGTTTGCATCGTCGGCCCGGCGCTCTCGGCCATCGACCAGGGTTTTGAAGTCTACGTCATCACCGACGCCTGCGGAGACGTCTCCGACGAAGCGCATGAGCGGGCCGTCGAGCGGATGGTACAGGCCGGCGCCCGTCCGATGACCGCGTTGCAATATCTGCTCGAGTTGCAGCGCGACTGGGCGAGGACGGACACCTACGATCTCACCACCGGCATCGCCAAGAAGTTCGGCGGGGCCTACGGTCTCGGCATCATCTACGCCAAGACGATGTTCGGCGCACAAGAGGGACATTGATCATGCCCAAGGTCAGCACGAAGGACGGTCTCGAAATCTTCTTCAAGGACTGGGGTCCGAAAGACGCCCAGCCGATCGTCTTCCACCATGGTTGGCCGCTCAGTTCGGACGACTGGGACGCGCAGATGCTGTTCTTCCTCGCGAAGGGCTACCGCGTCGTCGCCCATGACCGGCGCGGCCATGGCCGTTCGACCCAGACCGGAGACGGTCATGACATGGACCATTACGCGGCCGATGCCGCGGCGGTGGTCGAGCATCTGGACCTGCGAAACACCGTTCATGTCGGCCATTCGACCGGCGGTGGCGAGGCGCTGCACTACACGGTCCGCCATGGCAAGGGCCGCGTAGCCAAGCTGGTGCTGATCGGCGCGGTGCCCCCGCTGATGCTGAAGACCGCGGCCAATCCGGGCGGGCTGCCGATCGAGGTCTTCGACGGCTTCCGGCAGGCGCTCGCCGCCAATCGCGCGCAATTCTTCCTCGATGTGCCGAGTGGGCCCTTCTACGGCTATAATCGCCCGGGCGCGAACCCGTCACAGGGCATCATCCGGAATTGGTGGCGCCAGGGCATGATGGGGGGCGCCAAGGCGCATTACGACGGCATCAAGGCCTTCTCGGAGACCGATTTCACCGAGGATTTGAAGGCGGTCGAGGTGCCGACACTGGTGATGCATGGCGATGACGACCAGATCGTGCCGATCGCCGACGCGGCCCTGCTCTCGATCAAGCTGCTGAAGCACGGCACGCTCAAGGTCTACGAGAAGCTCCCGCACGGGCTCTGCGCGACCCATCCGGAGCTGGTCAACGCCGATCTGCTCGCTTTCGTGAAAGGCTGATTGTCGGGCGGCCAGAGCCCAAGGGAGGTCGATATGAAGCCCTATCTGCTGGCCCTGGGGGCCGGCCTGCTGGTCGGCATCATCTACAGCCTGCTCAATGTCCGCTCGCCAGCGCCACCGGTGGTGGCGCTGATCGGTCTCCTCGGCATCCTGGCCGGGGAGCAGATCGTGCCAATTGCCAAGCGCGTCCTCGCGGGCGAGCGGCTCAGCATCGGCTGGCTCAAGAGCGAATGCGGTGAGCACCTTTTCGGCGCCCTACCCGCGCGCTCCGCCGAGAAGCAGGCCGAACGCAACGATGCCGGCAGCAAGCCTTCATGAACCCGACCCGCAGACAGACCACGCTCGGCGGCGCGGCCGGCGCGCTTTCCACGCTGCTCGGCGGCCGGGCCGCCGCCCAGACATCGACGACAGGACAAGCCGCCATGACCGCCGACCTTCTTCTCGTGAACGGACGCTTCAGCACTCTGGACCGCAGAAACCCCGATCCGCAGGCGGCTGCCATCTCCGATGGCCGTTTCATCGGTGTCGGAGCTGAACAGGACATGCGCGCTCTGGCCGGCCCGACGACTGCGATCGTCGACCTCGGCGGCCGGCGTGTCATTCCGGGGCTGATCGACAGCCATATGCACATCATCCGCGGCGGGCTGAACTACAATATGGAGTTGCGCTGGGACGGCGTGCGCTCGCTTGCCCAGGCGATGGAGATGCTGAAGCGCCAGGTCGCGGTGACCCCGCCGCCACAATGGGTGCGGGTGATCGGCGGCTTCACCGAACATCAATTCGCCGAGAAGCGTTTGCCGACGCTCGACGAGATCAACGTGATCGCCCCCGAGACGCCGGTCTTCATCCTGCATCTCTATGACCGCGCCCTGCTCAACGCCGCGGCCCTCCGCGCCGTCGGTTACGGCAAGGAGACGCCCGATCCACCGGGCGGCGAGATCCAGCGCGATGCAAACGGCAACCCGACCGGACTGCTGATTGCCAAGCCTAACGCCAACATCCTCTATGCCACCTTGGCGAAGGGCCCCAAGCTCCCGCCCGAGTACCAGCTCAACTCGACGCGCCATTTCATGCGCGAGATGAACCGGCTCGGCGTGACCAGCATCATCGATGCAGGCGGCGGCTTCCAGAACTACCCGGATGACTACGCAATCATCGAGAAACTGCATGCCGCAGGCGAGCTGACCTTGCGGCTCGCCTATAATCTCTTCACGCAGAAGCCGAAGGAGGAGCTCGCCGATTTCGCGGGCTGGGCCAACCAGGTGAAACCCGGCCAGGGCGATGATCTCTATCGCCATAATGGCGCTGGCGAGATGCTGGTCTATTCGGCCGCGGATTTCGAGGATTTCAGGGTCGAGCGACCGGACATGCCGTCCACGATGGAGGGCGATCTCGAACCCGTCGTGCGGCTGCTCGCCGAGAACCGCTGGCCCTGGCGCCTGCATGCCACCTACGATGAGACCATCACCCGCGCGCTCGACGTCTTCGAGAAGGTCAACCGCGACACGCCCTTGCAGGGGCTGCACTGGTTCTTCGACCATTGCGAGACGATCAGCGATCGCAACATCGATCGCATCGCAGCGCTCGGCGGCGGCATCGCCGTGCAGCACCGGATGATGTTCCAGGGCGAGGATTTCGTCGAACGTTATGGCGCCAGGGCGGCCGAGCGCACACCGCCGATCGCGCGCATGCTCGAGGCCGGCGTCCCCGTCGGTGCCGGCACCGACGCGACCCGCGTCGCGAGCTATAACCCCTGGGTCTCGCTCGCCTGGCTCGTGACCGGCAAGACGCTGGGCGGCCTCAGGCTCTACCCGCAGCGCAACCTGCTCGACCGCGAAAGCGCGCTTCGGCTCTGGACGCAGGCCAATACCTGGTTCTCGACTGAGGAAGGCAAGAAGGGCCAGATCAAGACCGGCCAGCTTGCCGATCTCGTCGTGCTCGATCGCGACTACATGACCGTGCCGGAGGATGAGATCCAGGACATCGAGAGCGTGCTAACGCTGCTCGGCGGCAAGCCGGTTCACGGCACCGGCGACTATGCCGGGCTTGCCCCGCCACTGCCGCCGGCCATGCCGGACTGGTCACCGGTCAGGACCTTCGGCGGCTACCAGAGGCGTGCGGGCATGGATGGCCGCAAATATGCCTTCGCGGCCGCCTGTGGCTGTGCCAGCGCGTGCGGCGTCCACGGACACGCACATGCTTCGGCCTTGGCCGCAACCGTGCCGGTGCGCGACGAGGGTTCGTTCTGGGGAGCTCTTGGCTGCTCCTGCTGGGCCTTCTGAGCGCACGAAGGGATCGATCATGTCCGGTTCGCCATTCTCTTCCGCTCAGCAGGCCGTCGAACGGCTCCTTGGCCAGTCATGGCTGGTTGTTCTCGCCCGCATCGCTGTGGCGCTGCCCTTCATGCTCAGCGGCATCGCCAAGCTGTTCGATTTCGCAGGAGCGACCGCCGAGGTCCGCGGTCTGACCGGGCTCGAGCCTGCCGCACTCTTCGCCACGCTCGTCATCCTGACGCAGCTCGGCGGCTCTGCATTGCTGATTGCCGGCGGCCGCTATGCCTGGATCGGCGCGGCGGCGCTGGCCGGCTTCACAATCCTCGCGACACTCTATGCCCATGCCTTCTGGATGAAGCCCGCAGGCGAACGCTTCCTGCATCAGAACATCTTCTTCGAGCATGTCTCGATTGTCGGCGGGCTGGTGTTGCTGGCGATGCTTTCCGCCCGTTCGAGCTGGGGAGCACGAGTCTGATGGCCCAAGTGCCACACGATACCGCAGCCAGACCGGCGTCTTCGGCCTTCGCGCCGCTACAGCACTCCGTCTTCGCCGTACTCTGGGCGGCCACGGTCCTTGGCAATGTCGGCTCCTTCATGCGCGACGTCGCAAGCGGCTGGCTGGTCACCGATCTCTCCGGCTCGCCTGCGGCTGTCGCCATGATCCAGGTCGCCGGTACCTTGCCGATCTTCCTCCTCGCGATCCCGGCCGGCGTGCTCTCCGACATCGTCGACCGCAGGAAATTGTTGATCGGCGTCCAGCTGCTGCTGGGCTGCACCAGCGCTGTCCTGATGACGCTGGCCCTGACCAACCGGCTGACGATCGAACTTCTGGTCGGGCTGACCTTCATCGGCGGTGTCGGCGCGGCCTTGATGGGGCCGACCTGGCAATCGATCGTCCCCGAGCTCGTGCCGATGACCGAGCTGCGCAATGCCGTCGCCCTGAACTCGCTCGGCATCAACATTGCCCGCGCGATCGGCCCTGCCGCCGGCGGCGCGCTCCTGGCGGCCTTTGGTGCCGCCTCGACCTATGGCGCCGACGTCCTGAGCTATGTCTTCGTCATCGCGGCACTGCTCTGGTGGCAGCGCCCCGCCGGCGCCGATGACGAGCTCCGCGAACATTTCGGCGGCGCTTTCAGGGCGGGGCTGCGCTACGCCCGCGCCAGTCGAGAGCTTCACCTGGTTCTTCTGCGGGCCGTCCTGTTCTTCGCCGGCGCCAGCGCCATTTGGGCGCTGTTGCCCCTCGTTGCCCGACAGCTGCTCGGCGGGGGCGCCGGTTTCTATGGCCTCCTTCTCGGAGCTGTAGGAGCCGGCGCGATCGCAGGCGCCATCGTGCTGCCGCGGATCCGGGCCCATCTCGATGCCGACGGCATCATGCTCGGCGCCGCACTCGTCACGGCCGCCGTGACGGCGGCGTTGGCGGCGGTGCCACCGCAATGGCTCGCCATTCTCATGCTGCTCGTCCTGGGCGGCGCCTGGATCGCTGCGCTGACGACGCTGAACGGCACGGTACAGGCCATTCTGCCAAACTGGGTGCGCGGGCGCGGCCTGGCGATCTACCTCACGATCTTCAACGGCGCGTCGGCCGCCGGAAGCCTGCTCTGGGGGCTTGTTGCCGAAGCAATCGGGCTGCATGCCACCTTGCTCGTCGCAGCACTCGCGCTCGCGCTGGTCGCCGTTGCGGTCCTGCGCCTGCGGCTACCGGCGGGCGAGGCCGATCTCACCCCCTCGACCCATTGGCCGGAGCCGGCGATCGCCGATCCGGTCGAACACGATCGCGGCCCCGTCACCATCACGATCGAGTACCGTGTCGCTCGCGAAAGCCGGGCCGCCTTCCTCGAGGCGGTGGCGCGGCTCGCTCCGGAGCGGCGCCGGGACGGCGCCTTCGCCTGGGGCGTCAGCGAGGATGCCGCCGACCCCGACTGCATCCTTGAATGGTTCATGGTCGAGTCCTGGGCCGAGCATCTGCGTCAGCACAGGCGTGTCTCGCAGGCCGATGCCGATATCCAGGCGGAAGTCACGAAATTCCATACAGGCCATGACAAACCGGTCATCCGGCATTTCCTGGGCTTGCAAGCGCGCCCCAACTCCGTTCCAGGCCAATAACCAGGGAGGCGCCTGCGCTGTTCAGGCGCGTTCAACACCGCGTGGGGAAGGTCATAGATCTCGCAGCGGAAGATACATCGATGCTTGTGCAAGTGATGGCTTGAATTCTGCCGGCGGCTTCGTCCATGATGACCTGTGTCCGAAGATGCTGGAGTGTAATGTGGTACCGCAACACGACAGAGGCCAAGCCACTTTCCCGGCAATTCTGCACCATTCAGGCGGTGCAAACCCTCCCAGAACAACTTCTCTTCGATCTGGCATGCTGACCCGCCTCGCCGCGGCGGCGTTCACGCTGGCCGCAGCAGGCTGCGCCGGAACCAGTGAAAATGCAGGCAGCTCGTCCGCCGGTGCCGCAGCTGGACCGAGCAGCATCCCGCGCGAGCGCCTGATCGGGAAATGGGGCATCGCCTCCTTCCACGCCGACAAGGACCGCAAGCGGACCGAGGCCCAGGCCAAGGCCCAGTGCAACATGCCCTACTCGATCACCAAGGGCCCGACCGACGGCGTCATGATGCATGTCGCCGACGATCCGAAGCTCTATGAGCTCAAGCTCAAGGGCGGACCGGGCGGACGGAACTTCCTCGGCTTCGAGGCTCCCGCCGGCGACCCGCAGGATCGCGAGATCCTGTCCGCGACCGACAGGGAGCTGGTCATGCGCTTCGTCGATCCCGACGCGCATCGCCGCTATGGAACCTTCATCTTCGTGCGCTGCGGAGCCTGAGCGCATCTTACAATCCGGGAGTGAGCAGTATGCGGGTAAGCGGACGGAAGCAGACAATCGCTGGAACCTGCCTCGGCCTTGCGGCTCTGGCCTTGGGTGCTGTCGCGACACTGCCCGGCAGCGCATTCGCGGCCCCCAAGGCCGGCGAGGCGGAGACCCTCGACATCGGTGACGAGCCGGGGCGCATTTCGGGTGAGGAAACCGTTGTCGCCGACGGCCCCTACGCGCGTCAGGCCGTGCTGTTCCGCTCCAACGAGCCGCCGGGAACCGTGGTGATTCATACCTCGGAACGCTTCCTCTATGTCGTCCAGGGCAATAACCGCGCTCTGCGCTACGGCATCGGCGTCGGCCGTGAAGGCTTCCAGTGGTCGGGCCTGGTCAAGATCAGCCGCAAGGCGGAATGGCCGGACTGGCGCCCGCCGCCGGAGATGATCGCACGCCAGCCCTATCTGCCGCGATTCATGGCCGGCGGTCCGGGGAATCCGATGGGAGCGCGAGCGCTCTATCTCGGCTCGACGGTTTTCCGGGTCCACGGCACCAACCAGCCTGAGACCATCGGCCAATCGATTTCGTCCGGCTGTTTCCGCCTCGCCAATGGCGACATCATCGATCTGTATGAGCGAGTCCCGCTCAACACCAAGGTCGTCGTCCGGCACGGTGCAAGTCTCTGACACGGTGCAAGTCTCTGACACGGTGCGAGTCTCTGACTTGCGCGACGAGCCCCCTGCCAATTCCGCAATCTGTCCCAACCGGAGACCGATGGTCATGCTGAACGCGGCCAAGACCTACCTTCGCAGCGCGCTTGCCTGTTTCGCGGCCGTCACGCTCTGGGGAGCGGCGCAGCCGGCCGCAGCCGGAACGCTCGACACCGTCAGGCAGCGCGGCACCCTGCAATGCGGCGTCAGCGAAGGCCTGATCGGCTTCTCCGAGAAGGATGCGCAAGGCGCGTGGTCGGGTTTCGATGTCGATTTCTGCCGTGCCGTCGCGGCCGCGATTTTCGATGATCCGGCCAAGGTCAGCTTCGTACCGCTTTCGGCGAGCCAGCGTTTCGACGCGCTGCGCGCCGGCCAGGTCGACCTGCTCTCGCGCAACTCCAGCTGGACTCTGGCGCGCGAGGCCGAGCTCGGCCTGTCTTTCGCCGGCGTGACCTATCACGACGGCCAGGGCTTCATGATCATGAAGTCGGTGACGGCAACCTCGGCGCTCGAACTCGACCGCACCAAGATTTGCGTCGAAGCGGGCACGACGACGCAACTCAACCTCTCGGACTTCCTGCGCTCGAACTCGATAACCTATGAAGAGCGTGCCTTCCCGACGGCTGCCGCTGCTCTCGCGGCCTTCCAGGCCGGAGAATGCAATGTGCTGACGCGCGACCAATCGGCGCTTTATGCCGAACGCCTGAAGCTTCCTCGCCCCGCCGATGCCGTCATCCTGCCCGACGTGATCTCGAAGGAGCCGCTCGGCCCGGTAACGCGCGGTGACGATTTCGCCTGGTTCACCTTTGTCAAATGGGTGAATTTTGCTCTCGTGAACGCCGAGGAGCTTGGCATCACCTCAACCAACACGGCCGAGGCCCTGGCCTCCGCCAAGCCTGACGTCCGTCGCTTCATCGGCGCCGAGGGTGGTTTCGGCAAGATGCTCGGGCTCGACAATGCCTGGGCCATTCGGGCCGTGAAGGCCGTCGGCAACTACTCTGAACTCTACGAGCGCAATCTTGGTGTGAAATCCCGCCTCGGCATCCCGCGTGGCTTGAACCAGCTCTGGAGCATGGGCGGAATCCTGTACGCTCCCCCGCTGCGCTGAATCCGCTGAACGCGGCGAAGTCCTCTGATCCTTCGCCGCCTCAACCGCTGCCCCTCCGACTACCCCACGCAACATGACCGCCATGGCCGACCGGCCACGGCGGTCATGTTGCGTGGGAACCGTCGTTAATCTCATGGAAACCAACGAAGCCGCGAATGCCGCATCTCAGGGCTTTCCCTGATCGACAGTTGTCCGCGCTGCAGCCAGTATCCGCAGATACGGCAGAAACACGGGTGATTCGGCGCAAGGCGAGAGCAGAACAGAAGGACGCAAGCGCCACCGCAATCGGAGGGCATCATGAGAATGATGTACCGTTGGGTCGTGCCTACGAGTGGCCTGCCAGCCTGCGGAGCAGCAAGCGTCGGACTGCTCTTGTCCTCCCTCCCGCTCGGCGCCCAGACGGTCGGGCCGAGCCCACCGACGATCACGGCGACGATCAATGTCACGGCGGGCACCACGACCGTCGTCGGCAGCACGAATGTCGCGACGGCCGGTGCCACGAACGCAAGCAACGTCACCGGTGGCACGCTCGTCATCGACAGTCTGGCAGGCCCCCTTCCCGGCGCGATTACCTTTCAGGCATTGAACGGCAATGCGCTCCAGGCCAATGGCGGCGCGATCACCGTGCCAAACGGCAATCTCAGCATCCTGACCCAAGGCGGCCACGCAGTTCTTGCCAATGGCGCGACCAGCAGCGCAATTCTCGGCGGCGTTTCGATCACGACGACCGGCGTTGGAGCGGCACTGGTTGCGATCGGCGGCAGAATCGACGCAACCAACGTCATCGTCAACAACACCGCGACCGCAACCCCCACCATCTCGGCTGGCCATGGCGCGATCGCGGAGGGCGGCGGCGCCGTCAATCTTCATAGTGGCACGAGCATCACGACGGCTGCGTTCAACTCCGTCGGTCTCGGGGCTTCAGGTGCCGGCAGCCGCGTCATTGCGGACGTTCTCATTCCGGTCACGATGAATGGCGGCGGCTCGATGGGGATCTATCTCCATGACGGCGGCCAGGTCAGCATCCTTCCCGGGTCGACGTTTCAAATGAACGGCACCGGCAATGTCGGCATAGGCGTCGACAATACGACGGTGGCACTTGGAACCATCGGCAGCGGATTAACTATCAATCTCAACAACACTTCGGGCGGACCGGGCAGCACCGGCCTCTTCGCCGCGAACGGTGGCTCGCTCAACATCGCGAATGTGACGGTTCAAGGCTCCAATGCCGCTGCCGGTGCCTGGGCGAGAGACAATAGCAGCATCACGCTGTCGGGGAGCAGCGTCATCAACATCAACTCCGAGCAGGGCCCGAACGCCTACGTGCTTCAGACGGCCAATCTCGCGACGGCCGCCGGCCCCGTCGCCTCGGTCTTCAGCCTGGTCGGCGCGATTCCGGTCAGCGGTCTGCTGGCACAGGGAGCCGGAGCCCTGATCACCAGCACCGGCACGACCATCACTGTGACCTCGAGCAATGGTGCGGCCGGCGCCGATGCCGGCCTCGGCGGCACCGTCGACATGACCGACAACACGATCACCACGACGGGGACGAACGCATTCGGCATCCGCGTCGATTCCAACGGCACCGTCATCGGGCGCGCTTCGCGCGTGACCACTTCCGGAGCACGTGGCGCCGCCCTCTTCATCAATGGCGGGCCGGGCTTGATCGACCTGACCGGCACGACTGTGCAGGCGACGGGTTCGAGCACCGTTGGCCTTTCCTCGTTGAACATCACCCCAGCCAGCGTGAACATCGTCAGGCTGTCGGGCGGCGGTCTCGTCAGTACGACCTCGACCGCGGTCGAGGCACAAGGTCCGCTCAATCTCACCACGGCTGGAACGGTCGTGACCGGCGGTGGCGGGCTCCTGCTCCAGACCTTCGCCAGCACCTTCGGCCCGGCGCAGCCAACCGCCGTGCAGTTTGACGCCTCGAACGGGAGCGTCCTGACCGGCGATGCGCTCGTCGCCGCGCAGACCACCGCCAACATCAGCCTCGCAACCGGCTCGCAATGGACGGGGGCGGCCTTCGACGTGACCAATGTCACGGTCGACCCGACCAGCACCTGGACGGTCACCGCGAACTCGACCGTCACGCAGCAGGTCGCGAATGCCGGGCTGATCCAGTTCACGCCGCCGGGTGGCGATCCAACGAAATTGGGCAGCTACAAGACGCTGACGACACGGAATTATTTGGGCGCAGGCGGAACGCTCGGGCTCAACACCTTCCTCGGCAGTGATGGCTCTCCCTCGGACCGGCTGGTGATCAACGGCGGCGTTGCCAGTGGCAATTCGTTCCTGCGCGTGACGAACACCACGGGCCCGGGCAATCTCACCATCGGCAACGGCATCCTGGTGGTCGACGCGATCAATGGTGGCACGACCGTGCCTGGAGCCTTCGCGCTCGGCCGGCCGGTGGTCGCGGGCCCTTATGAGTATTCACTGTACCGCAGCAGCGTCGACGCCTCGGGTCCGGAAAACTGGTACCTGCGCTCCGAGATAACCCCTGCGCCGCCCGGTCCCGGACCGACGCCATCTCCACCAGGAACGGGCATCCCGGATTTTCGGCGCGAAACCTCGCTCTATGCGGCGCTGCCGGCGATGCAGCTGATCTATGGCCGTACCCTGATCGACAGCCTGCATGAGCGCGTCGGCGAACTCGCGCCGCTGGAAGCGCCGGCGGTCAGCGAGGAGCGCACGATCTGGTGCAAGAACCCCGACAAGAACTTTCGCTGCACGACCACCGTGCGGCTGCCGGCGAGCGCAGCCGCACCCGGTCGCTCTTATGCCTCGGCCGGCTGGGCCCGGATCATCGGCACCCATGGCAACCAGGATGGCGGGCCCTGGGGCATCTTCCGCAACGGCCCGAATTACGACTACGACCTCTATGCCTTCCAGGCCGGTCTCGACCTCTATCGCAGCGTGAGCGCCGACGGCTCGCGAGACCATGCCGGCATCTATGCCGCGATTGGCCGGATCGAGGGCGACGTCACCCATTTCAACGGCATCAGGGCCGGGCGGAACACCATCGATGCCTACTCGCTCGGCGGCTACTGGACCCATTTCGGGCCGTCGGGCTGGTATCTCGACGGCGTCGTCCAGGGCACCTGGTATGATGCCAAGGCCGATTCCAAGCGCGGCTTCATCCTCAACCGCGACGCGTTCGGCTTTGCCGCCTCGCTCGAGGGCGGCTATCCGCTCCAGCTCGGCTACGGCGTCATCCTCGAGCCGCAGGCGCAACTGGTCTATCAAACGATTTCGAACGGGAGCGCCTCCGACACGGCAGCGCTGGTGCGCTTCTCCGATGCCGACTCACTCGCCGGCCGGATCGGCGCCCGCCTTGCGCGAAGCTGGACGCTGGAGGACGCCACTGGCGGCGTCAAACCGCGGATGCTGACCGCCTGGCTGAAGGCCAGCCTCTGGAACGAGTTCTTGGGCAATCCCAAGACCGCGTTCTCCTCAGCCACCGGCTTCATCCCGTTTCGCGCCGATCTCGGCGGCAGCTGGGCCGAGTTCAAGGTCGGCGCCGACGCGCAGATGACCAGGAACACCGCCCTCTACGCCAGCGCCGGCTACTCGATCGGCCTCAACGGCCGCTCGCATGCCTATGACGGCAGGCTCGGCATCAAGGTCAGCTGGTGAGCCGCAACACCAAAGCGAGGAATTGACGGGCGCTGATGCAACCAGCCGCCCCTCTGGCGCAGAACCGGCCACGGGCGGGCTGCAATCCTGCTCCCACGGCTCGTCGCCTTACTGCGACTGTAGCGAGCATGGCTTGAGGCAAAGTCTCTCTCAGCCCCCAGGCTGCGCCACGATGCGGATATAGGGCTTGGGTTCCCTCCAGCCATCCGGGTAGAGCTGCTTTGCTTCATCGTTCGACACCGAGCCGGCGATGATCACGTCTTCACCCTGCTTCCAGTTGGCGGGGGTCGCGACCCGGTGCTTCGCCGTCAGCTGGAGCGAATCGATGACACGCAGAACCTCGTCGAAATTCCTCCCTGTCGTCATCGGATAGACCAGGATCAGTTTGATCTTCTTGTCCGGCCCGATGACGAAGACATTGCGCACGGTCTGGTTGTCGGCCGGCGTCCTGCCATCCGAGGTGCCGGATGTGCTGGCCGGCAGCATGCCGTAGAGCTTGGAGATCTCCAGATCCGGATCGCCGATCATCGGGTAGTTCGGCTTGTGGCCTTGCGTCTCCCCGATGTCCTGCGCCCAGCGTGCATGGTTCCCGACCGGGTCGACGCTGAAGCTGATGATCTTGACGTTGCGCCGATCGAACTCGGGCTTGATCTTGGCCATGTAGCCGAGCTCGGTCGTGCAGACCGGCGTGAAATCCTTGGGGTGGGAGAAGAGCACACACCAGGAATCGCCGATCCAGTCGTGGAAGCGCATGCGCCCTTCCGTCGTTTCGGCCTCGAAATCAGGTGCTGTACTGCCGAGCTGGAGAATCATCACAAGCCTCCTGTCGCAACGACCTTGTCGCACAGGCCGATATTAACACGGAACGGCTGGGCGAAGGACATTCGCGACCGGCCACTGGACCAGATCAATGGTGGCGTAATACCAACGGCCGCTGAGGCTGACTCACGGGGTCTTTTCGGCGGCCCGGTTCACTGATTCCATAGGCGCGAGGAGGATTCGCGCCATGCCAGCTGCGGTGAAGCTTCGGACGCACTACTCGGCCTTTGACCTGCGACGGATCGCGGCCGGGTCGAGGCACGCCAACCAGAGCCGACGGCTTCTCTCGTTGGCCGCGGTTCTCGACGGCATGGATCGGGAGCAGGCAGCGCGGATCGGCGGCATGGACCGCCAGACGCTGCGTGATTGGGTCCATCGGTTCAACGAACGCGGCCCCGACGGACTCCGCGACATTCGATCCAAGGGACACCCGCCCAAGCTGTCGAAGGACCAGTTGATCGCACTCGCCGAGATCGTCGAGATCGGCCCCGACCGCGCCGTTCATGGCGTCGTGCGCTGGCGTCGCATCGACCTGCAGAAGATCGTCCTCGAGCGCTTCGGCGTCGACTACCACGAGCGCACGATCGGCAAACTGCTGAAGCAGATCGGCTTCACTCACATCAGCGCGCGGCCGCACCACCCGGCCCAGGACAAGCGCGTGATCGAGGCGTTCAAAAAAACTTCGCGGTGACGCTGAAGGCCCATCTCGCTCACCTCCCGAAGCGCAGGCCGATCGAACTCTGGTTCCAGGACGAGGCCCGCATCGGCCAGAAGAACGGCCTTGTCCGGCAATGGGCCAGGCGCGGAACGAGGCCGCGCCAACCGGCCGACCAGCGCTACGAAAGCGCCTATCTCTTCGGAGCGATCTGTCCGGCACGGGGCGTCGGCGCAGCGCTCGCCATGCCCTTCGCCGACACCCACGCCATGCAGGCCCATCTCGACGAGATCGCCAGGACGGTGGCCAAGGGCGCGCATGCGGTCTTGCTGCTCGATCGCGCCGGATGGCACACCACCGGCAAGCTCGTCGTGCCCGCAAACATCTCCCTGATCTTTCTGCCCTCCCGCGCCCCGGAACTGAACCCGGTTGAAAATGTCTGGCAGTATCTGCGCGCCAACTGGCTCTCCAACCGCGTCTTCGACACCTACGACGGTATCATCGACGCTGCCTGCGACGCATGGAACCGCCTCGTCGCACAGCCAAAGACCATCACCTCAATCGGAATGCGAGAGTGGGCTCATGTCGGTCAATCATGAGGGCCGTTGGTATAAGGCAGGCCATCGCGGCGAACGCAGGCAATCAGCCCTGACGCGGCCGCCCCCCGATCTTCAACAAAAACCACGTCCCAACACTGTCGCGGTCGATCGAAGTCGACCGCGACTGCTCGCGCTTGCAGCTCAGGCCGCCTCGGCCAGGAAGCGTTCCGCGTAATGGCAAGCGACGAGCCGCTCATCCAGCTGGCGCGCCACCGGGCGCTCGGCCCGGCAGAGATCGGTCACATAGGGGCAGCGGGTCGAGAACACGCAGCCCTTCGGCGGATCGAGCGGCGACGGCAGCTCGCCGCGCAGCACGATGCGTTCGCGCTTTCCTGCCGCCACGCTTGGCGTCGAGGCCAGCAGCGCCTGTGTGTAGGGATGCAAGGGCCGAGCGAAGATCGCATGCTTCGGGCCATGCTCGATGGCGTGGCCGAGATACATGACCATCACGTCATGTGCGATGTGACGCACGACGCCGAGATCATGCGAAATGAAGAGATAGGCGAGCTTGAGCTCGTCCTGAAGGTCGGCCAGCAGATTGAGCACCTGGGCCTGGATCGAGACGTCGAGCGCCGAGACCGGCTCGTCGGCCACCAGCAGCTTCGGCGAGAGGATGAGCGCGCGCGCGATCGCGATGCGCTGGCGCTGCCCCCCCGAGAACTGATGCGGATAACGGTTGTAGTGCTCCGGACGCAGGCCGACCTTGGCCATCATCGCCCGCGCCCGCTCTGTCCGCTCCGCCTTCGTCAGCGCGGTATTGATCAGAAGTGGTTCTTCCAGGATCGCGCCGATCTTCTTGCGCGGGTTCAAAGAGCCATAGGGGTTCTGGAAGACGAGTTGCACGGTTCGCCGCAGGCGCTTGGCTTCGCCCGGAGGAGGCGTGACGGCGTCAAGACCGTCGAGCATCAACGCGCCCGAAGTCGGCTTCTCGATCAGCGTCGCCATGCGGGCGAGCGTCGACTTCCCGCAACCGGATTCGCCGACGACGGCGAGCGTCTTGCCGGCTTCCACGGAGAAGGACACGCCGGTGACCGCCTGCAACTGGGCCGGCGCGCGGAGGAAGCCGCGATTGACCGAATAGACCTGTGTCAGTTCGCGCGCTGTGACGATGGGAGTGCTCACGATGTGCTCTCCACCGTCACGGGGTGAATGCCACCCGCCGCTCTGGCCTTCTCCCGCTCCGGATCGCCGAGCGGGTAGTGGCAGCGGATCTGCCCTCCCTGCCAGGGCCGGAGATCCGGGCGCACAAGGCGCGAATGATCCGTGGCATAGGCGCAGCGCGGGCTGAACAGGCACCCCTGCGGGCGGTCATGCGGGCCGGGAACCATGCCGGGAATCGTCGCGAGCCGGTGCTCGCCTTCGCTGCGCTCCGGCAGGGCGGCAAGAAGTGCTGCGGAATAGGGATGCTGGGGGGCCGCGAAGAGGGACGCCACATTGCGCTCCTCCATCACCTGCCCGGCATACATCACCATGATGCGCTGCGCAGTCTCCGCGACCACGCCCATATTATGAGTGATCAGGACGAGCGCCATGCCGCGCTCCTTCTGCAGCGACATCAGGAGATCGAGGATCTGCGCCTGGATGGTGACGTCGAGCGCCGTCGTCGGCTCGTCGGCGATCAGCAGCCGGGGGTTGCACGCGATCGCCATGGCAATCATGACGCGCTGGTTCATGCCGCCGGACAATTGATGCGGGAAGGCCTTGAGGCGGCTTTCCGGCGCAGGGATTCCAACCTGTTCGAGCAGCTCGATGCTGCGCCTGCGCGCCGCCTTGCTATCCATCCCCTCATGCGCCTTCAGCGTCTCGGCCAGCTGGAAGCCGATGGTGAAGCAGGGATTGAGGCTGGTGCTCGGCTCCTGGAAGATCATCGCGACATCCTTGCCGGTGAGCTTCCGGCGCTCCCGATCGGAGATCTTGAGCAGGTCGCGCCCGGCAAAGGCGAGTCGGTCGGCCTTGATTCGGCCGGGATATGCGACAAGTCCCATCAGCGCGAGCATGGTGACGCTCTTGCCTGAACCGGACTCGCCGACCACCCCGAGGATCTCTCCTTCCTCGAGCGACAGGCTGACACCGTCGACCGCCCGCATCACCCCCGTAGAGGTCGGGAACTCGACACTCAGATTCTCAACTTCGAGCAGCGGCATGGTCAGCGCTTCAGTTTGGGATCGAGGGCATCGCGAAGGCCATCACCGAGCAGATTGAACGCCAGCACGGTGATCAGGATCATCAGGCCCGGCAAGGTGACGACCCACCAGGCGCGCAGCACGAATTCACGCGCATCGGCCAGCATCGTGCCCCATTCGGGCGTCGGCGGCTGGGCGCCAAGGCCGAGGAAGCCGAGCGCCGCCGCGTCGAGGATCGCGGTGGAGACGCCGAGCGTCGCCTGGACGATCAGAGGGGCGGCGCAATTCGGCAGCACTTCCTTGAACATCAGGCGTAGCGTGCCGGCACCGCTGACGCGGGCTGCGATGACATAGTCCTTGGAGGTTTCGCCAATCACCGCCGCACGCGTGATGCGGACATAGTGCGGCAGCACCACGATGGCGACCGCCAGCATCGCGTTCATCAGGCCCGGCCCGAGGATCGCGACGATGACGATGGCGAGCAGCAGGCTCGGCATCGTCAGGACGATGTCCATCAGCCGCATGATGACGATTTCGGTGATGCCCTTGAAGAAGCCGGCAACCAGGCCGAGCGCGATGCCTGCCGCCATGGCGATGGCAACGACCACGATGCCGATCACCAGTGAGAGACGCGCGCCATGAAGCAGTCGGGACAGGATATCGCGGCCGATCGCGTCGGTGCCGAGCGGATAGGCCAGCGAGCCACCCTCCTGCCAGAAGGGTGGCTTGAGGAAGACGGCATTGTTGGTGAGATAGGGCGAGTGTGGCGAGAGGACATCGGCGAACACCGCCATCAGCAACACCGCCACGATGACGACGAGCCCGGCAACCGCGCCGCGATTGGCGCTGAAATAGCTCCAGAACTCGCGCAGCGGATGCGGCGGCGTGCCAGCCGGCACGGCAGCGGAGGGTGCTTCAAGCGTTTCGGCAGTCATCTGTCAGCGTCCCGCGAAGAAATCAGCCATGTCACGATCACAGGTCCTTCAGCGCGCATGTCTGATGCGTGGATTGATCAGGCCGTAAAGCAGATCGACCAGGAGGTTGACGCTCATGACGACGACGCCGATTAACAGGGTGCCCCCCTGCAGGACCGGATAGTCGCGCCGGCTGATCGCCTCGATCAGCCATTTGCCGACTCCCGGCCAGGAGAAGATCGTCTCGGTCAGAATCGCGCCGGTAAACAGCACGCCGACCTGCAGACCAATGACCGTCACCACCGGAATGAGCGCATTGCGCAGCGCGTGCAGCGCAATGACCCTGAGAGGCGCCATGCCTTTGGCGCGTGCCGTGCGGATATAGTCCTCACCGAGCACTTCAAGCATGGCGGAGCGCGTCATCCGGGCAATGACCGCAAGCGGGACCGTACCCAGGACGATCGCCGGCAGGACGAGATGCGACAGCGCCGACTTGAAGGCGCCGAAATCGCCCGCCAGCAGGCTGTCGATCGTCAGGAAGCCGGTTACCGGCTCGATATAATACTGCACCGCGATGCGGCCGGAGACCGGCGTGATACCGAGCTGCACGGAGAACAGCAGGATCAGCAGCAGGCCCCACCAGAAGATCGGCATGGAATAGCCGGTCAGGGACAGTCCCATGACGCCGTGATCGAAGATCGAGTTGCGTTTGACCGCAGCCAGGATGCCAGCCGGCAGGCCGATCGCCAGCGCCAGGAAGATCGCGCACAGCGCAAGCTCGATCGTCGCCGGGAACAGCGCCGAGAATTCCGAGATGACGCTTTCGCGTGTCACGATCGACTTGCCGAGATCACCCTGCAGGACACGGCTGATATAGATGCCGTATTGCGTCAGAACCGGCTTGTCGAAGCCGAACTCCTTGCGCAGAAGCTCGTGGCGGGCCGGATCGATGCCACGCTCGCCGGCCATGGTTTCGATCGGATCGCCCGGGACCAGCCGGATCAGGAAAAAGGCGAGCAGCGTGATGCCGATGAAGGTCGGAATCACCAGGCTGACGCGGGTCAGGATGAAACGCAGCATGGATGAGCCAGTCTTGTCGGGGTACCGGCGGCCTGAAGCATGGACCGCGAACGGGATGTTTCGTCCTGCTATTGCAAATTAGAACTATATCCTAATGCGAAGACCAGGAAACGCTGCAAATCGAGGATATCGTCGGCGATGTAGCGCACCGTGAACGCGTCGAGGCGCTCGATGCCCTTCAGCATGACGAGGTACTCGACCGGCTGCCGATAGAGGAAGCTGAGTTCCAGCGTGATCGG
Source organism: Allobosea sp. P4_E12 (assembly GCF_056401655.1). Classification (NCBI taxonomy): domain Bacteria; kingdom Pseudomonadati; phylum Pseudomonadota; class Alphaproteobacteria; order Hyphomicrobiales; family Alloboseaceae; genus Allobosea; species Allobosea sp. P4_E12. The sequence continues at coordinate 189,778 of NZ_JBFUIY010000005.1, read as the reverse complement.
GCCCGGCAGCCGATAGGGGACGATCCCCGCCCGGCGTGCGATGGCGCGCTGCACGCCCTCGGCAATCAGCTCGTACGAGGCCTCCGGCATCAAGGTGCGCGCCGAGAGGCGGCTATGCGCCCATTTGACCGTGACGGCCTCGATATCGGGCAGGAGCGCCCTGGTCTCCTCGATGCAGACATCATCGCCGCTGACCAGCAGCACGGGCGTGCCGAAATGCCCGGCGATCGCGGCATTGATCATCGCTTCCGGGGCCGAGACGCCATTGACGCGAACCTCGCGCAGCGAAGCGCTGCGAAAGGTGTGCGCCAGGATGCCGTCCGGGTTGGTGGCGCCAGCGTGGTAGCCGATGAAAAGCGCGCCGGCATACTCGCCCGACTCCATGCCCTGCATCATCGAGAGCGGGCGCGGCCAGGATCGGACGACCTGGACTGCCTTGGGCAGGCGGTCCAGCAGCAGGTTCTGCGCGTTGCCATGGCTGTCGCTGATGACAACCTCGCTCGCCCCAGCCGCGAAGGCGGCGTTGGCGGCGGCGGCGACGCTGTCGGTCATCCAGATGCGCGCCGACTGATACTCAAACCCTTCGGGGCGCGTGTGCTCGCGCGTCACGACACCGGCGATGCCCTCGATATCCGCCGAAATATAGATCCGCATGATACTGCGCCCCCGCCACCAATTGTATTCGGGCGCGGTTCGCCTCTCCGCGCCCGAATGTCAACGTCATTTCGCCAGCGATACACCGGTAAAGGGCTGGCCGCCGAAGAAATGGATCTTGTAGTCTTTCACATCCTTGCGCACCGGCGTGAAGGCCTGCGCGTTTGCAAAGAGCAGACCCCCGACATCTTCCTGGAAAATCTCCTGCATGCGCAGGAACATCTTGGTGCGCTCGCCCTGATCCGTGATCGTATTGGCCTTGGTCAGGAGGTCGGAGAATTCCTTGTTGCACCAGCGGGCACGGTTGGCACCGGTTTTCACGCCATCGCAATGCCAGCCTGACAGCAGGATCTGGCTCGGATCCGGATAGTCCCAGGTGTAGCCGAACATGCCGACCTCATGGTCGCCGGCGCGGCCGCGCTTGAGATACTCACCCCATTCGAAACTCTGGATCTCGGCCTGGACGCCGATCTTCGCCCAGTCCGCCTGAATCAGCTCGGCCGCACGGCGTCCGTTCGGCATATAGGCGCGAACGACGGGAATGGCCCAGAGCGTGGTCTTGAAGCCGTTCGGCAGGCCCGCCTCGGCGAGCAGGGCCTTGGCCTTCTCCGGATCATAGGGGCGCGGCTTCAGGCCTTCGTGATGCGACCAGAGCGATGGCGGGACGATCGCGGCTGTCTGCTTGCCGGTGCCCTGATAGACTGCATCGATGATCGCAGGGATGTTGGTCGCATAGACCAGTGCCTCGCGCACCCGCTTGTCGTCAAAGGGCTTCTTCTGCTGGTTGAAGGCGAGGAAGCTCTGATCGGCAATGCTGCCGGAGAGCATCGTCAGATTGGGATCGGCCCGCATCGCCGGCAGGTCGCCGGGATTCGGATAGCGCGCGATCTGGCATTCGCCCGATTTCACCTTGGCGAACCGCACCGAGGCATCCGGCGTGATCACGAAGATCAGGTCGTTGACCAGCGCCATGCGATCCCGGTTTCCGGCCGCCTTGGTCCAATGGTCGGGCACCGCGCGAAAGCGGATCGTGGCGTCCTTCTGGTAGGCCAGCAACGAGAATGGGCCGGTACCGATCGGCGCCTGGTTGACCTGCTCGGGCGTGCTCGCCTTCAGCATCGCATCGCCATATTCCGCCGACAGGATCGACATGGGCTCGACCGAAAGCGCGCTGAGCAAGGGTGCGTAGGGCCGTGACAGGATGAGCCGGACGGTCTGGTCATCGACCTTCTCGACCGCCTTCAGGCTGGGCCGGACGATCTCGTTGAAGAACTGATAATTGGTGCTGCCGACCTTATGGTAGGGATGGTTCTCGTCGAACATGCGCTGGAACGAAAAGACCACGTCATCGGCCGTAAAGCCGCGTGTCGGCGTGAACGCCTTGTTCGCGTGCCATTTCACCCCGCTGCGCAGCTTGAACGTATAGGTCAGCCCATCCTCGGAAATGGTCCAGGATTCGGCCAGGCTCGGAATGATCTGGGAACCGCCGCGCTCGGTGGCGACCAGGCGATCATAGATCTGGGCCGCCACGTCGTAAGCCGTGTTCTGCGAAGAGAACTGCGGATTGAGGAAGTCGGGACTCGCCTCTGAGCAGACGACGAGCGTTTGAGCCGCGACCGCGCCAGCCTGTAAAGCTAACGCAACGGCAGACGCCGCTGCGAAATGTCTAATCTTCATGACGCTCTCCCGAAGTAAAAAGGGCGCGGCCTCTCGGCCGCGCTCCAATCAATGCATCAGTCGGGGCGGGGCCTCAATTGATGTCAACGCCATAGAAGGTATGCCTGCTGAACGGGGATAGCTTGAAGTCCTTCACTTCCTTGCGGACAGGCTTCAGTTGCACCGCATGCGCGATGGTGAACCAGGGCGCCTGCTCCTTGAAGATCACCTGGGCCTGGCGATAGAGCTCGGTGCGCTGCGCCGTATCGGTAATCTTCTTGGCCTTCTGCACGATGTCCTCGAAGGGCTGGTAGCAGAACTTCGCGACGTTGCCGCCATTGTTCTTCGACGCATCGCAACCCAGCAGCGTGTGCAGGAAGTTGTCCGGATCGCCATTGTCGCCGGTCCAGCCGAACATGCCGGCCTGATGCTCGCCCGCCTGCAGGCGCTTGCGGTACTCGCCCCACTCGAAGGTCTTGATCTCGGCCTTGATGCCGACCTTGGCGAGATCCGCCTGCATCAGCTCCGCGATGCGCTTGGCGTTGGGGTTGTACGGCCGCTGCACCGGCATGGCCCAGAGGTCCATCTCGAAGCCGTTCGGATAACCCGCCTCGGCAAGCGCCTTCTTGGCGGCCTCGGGATCGAAGGGATCGTCCTTCACGGTCTCGTTGTAGGACCACATCGAGGGCGGAATCGGATTGATCGCCGCGATGCCGCTGCTCAGATAGACGGCGTCGATGATCGCCTTCTTGTTGATCGCCATGTTGACGGCATGGCGCACCTTGACGTCGTCGAACGGCTTCTTGGTGGTGTTGTAGGCGAGATAGCCGATGTTCAGGCCCGGCTGCTCCAGGATCTGGACATTGGCGTCCTTCTTCATCGCGTCCAGATCGGCCGGGTTGGGATAGGGCATGACATGGCATTCGCCCTTCTGAAGCTTGGCCCAGCGGACCGAGGCATCCGGCGTGATGGCGAAGATCAGGTCGTCGATCTTGGCCTTGCCGGCCCAGTATTCCGGGAACGCCTTGTACCGGATGATCGCGTCCTTCTGATACTGCACCAGCGAGAACGGCCCGGTTCCGATCGGATCCTGATCGATCTTCTCGGGCGTGCCGGCCTTCAGCATCGCATCGGCATATTCCTTCGACTGGATGCTGGCATATTGCATCGCGAGGTCTGACAGGAAAGGCGCCTCAGGGTTGTTCAGCGTGATCTTGACGGTGTAGTCATCGACCTTCTCGACCGACTTCAGCAACTTGGGCATGCCCATGTCGTTGAAATAGGAATGATTCGAGCTGGTGACTTTGTAATAGGGATTATCTTCTTTCCACTGCCGGTCGATCATGAAGATGAAGTCGTCGGCATTGAAGTCGCGCGTCGGCTTGAAGGCACGGGTATTATGCCACTTCACGCCCTTGCGCAGGTTGAATGTGTAAACCAGCCCATCGTCCGAAACCGTCCATTTCTCGGCCAGAGCGGGGAGGACCTTGGTCCCGCCGCGTTCGAACTGGACGATAGTGTCGTAAATCTGGGTATTGGCATCGAACGACGTGCCTGTCGTGTTGATGCTCGGAGCGAAGTTCTCGGGACTACCTTCCGAACAATAGATCAACGTCTTGGCTGACAGCGGTCCCGCCGCCATCAGGGCAGCCGCCGACAGCGTGGCGAACAGGATTTTTTTCATGGTCAGCTCTCCCACTTAATGACCCTCGGGCCGGATTGGTCCGCGCCCAGTTCCGCCGAACCCGCCCTGCCCGCGGCAGGATCGTCGGCCCGAACGGAAGTTGGTCCCGATTGAGGCTGAACCTATTGGAATGCGCAGAGAGTGGGTAGCTGATTTTCTGGGGTTATGAACGCCGATCGGACCTGAGCCCGGGACGGCCTCGCCACCGCATAAACCGGCCAGTCCCGGCCCTGCTTTCGCAATGGATGAGCGGCCTCGCTGCGGTGGCCGTCGCATGCTCACCAGGCCTATGCTGGGCAGGATCAGCTTCGCGGACCACTGCCGCCGCCAGCGCAGATCCCGCCGGCGCGTATCTGTTTTTCTGGGAACCTTTTCCGTCGCTTTCCATCTCTTACAGAGGGAGGAGATCGCCCATGCCGCAGGTTCGAAGAGATGCGCTCGACTCTATCTCGGTGCTCAACGACCTCGATCTGGCGCGCCGGGCGCTCGCGCGCGACGGCGATGCATTCCGCACGATCATGCGGACGCATAATCAGCGGCTCTACCGTCTCGCCCGCAATGATAGCGAAGCCGAAGACGTCGTGCAGGAGGCCTATCTCCGGGCCTTTACCCATCTCGAGAGTTTTCGCGGCGACTCCACGCTTGCCACCTGGTTGTCCCGCATCGTCATCAACGAAGCGCTCGGGCGTCTGCGCAAGAACCGGAAAGAGGCGGAACTCGCGCGATCCAGCGACCGGGGCGCCGCCGCCGCGCAGATCATTCAGTTTCCTTGCAACACGAGTTGTGACGATCCAGAGCGGGCCATGGCGCAACGACAGATCCTTCACCTTGTCGAGCGGGCAACCGACAATCTCCCCGATGCCTATCGCTCGGTCTTCATGGCCAGGGTCATCGAAGGCCTGAGCGTCGAAGAAACGGCGGAATTGCTCGGTCTGCGGCCCGAAACCGTCAAGACCCGTCTGCACCGGGCCAGACACCTCCTGCGCAAGCAGCTGGACGAACAGATCGGTCCCGTCCTGCTCGACGCCTTTCCATTTGCCGGCCGGCGCTGCGAGCGCCTGACCGGCGCGGTGATGAAACGGCTCGGCTTTCCCTGATCAATCCGGGAACGTTTTCGATCCCGCAGCATCCAATGATCGTCAATTGAAAGACAAAGCCTGAAGCAATTAAGCGATCAGGCAAAGGAGGTTCCATGTTCACGCGACAGAACACGGCATTGGCCGCACTTGGCCTTCTCGGTGCGATGTCCTTGGCGCAAGCCGCCGACACGCCGACCGATCCGCAGATCGCGCACATCGCCTATACCGCCGGCACGATCGACGTCGAGGCGGCAAAGCAAGCCATCGCGAAATCCAAGAACAAGACCGTCGTAGCCTTTGCCCATGACATGGTTCGAGACCATGAAGCGGTGAACAAGCAGGCGCTCGACCTGGTCAAGAAGCTGAAGGTCAGCCCTGAAGACAACGATACCAGCCGCGCCTTGTCTCAGGCCGCGACAGCGGAGCGGAGCAAGCTCTCGAAACTCCAGGGCGCAGCCTTCGACAAGGCCTATGTCGATAACGAAGTGGCCTACCACAAGCAGGTGAACGGCGCGCTCCAGACACTGCTGATCCCCTCGGCAAGCAACACCGAGCTGAAGGGCCTGCTCGAAACCGGCCTGAAGATTTTCCAGGGCCACGAGCAGCACGCCGCACATGTCGCAGCCGAACTCCGGTGAGGACAAGATCATGTCGTTGAAGCGGCGCCTCTGGGCCATTGCCGGACTGTCGCTGACTCTGGGCGCTGTTCCGGCACAAGCGGAAACCATTCAGGTCGGGATCGACCGGCTGGTGTTTTCGCCTGCGGAGATCACCATGAAGGTCGGGGACACCGTCGAGTGGCTCAACAAGGACATTCTCGCCCACACCGCGACCGTGAAGGGCGGGATGGACGTGATGATCCAGCCGAAGAAATCGGCGAGTCTGGTCCTGCAGAAGATGGAAACGGTCGAGTATTACTGCCGCTTCCACCCCAACATGAAGGGCCGCATCACGGTGTCGGCGCCATAGCCGCCGACATCCTGGCTTCGCGGTCGCGACAGCACCCGGCGTCACGACCGCGGAATCCGAGGAGGCCCTGCCCATGACCAGCGCCGCTGCCCGACCAGCAACCGCCTTCGTCCTTGCGGGAGGTGGCAGTTTCGGCGCCATCCAGGTCGGCATGCTGCGATCGCTCGCGAGCCAGGGCATTGCAGCCGATATGGTCGTTGGTTCAAGCGTCGGAGCGCTGAATGGCGCCTATTACGCGGGGAACCCCACGCTTGAAGGTGTCCAACGACTGGAGACGATCTGGCGCGGACTGCGCCGGCGCGACGTGTTCCCGTTGAGCTGGCGCACGATGCTCGGCTTCCTGTACCGGCGGGACTTCCCTATCGCCTCGGATCCGTTGCATCGGCTTGTTGAGCGCAATCTCTCTTACGCCAATCTGGAGGACGCAAAGATCCCGATGCATGTCGTCACGACCGACATTCTCTCGGGCGAGACGGTCGTGCTTTCGGAGGGCTCGGCTGCGCAGGCCATCATTGCGAGCGTGGCGATACCGGCAGCCTTCGCGCCGGTACGGTTCAACGGCCTCTATCTCGCCGATGGCGCGATATCGAGCAACACGCCGGTCAAGGTCGCAATCGCATGCGGCGCCAAGCGCCTGATCGTTCTCCCCACCGGCTACGCCTTTGCTCTTGACAAGCCACCGGTCGGGGCCGTCGCAAGCGCGCTGCATGCCTTGACGCTGCTGATCGTGCGGCAACTTTTCAGCGAGCTGCAAGGGCTCGACGGCAGCATCGATTTCTTCGTCCTGCCGCCGCTCTGCCCACTCGCCGGATCGCCCTATGATTTCTCGATGACCAGCGAGCTGATCGAACGGGCGGCGAAGAGCACCGACGCCTGGATTGCCGACGGCGGCCTCGACCGGCCGGGCGCTCTTGCCCATTTGAGCACACACAAGCACTCGGGATCACAGGGTGAATGCGGCAGCGTGCTCTCTCATTGAGGCCGCTCCTCTCGAAGAATCCTAGCGCGTCAAGCGCGAGGCAGCGCGCTTGACACCCATGCCTCAGATTAGACAAAAATATTTGATTTGGAATTTACAGTCCATCTACCGCCTGTTATGGCTCCCGCAACGATCGGGAAGATCGGGGGGATGAATGGCTGCCGACAGGGTTGTTTGCCGGAAGGGCGCGATTTACGGCGACGAGATCCTGGAGGTCGCGGCGCTTCCCACGATCCGCAGACGCCATTACGGCCGCGTCGTCGGCGTCGCCCTGATCGTCGTCGCCCTGGCCTTCATCGCCAAGGCCTTCTCCGAGGGCCAGATCGAATGGAAGATCGTTGGCCAGTTCTTCACGGCCCCGGCCATCCTCTTCGGCCTTCTCAACACGATCTGGATGACCTTGTACGCGATGGCGCTGGGCATCGTGCTCGGCGTGATCTTCGCGATCATGTACATGTCGCCCAATCCCGTGATCAGCCGCTGCGCGGTCGCCTATATCTGGTTCTTTCGCGGCACGCCGCTGCTGCTCCAGCTTCTGCTCTGGTTCAACCTCGCTCTGGTCTTCCCCACCATCTCGATCCCCGGACTCTTCGAAGCCCGCATGGTCGACGTGATGACACCCTTCGTCGCGACGCTGCTTGGGCTCGGCCTGAATCAGGGCGCCTACACGGCGGAGGTCGTGCGCGGCGGCATTCTCTCGGTCGATACGGGCCAGGTCGAGGCGAGCAAGAGCATCGGCATGACGCCGCTGGCGACGCTGTTCTACATCGTGCTGCCGCAGGCGATGCGGGTCATCGTGCCGCCGGTCGGCAACGAGGTCATCAGCATGGTCAAGCTGACCTCGATCGCCAGCGTGATCGGCTATAGCGAAGTCCTGCGCAACTCACAGGACGTCTATTACGCGAATGGCCGCGTCATCGAGCTCCTGATCGTCACCGCGTGCTGGTATCTCGCGGTCGTGACCTTGCTCCAGATCGGCCAGCACTTCATCGAGCGCTATTTCTCCAAGGGCTATACCCGGCGCAACGGGGTGCCCGCTCCGGCCGCGTCGGCGTGAGGTGGCCATCATGAACGAGATGGTCCGCGCCGCCGGCGTCAACAAGGTCTTCGGAACATTCGCAGCACTGAAGGACGTCTCGCTTGCGGTCTCGCGCGGCGAGGTGACCTGCATCATCGGCCCCTCGGGCTCGGGCAAGAGCACGTTCCTGCGCTGCATCAACCAGCTTGAGCGCCCCGATTCCGGTGCGATCGTCATCGACGGCGAGCTCATCGGCTATCATCGCACCAAACAGCACCTGCTGGAGCTCGCCGACAAGGAGGTTGCCCGGCAAAGGCTGATGACCGGCATGGTCTTCCAGCGCTTCAACCTCTTCGCGCATCTGACGGCACTGCAAAACGTGATGCTCGGGCCGATCAAGGTCCAGGGCAGACCGCGGCGCGAGGTCGAGAAGGAAGCGGTGACGCTGCTTGAGCGGGTCGGTCTCGCCGATAAGCGTTTCAACTATCCCAGTGAACTCTCCGGCGGCCAGCAGCAGCGCGTCGCGATCGCCCGCGCGCTGGCAATCCAGCCGAAGCTGCTGCTTTTCGACGAACCGACATCGGCGCTCGACCCCGAACTGGTGGGTGAAGTCCTGAACGTCATGCGCGATCTGGCCCGCTCCGGAATGACCATGATCGTGGTGACGCATGAGCTCGCCTTCGCCCGCGAGGTCGCCGACCATGTCGTCTTCATGGATCAGGGCGCCATCGTCGAACGAGGTGCCCCCGGCGCCATCCTCGTCGATCCGCAGCACCCCCGGACACAGAACTTTATCAAAGCGGTCCTGAAGTGACCGAGCAGGAGGAAAGCCCCATGAAAAGATCGATTGCCCTTGGCGCCGGGTTGGCAGCGCTGCTCGCCTGCTCAGTTGCCCATGCCGACGACTCGCTCACGAAGGTCAAGCAGGCCGGCAAGCTCGTCATCGCGACGATGCCGAACTATCCGCCGATCACCTACAAGGATCCCGCCACGAGCAAGCTGACCGGCTTCGACATCGACCTCGGCGAGGCCATTGCCGCAGAGCTCGGCCTCAAGGTCGAGTGGCAGGAAATCGCCTTCGCCCAGATGCTCCCCTCGCTCCAGACCGAGCGCGTCGACACAGCTCTCGCCGGAATGAGCGACACCGTTCCGCGGCGCGAGATCGTCGACTTCGTCGACTATATGCGCTCCGGCACCCAGTTCTATACGGGCGCCCAGCAGGCAGCCAAGATCAAGACCCCGGCCGATCTGTGCGGCAAGAAGGTCGGCGCCAGCCGCAGCACCAACAACCCGCAGCGCATCGCCGAATGGAGCACCGCAAACTGCGAGTCCAAGGGAGCGCCTGCGATCACCGTGGTCGGCACCGAAGGCTCGGTCGACGCGCGCAACCAGCTCAAGACCCAGCGCATCGACGCCTCCGTGCAGGGCAATGAGACCCTGCCCTATTTCCAGGCAATGGAGCCGAACACCTATGTCCTGCTCGGCGAACCCTTGACCGAGGAGATCACCGGTCTGCCGGTGCTGAAGACGAAGCCGGCACTGCGCGATGCCATCAAGGATGCGCTCGACAGGCTGGTGAAGAACGGCACCTATGCCAAAATCCTGGACAAATACGGCCTCGCCCGGAACGGTATGAGCGAGATCAAGATCAACAGCGCCAAGTGACACCCAATAGGTGACACGCAAAGGGGCGGCGCCTGCCGCCCCTTTCGCCTATCCCCCGCCTGAGCCTTGCCCTGTCTGTGCGGGGCTCAGGCCACCACGTTCTGAACAACAGGAAGCTGAAGAGATGTCGGAGCAGAAGAGTGGCGCCAACAAGATGTGGGGCGGACGCTTCACGACGGCGCCGGCGGAGATCATGAAGAAGATCAATCCGTCGATCGGCTTCGACTATCGCCTCTACCGGCAGGACATCGCCGCCTCGAAGGTCCATGCCCGGATGCTGGCGCGGCAGGGCATCATCGGGGAGGCGGACAACGAGACAATCCAGGCAGGGCTCGACCAGATCCTCCGGGAGATCGAGGAGAGCCGCTTTACCTTCAGCGTCGATCTCGAGGACATTCACATGAATGTCGAGGCGCGGCTGAAGGAGATCGTCGGCGAGCCGGCGGGCCGGCTTCATACCGCTCGCAGCCGCAACGACCAGGCCGTCACCGACGTCCGCCTGTGGATGCGCGATGCGATCGACGGGCTCGATGCGGTCGTGCAGGAACTGCAGCGCGCCCTGATCGAACGCGCCGGCGAGCATGTCGAGACCCTGATGCCGGGCTTCACTCATATGCAGGTCGCGCAGCCCGTTACCTTCGGCCACCATCTCATGGCCTATGTCGAGATGTTCGGCCGCGACCGGCAGCGGCTGGCAGGTGCTCGCGAGCGCACCAATATCTGCCCGCTGGGCGCCGCCGCCCTGGCCGGAACCGCCTTCCCCATCGACCGGCATTTCACGGCCGAGCAACTCGGCTTCTCCGCCCCGACCGAGAACTCGATGGATTCGGTCGCCTCGCGCGATCACATCGTCGAGCTGCTGTTTTGCTGCTCGATGCTGGCCGTGCATCTCTCGCGCATCGCCGAGGAGATCACCTTGTGGTGCAGCGACGGCTTCCGATTCATCGCCCTGTCGGACGCCTTCACGACCGGCTCCTCGATCATGCCGCAGAAGCGCAATCCCGATGCGGCCGAACTCGTACGCGGCAAGACCGGGCGTGTCGTCGGCTCGCTGAATGCCCTGCTCATGACCGTCAAGGGTCTGCCCATGACATTCATGAAGGACATGCAGGAAGACAAGGAGCCCATGTTCGACGCATTGGAGACAGTCCAGCTCTGCGCCGAGGCCACGACCGGCATGATACGCGACCTGACCGTCCGCCCGGACCAGATGCGCAGCTTCCTGGAACGCGGCTTTCCGACCGCGACGGACCTCGCCGACTGGCTCGTTCGCGAGGGCGGCATCCCCTTCCGCGACGCCCATCACATCACCGCCAAGGTCGTCGCCAGGGCCGAGGCCAAGGGCTGCACCTTGAGCGCGCTTGATATCGAGAGCATGCGGGACGTCGATCCGCGCATCACCGAGAAGGTCTACTCGGTGCTTGCGCCGGAGCATTCGGTGAACAGCCGCCGCAGCTATGGCGGAACCTCGCCGGATGTCGTGCGGGAAGCGATCGCACGGGCAAACGCGCGCTGGCTGTGACGCCCGGCATCTGCGCGAAACCAGGGGGAAGTGCTGCCGTTCCGCAGTGAGCCTGCAGCCTTTCCGTTCGATGGAAGGAATGAGCCTTGAAATTCGATATCTTCCAGATGGAGCGCAATCAGACGCTCTTCGAGAACGAGGTGGAGATCAATCTCACCGAGAGCGGCGTTCATCCCTGGGCGATCGAGGACATCCTCCCGCCAAGCGAGATGCAGGACCTGCTCAAGCTGCCATTGGGCTATGGCTGGACCGATGGCCGGCCTGACCTGAGGGCGAATATCGCCTCATGGTATCCGGGAGCCGGGCCGTCCAACGTTCTCGTGACCAATGGCTCCTCCGAGGCGACGATGATCGCGCTGATGACGCTCGTCGAGCCCGGCGAGCGCATCGTCTTTGCCGTCCCCAATTTCATGCAGGTGGATGGTCTTGGCCGCGCACTCGGATTCGACGTCCAGCGACTTGAACTGAGCGGTGACAATGGCTGGCAGTTCGACCCCGCCAGCCTCGATACGGCCGCGGCGGGAGCCAAGGTCATCGCCGTCACCAATCCGGCCAACCCGACCGGCAGCGTGCTGACGCAGGAAAGCCGCGACGCGCTTGTCGCCGCGGCAAGGCAGAGCGGTGCCTGGCTGCTGGTCGACGAGATCTATCGCGGAGGCGAGATCGACGGGCCTGAAACCCGGACGCTCTGGGGCACCTATCCGCGACTGGTGGTGACGAGCAGCCTGTCGAAATCCTTCGCCTGTCCGGGCCTGCGCCTCGGCTGGATCGTCGCACCAGTCGACGTGGTTGCCGGCGCCGCGGAACGTCAGGACTATACGACGATCGGCAGCGGCATCCTGAGCCAGATCCTTGCGGCAGCAGTCATGAAGCCCGATACGCGCAGCCGTCTCCTGTCGCGTGGCCGCGACCTGCTGCGAACCAATGCCAATCTCGTCGGCGACTGGATGTCGCGTCATCCCGGCTGGTCGTGGAAGCGGCCGGAGGCGGGCGGCATGGCCTTCCTGCGCTATCCTCTCAACCTGCCGTCCGAGGAATTCTCCCGCCTGCTTCGTGAGGAGGAGAGCGTCTTCGTCGTCGCCGGCAGCTGGTTCGGGATCGAACAGCACATCCGGATCGGCATCGGCGTGCCGACCGAAACGCTCGCCGAGGGGCTGAAGCGCCTCGACCGGTTTCTGGTCCATCACGCGGGGTGAATGCGGTGGATGACGCGGTCAGCCGTGGACGGGACGATCTGGCCCGTCTCGTTGCCATTCCCTCGGTCAGCGCCGAGGGACGCGGCCTGAACGAGGCGGCGACCCTCGTCCGGGATCTGCTCGACGACGCTGGCTTCGTCACCGAGATCCACCCTGGCTCGGTCGGTCCCTTCGTCGTCGGCACGGCTGGCGAGGGACCGCTGACCGTCGTGATCTACAATCACTCCGACGTGCAGCCGGAGGGTGACGCGGCGCTCTGGCTGAGCCCGCCCTACACCCTGACGGAACGCGATGGCCGCCTCTATGGCCGCGGCGCGGCCGATGACAAGGGCGAATTCGCCAGCCGTCTTGCCGGCTGGCGCCGCTTCCAGGCCCAGCAGGGCGGGCCGCTTCCGTTCCGGCTGATCTGGATCGTTGATGGCGAGGAGGAGATCGGCAGTCCTTCGCTCGAAGGCTTCCTGGCGAAGCGCTTCGCCGGCGAGCGCGCCGATCTGTGCTGGTGGGAATTCGGCGAGATCGATGCCTCCGGCCGGCCTGTCATCCTGTGCGGTTTCAAGGGCATCACCGCGATCGAGCTGCGCTGCCGCACCGCGAGGGGCGACCTGCATTCGAGCTACGGGGCGGTCTACGACAATGCGCTCTGGCGCATCTGCGCCGCTGTCGCCTCGATGCGCGACGCCGCGGGGCGGATCACGATCGATGGCTTTTATGACGATGTGCGGGCGCCCTCGGCTGCGGAGCGCGCTACCGTACTGCCGCCGCCCTTCTCGCTTGCCAGCGTCAGTGCTGCGACGGGCGGGGAGCGTACGCTGAACGGCGTCGGCGACCAGAACTTCTTCTCCGCGATGAATTTCGCTCCCTGCCTCAATGTCAATGGCATCGGCGGCGGCTATCAGGGCGAGGGAGCCAAGACCGTGCTGCCCGCGGAGGCTTTCGCCAAGCTCGATTTCCGACTTGTGCCAGATCAGGCTCCAACGCGCGTCGTCGAACTTGTGCGAGACCATCTCGAACGCATCGGCATGGCGGATATCGAGGTCATCGTTCACGACGCCATCGTCAGGCCGGTGCGCAGCGACGCCGGTCACTGGTTCGTCGCCGCCTGCTCGGAGATTCTTGAAACTGAGTTCGGCCGCCTCCCGATTGTCCAACCCAGCTCCCCGGCGTCGGGCACCGCCCATCCCTTCATCGACCATCTCGGCACCGATGTGTTCGGGATCGGCCTCACCCACCACGGGGCGCAGTTGCACGCGCCGAACGAAAACATCGAGATCGATCATTTCGAACGGATGGTCGCGGCGTCCTGCGCCATCTTCAGGATGCTGGCGCGCCGTGCGAATGCGGACCAGGGCGCCATCTAGCGCGGCCTGTCATTCACCGGCTACCCTTGGTCGAGACACCTGATCTCCGGTGCCCGCAGACACCATCAGGCACCCGGCCTCGGCGAGGCGCCGCAGCCTTCGAGGACGACGCGCGCGATCGCGATGTCCTGAACGGCAAGCCCGGTCAGATCAGCAATCGTGATGTCGCGGGCGTCGTTGCGTCCGATCGCGCGCCCGGCAAGGACCGCACCAAGTTCAACGCAAGCCCTGCGCTCGATCAGTCCGTCGCGGGCCGCGGCGGCAAATTCGCCATGGTCGAGGCATTGATCGAGGGAATCGGCGATTCTGATATCGGCTGCCGCGACGAGGCCGCTCTCGAGCTCCTGCTTGCCCGGCGCATCAGCCCCCATGGCCGTGATATGTGTGCCCGGGCGAATCCATGCCGCCTTGAGCAGGGGGCTCGTGGCCGGCGTCGTGGTGATGATGGCATCCGCCTCGGCACACAGAGCCTCGGGCGATGTCGCGAGGGTAACAGCAATGCCTTCGCCCAGCAGCTCCGCCTGCACCGCCTCGGCGCGCTCCGCCGAGCGCGCCCAGATCGCGAATTGCGGCGCCCGTTCGCGCATCAGATGCGCGGCGGCACGGATCTGAAAGCGGGCCTGCGTGCCGGCACCGACAATGCCGATGCGACGCGCGTCGCTGCGGGCTCCGGCTCTGGTCGCGATGGCACCGGCGAGCGCGGTGCGCAGATCGGTCAGCCACCCCTCGTCACGCAAGATCGCCACGACCGCACCGGTCTCGGCCGAGAGAGCGATCATCATGCCGCTGCTGGTCGGCAGGCCGCGCCTGGGATTGTCGTAGAAACCGGTCGCGATCTTCACCACGAAGATCGGATCCCCCGTGATGTGACCGAATTTGATATGGCAGTCGCCGTGATGCGCGGGAAAGCCGAGATAGCCGACGGGCGGCATCTGCACCCGTCCCGCCGAGGCGGCCTTGAACCCCTCCTCCAGCGCCACGACGGCCCGGTCGAGATCAATGGCGGCTTCGATCTGGGCCCGCGCCAAATCAAGCATCGGTCGGTCCGTTCGCTTGGTTCAGATAGTTGTAGACGGTGGCGCGCGCGAGCCCGAGGACGCGCGAGATATAGGCTGCAGCATTGCGCCCGCCAAAGGCGCCGCTCGCGGCAAGATCGGCCACCAGTTGCCGCTTCTGCTCGCGGCTCAGCGCGGTCACGATCAGGCCGCGCTCCTGCGTCCATTGCTGGACATACTCGTTGATGCGCTCATGCCAATCCTCCTTGAACAGGACGGGCGGCTTGTCGGCTCCCGCGGGCACGGCCACGAGCGCGCCGAGCGTCTGCATCACGGCGTGGAAATGCGAGACGTCGACATTGATGCAGAGCACGCCGATCGCCGCGCCATTCGCGGTGAGGACGACGCTGATCGATTTGATCCGGCGGCCGTCCCAGTTGATCTTCTCGTAGGGACCGATCGTCGTCTCGGCCTCGTCGAAACCGATCTCGTTCAGGAGCGATGGCTCGCCCAGGACGCGCTGCGAGAAGTTGCCGGCGATATGGACCACGGTCTGCGAGCCGAGATCGTGCAGCACGACCTCGGCATAGGGACGGAACAGCAGGGCGACGGCGTCGCAGATCGGCGCATAGACCATGAGTTCGGTCGGCATGATCCAGGTCCTTGGCAGCCCCGGTCTAGCGCGGCTGCGACTTCAGATAGTCGCTCAGGCGTTCGAGACCGGCCTCCAGATGGTCGCCCGGAGCCCCGATTCCGATACGGATATAGCCGTCGAGACCGTAGACGTCTCCGGGCAGGAGCATGATGCCGCGTTCTTCGCGCAGCCGATGCACGAGTTCCGTCGAGTTCATCGAATGCGCATATTTCACGAAGGCCATGCCGCCGGCCTTGGGCGGAACGAAGGAGAAGAACTCGCTGTTGCGCTCGACCCAGCTCGTCAGGAGCGCCAGGTTCTGTCTCAGGATGGTCTTGCTGCGCTGGAGGATCTCGGCGCGCTTGGCCGGCTCGACGACGATGCGGGCGACATACTCGCTGATCGCGCTCGTGGTGATCGAGGTATAGTCCTTGCGCTGCCAGGCGGCGTAGATGTCGGCGGTGGGGCCGACCAGCCAGCCGATGCGCAGGCCCGGCAAGGCCATCGCCTTCGACAAGCCGCTGGTGATGATCGCCTTCTCGTAGAGATCGGCAAAGCTGGGCGGTTCATCACCCTCGAGCTCGGCGCCCTTGTAGACCTCGTCGGCATGCAGATAGGTGCCGTTCTGGCGGGCAATGGCGACGAGCCCGTTCATCGTTTCGCGCGAGAGCAGGCTGCCGGTCGGGTTGTTCGGGTGACAGATCGTCATCAATTTGGTGCGTGGCGAAACGGCCTTGCGGACGTCGTCGAGATCCGGGGTCCAGCCCAGTTCCTCGCGCAGCGCGACTTCCTTCACCGTGACCCCGATGGCCCGGGCCCAACCCCAGATCTGCAGATAGTTGGGCACGAAGACGACGATCTCGTCGCCGGGCTCGAGCAGCGACATTACCATCAGGAAATTGGCCTCGGCCGAGCCATTGGTGACGATGACCTCGTCGGATGTCCGGCCGCGATAGAGCCGCGCCACCGCTTCGCGCAACTCGACGGCCCCGTTCGTCCAGCCATAGCCCAGTTCGACATCGAGCAACGCATTGCGCTGGCCTTCGTCGAGCAACCCGTTCAGGCTGTAGGGGTGAACGCCGCTATCCGAGAGATTGAACTCAACGGTGTTCTCGTAAAGCGACTGGATCCGCTCCAGGCTGAATTCTTCGATCTTCATGACGCTCGTCCAAACGCGGGTTCGAGCTGTCTAGCATATGGGGTAAAGACAAAACAGTCTAAATTAGAAGCATTGTCTAATTTGATGGATCCTGGGCCGCTCGAGCCCCTCTTCGCGACGGAGCCGATACACCGTCGTCGGCGTCTCGCGCAGGAATTCGCGTTTTCGCCATCGCAGCCGGGCTGCACAGGCGCGCCCCAAGATTGCCCCGGCGGAGGTTGCCCACCGCCGTGCCTGTTTCAGCGAGCGACGCGCCTCGCCTGCTCGGTGCGCCGATCAGTAGCTTCAGCCCAGCGTGTCGCGCATCGCCTCGTCGAGGGTCTCGAGCAGGATGTCTGCATGCTCGCGCCGGAAGGTCATGGGCGGGCGCAGCTTGATGACGTTGTCGAAGGGGCCGTCGGTCCCCATCAGCACGCCGAGCTCCCTGGACCGATTGACGATGGCCGAAGCGGGTTCGCCGGCATGCTCCTTGGTTGCCCGGTCCCGCACGAGTTCAAGGCCGAGGAACAGGCCGCGCCCGCGCACGTCGCCAATGACCGAATGACGGTCCATCAACTTGCGCATGCCGGTGAGGAGATAGTCTCCCTGCTCCACGGCGTTCGGCAGAAGACGCTCGTCTTCGAGCACATCGAGGACAGCGAGCCCCGCCGCGCAGGACACGGGATTACCGCCGAATGTATTGAAATACTCCATCCCGTTGGCGAAGCGTTCCGCGATCTCGCGGCGCATCGCGACAACGGCAAGGGGATGACCGTTGCCGATCGGCTTGCCCATCGTGACGATGTCCGGCACGACACCGTGCTCCTTGAAGGCCCACATCGATTGGCCCACGCGGCCGAAGCCCACCTGGACCTCATCCGCGATGCACAGGCCACCGGCGCGACGAACGGCATCGTAGATCGCACCGAGATATCCCGGCGGCAGGAAGACCTGCCCGGCGACGCTTGGGATCGTTTCGGCGATGAAGGCGGCGGGCGCATGCCCGTCCTTCACGAGCCGGTCGATGATCTCGCAGGCATGCTCGCCATAGCGCTTGCCGATCTCGCCCTCCGGCCACTCCGCCGGCGCGCGATAGGGATCCGCGACGGGCAGCACATGCGTATGCTCCGGCCGCCCGCTGCCTCCCTTGCGCTTGAACTTGTAGGGGCTGATGTCGATCAGGCCCTGTGTGTGGCCGTGATAGGCCCAGTCCAGGACGATCATGTCGCGTCGCCGCGTATAGGCTCGGGCCGCGCGCAGCGCGAGTTCGTTCGCCTCGCTCCCCGTGCACACCACGAAGAACGTATCGAGCTCACCCGGCAGCGTCTTCGCCAGGCGCTCCGTGTAGTCGATGATGTTGTCGTGGAGATAGCGCGTGTTGGTGTTGAGGCGCTGGGCCTGCCGCGTGATCGCATCCACCACGCGCGGGTGGCAATGCCCGATATGGGCGACGTTGTTGTAGCAATCGAGATGGGCCCGGCCGGTCTCGTCGATCAGCCAGACATCTTCGCCGCGAACCATCTTGAGCGGCCTGCGATAGGACAGCGACAGATTTGGGCCCAGTCGCTTCTTGCGCGCCGCCTGCAGGGCATCCTTTTCTTGTCCGGTCCTGTCG
Source organism: Allobosea sp. P4_E12 (assembly GCF_056401655.1). Taxonomy (NCBI): domain Bacteria; kingdom Pseudomonadati; phylum Pseudomonadota; class Alphaproteobacteria; order Hyphomicrobiales; family Alloboseaceae; genus Allobosea; species Allobosea sp. P4_E12. Next base: position 171,616 of record NZ_JBFUIY010000005.1, on the reverse strand, counting down.
AAGGTCTCCGGCGGCAGGCCCGCGAAATCATAGGGCGAAGGAAAGAGGTCGTTCCAGACGCCGGGAAAAGCCGACTCGCCAACGCCCGGAATGACGCTGACGTCATCATAATCCGCGGCGACGAGCTGCAGATGGAGATGCGGTATCCAGCCGCCATTCTCTGCATAGTCGCCAAGCCGCGCCACACAGGCGCCGGCCGGCAGTTCCTCGCCGACGCGGCGCTCGCGAACCGACGCATGATCCAGGTGACCCCAGAGGCTCCGGAAGCGCAGGCCAGGTTCCGGCTCATGCTCGAGCAGCAGGAGCCCGCCATAATCTTGCGGCGCAGGATTGATCGTGGCCGCCACCACCTTTGCCGGCAGCGGGGTAAAGAGCGGCGCACCCGCAGGCGCGAAGATATCGAGGCCGAGATGGATGTTCCGGCGCGCGCCGTCGATCAGGGTCGAGTCGAAAAAGGGCGCCGTATAGACGGTGCGCAGTTCGCCATACGGCCCGAGGCCGAGCGTAAAGCCGTGTTCCCTCTGCAGATCGGCATAGGCCCGGTCGGCCGCAGCATGATCCTGCGCCGCGCTCGCCCGCGCCAGCGACGCCTCGGGATTGCCGAGATCGACCACATGCTTCTGCTGGCGCGCCGGATGCGGGTGCATGAGCGGCGCCAGCGTCCGGCGGTTTGCGGCCAGCCAGCCCCGCAGGCGCCCGGCCCCGGGCGTCGCCTCGAGGCCACAGGCGTTGCGCAGGATCGCCGTGGCGATACGGCGATCGACCTTGCCGAGCCGCTCCAGGAGAGTCCAGGCCGGCCTTTCGCTGACGAGGAGATAGGGATTCTCGATCGCTTCGGCATGACGCGTCGCCGAAATCGACACGCTCACCGCCAACCGTGCGGCGATCAGATCGAGCAGGATGTCGAGCTCGGCGTCCTGCAGCGGCAGTTCCGCGTGATAGCCCGCAGTGATCATGGCGGCTGTTTCGATCGGGCTCTTCTCGTCGAGCATCGCATACGTGCAGGCGACGGCGAGCTCGGCGATAAGCGGCGAATGGGCCGCGTCACCAAAATCGATAAGACCCGCGATCGCGCCCTTCTCGGGATCGGCGACCAACAGGTTCCAGTCATTGGCGTCATTGTGGATGACACCATGGCGCAGGCGCCGGAGCGTCGGCGCGACCCGGGAATCATAGGTGTCGAGCACCTTCTCCAGGCAGCGCCGCTGTGCCGCATCGGACACATGGGACAGGCGCTGGCGCGCCCGCGGCGTCTCTCGGATCTCCCAATCGAAGGCGACATGCGCACCGGGATGACCGAAGCTGCCGAGCACCCGGTCGAGCTGCCCGAGGACACGGCCGATGTCGCGCAGCGTTTCCGGCGTCTTGGCAACCTTGGCCAGCGGTGTGCCGGGGAGATAGGAGACGAGACGGACACAATGACGCTCGCCGCCGCGGCCGGTCAAAAGGCCGAATTCCAGCCCATCGCGCGTCGGCACCACACGCGGCGTCGGCAAGCTCGGATCGTTGATTTCGACGTGCCGCAGCAGCGCGGTCTGGAATTCGATCGCGGTGAGCGGCTCGGCCCCATTGACGATCTTCAGGATGAAACGCTGCCCATCGTCCGCGCGCACGTCGAAATTCTGGTCGCGCTCACTGGGCAGGCCATCAAGGCGGCCGACAACGCCGAAGCGTTGCCGCAAGACCTCCGCCGCCTCGTCGAGGGAGAATGTCGGGCGTGGGTGGTTGACGAAGGTCATCGCAGGCTTTCCGAATTGTCGCTCTGCCATCAATCTGACATTGATGCGGTGGCGGCCGCGCTGCTCCAATCGGCGGTTTTGCCGCCATTGTGGCGGTAGCAACCTGCTATCGCCGCCACACGGATATCTGCGAGCCCTTGATGGCGATGGACGAGACGAACGCGAAGATTCTGCGGCTGCTCCAGGACAATGCGCGGCTGCCGATCAAGACGATTGCGGGAAGCGTCGGGCTCGCCCGCAGCTCCGTGCGCGAGCGCATCGCCAAGATGGAGACCGACGGCACCATCCGCGGCTACACGGCAACCGTCATGGAGGGCCGTTCGGGTGTTGACGCATTCCGCGCCTTCCTGATCATCCGCCTCACCAAGACACCGGCGCGCGACACGGTGGATCGGATTGCCGTGCTCCYGGCGGTCAGGCGGTGCTACTCGATCGGCGGCGAAATCGACGTCATCGCCGAAATCGAGGCGGAGACGACCCGGGCGTTGAACTCCGTGCGTGACGAGATTGCGTCGATGCCGCATGTCGCCGACCTGACGACGGCAATCGTGCTCGCAGACGAGAAGCCAGCCTGAGCGATCGACGGACGCCGGCGGTCAGCTCTTCGTCACGCCCGCGCCGCGACAGCCCGCATCACATGCGAGACCGCGCATGAGCGATCAGGTACTCGACCTGCGCGGGCGTCTCGATCGCGCCGGCTGCGTGTTCATGCCGGATTTTCGCGATCGCGGCCTCGGCTTCGAGGCCGCATTCGATGAGCAGCAGCGCTGCGACCGTCCCGGTGCGCCCAAGCCCCGCCTTGCAATGGATGGCCCAGTTCTCCCCCGCCGCGAGGCGACGCAACAGCGCAAGCTTCTGCCAGTCCGCGGCGAAGGCCGCAGTCGGCGCGCTGTAATCGGGAATGGCTGCATGGGCCCACTCCAGTCCGGCCTCCCGGACAGCCACGGAAAACAGCTTCTGCTCGCAAGGCAGCTCATGCGCCTCGACGAGACTGAGGAGCCCACCGGCTCCGAGCCTGGCGAGATGATCGAGATCCTGGGCGAGAGCCAGCACGGGATCGGCGCCTGGCAAGGGGCGCCCTCGCCACGATCCCGGACAAGGGGCCAGCACCAGCTTTCCGGCGATCCCGGGCAGCGCGATGATCGATGCTGGCTTCGAAGCTGACTTGTCCAAGCAGACCCCTCCGGCCCGCGCGCAAAGCGCGCAACGCCCATCAATTGACTCAGTGATATAGCTGTGTACAGCTATATCACTATGGAGTCCATGTCAGCCCCTCCGCCCAACACAGTGAGTTCCATGCCGCCTCCGCCACGGACGAGGCGTGAGCGGCTCGCGGCCGTGCTTTGGCCGGCGGCGACAATGCTCGGGATCGCCCTTCTCGGTCTCCTCGCGGCTCGCAACGTCTCTGCGAACCTTGCGGCTGCGGGAATGGAAATCGACTTCTCGTTCCTCTGGCAGGAAGCGGGTTTCGATGTCAGCGAAAGCCTGATCGGCTATTCGCCCCGCGACACCTACGCTCGTGTGCTGCTCGTCGGCATCTTGAATACCCTCGCCGCGGCGGCCCTCATCCTCGTCCTGGCAAGCGGCATCGGGCTGTTCGTCGGCATCGCCATGACCAGTTCCAACTGGCTCGTGCGCACGTTGGCGCGCACCTATGTCGAGTTGCTCCGCAATCTGCCGAAGCTCCTGATCGTGATCGCGCTCTATGTAGCGATGGTGCGCAACCTGCCCCATATCCGCTCGGCCTGGACCAGCCCCTTCGGCGCGATGCTGAGCAATCGCGGTCTCGTGCTGCCCTGGCCGATCATCGAGCAGGGCGGCCAAGCGCTTGCTATGGCAGCCTGCCTCTGGCTCGCAGGCGCGTTTCTGTGGCTCCGCGCCGCCCGGCTGCACCAGGACCGCACAGGCAAGCGCCGCCCGGTCTTCCTGCCTGTGGTCGCTGCCGCGGCGAGCCTCTACGCGGCGCTCGACCTGACAGGGACACTCCACGTCACCTGGTCTGTGCCGAAGCTGGCGGGCTTCAATGTTACCGGGGGCGTGAGCCTGTCCTTGCAGTTCACCGCGCTTGTGGTGGCCCTGTCGGTCTATCACGGCGGGCAAATCGGCGCGATCGTGCGCGGCGGCATCATCGCCACTTCGCACGGGCAGCGCGAGGCAGCACAGGCGCTCGGCCTCGACTGGTTGAAGACGATGCGGCTCATCGTGCTGCCCCAGGCACTGCGCGTGATCACGCCGCCGCTGGGTAATCAGTACTCCAACCTGCTGAAGAACACCTCGATCGCGCTGGCGATCGGATACTCCGATTTGCTCAGCGTCGTGAGCACATCGGTGAATCAGACATTCCGCCCGATCGAACTGATGGCGCTCGTGGCCGCCTTCTTCCTGATCGCGAACCTGCTGATCTCGGTCTTGGTGAACTGGTGCGACCATGCCTTCYGGCTGAAGGCGCGCTGAGAATGACGCTGACAGTCGAGACGATCGCCCGCGCGAATGCCCTTCCCCGGAAAGGGCTCGCGCCCATCCAGGGCTGGCTGCGCCAGAATCTGTTTTCGAGCTGGTGGAACACGGTGCTGACCGTCGTCACGCTCGCTCTTCTGGTCCTGTTCGCCTGGAGCGCGCTGACCTGGGTGGTGCTCGAGGCGGTCCCGTTTTCCGGCAACCGGGCCGAATGCCTGAATGCCTCGGGAGCCTGCTGGGCCTTTCTCAGCGAGAAGGCCAATCTCGTCCTGACCGGGACCTACCCGGCCGCCGAGCGCTGGCGCGCGCAACTCGCCAGCGGCCTGATCATCGTGACGATCCTCGTCTTTGCACTTGTTCCGATGAGGCTTGCGATCCGGGCAGCCATGGTCGTGGGCACTGCTGTGCTCTCCTACCTGCTTCTGCGCGGAGGCTTCGCTGGCCTGCCCTTCGTCGAATCCCACCGCTGGAACGGCCTGCCCCTCATCCTGTTCCTGTCTGCCTTCACGATGGCGGCAGCATTTCCGCTCGGCATCCTGCTGGCGCTGGCTCGCTGGTCGCAGCATCGCGCGCTGAACCTTGCCGCCGTCTCCTATATCGAGACGGTGCGCGCCATTCCGATGGTCGCGGTCTTGTTCGCCGGCATTTTCGTATTGCCGCTGCTGCTGACGCGCGGCGCGACCATAGAGCCCGTCGCCGCCATCCTGATCGTGCTGACCCTCTTCTATGCGGCCTATTTCGCCGAGGACATTCGCAGCGGGCTGCAGGCGCTGCCCAAGGGGCAGATCGAGGCGGGAGCCAGCCTCGGCCTCACCGCCGCGCAACGCATTCGCCTGATCGTGCTGCCCCAGGCCTTGCGCACGGCCATCCCCGGCATGACGAACACGATTATCGGCAGCTTCAAGGACACCTCGCTCGTCGCCATAGTCGGCATGCATGATTTGCTTTCGACAGCCCGCATGGCATATGCCGATCCTCTCTGGCAGGCCTATGCTTTGGAGGCGAACATTGCGATCGGGCTGTTCTATTTCCTCTGCTGCTGGATGATCTCCGAACGAGCTCGGCGGCTCGGGCACGGCGCCGGCAAGCTCGGCTGAGACCGGCCTTGCGACAGGGAGAGCTATGACGATCGAACTCACCAGCCCCGAGGCGCAGCAGCTTCGCCAGATGGTCCGCTCGCGCAACGACGTGATCTTCGAGATCGTGCGCGACCGCATCTGCCTGCGTGAATATGACGAAGGGCATGTCATCCACGAAGCAGCACTCGCCGCGGAGTTCCACGTCAGCCGCACGCCGATCCGGCAGGTCCTGCAGCGCCTTGTCTACGAACAGCTCGCGGAGACGCGAAACGGCGTCGGCACCATCGTTTCCTATGTCGATCATCACGCTGTCGACATGCTGCGTTTCCGCATCGGCCTGACGGGTCTGATCGCCGATCTCGTGCCGCTGCAGCTCCCGACTTCGCTCCGGTCCGACTATGCGCGGTTGCGCTCATTGGCCGAGGGGCTGCGTGACACCTCCCCCGTCAAGGATGTCTGGGGCGTCTGGCGCGCCCATCACGAGGCGCGCAACGCCTTGATCGGCGACGAGGCGCTGCGCCAGATGGACGACATGATTTTCTTCCGCATCGCGCGAAGCTGGGTCAGCTGGCTGAAATGCGATCCGGAGCTCGTGCGCGCCCTGCTCGTGCAGGAAATCGCGGCGACCGCCGAGAAGACCGAAAGCCTGCCGGCATCGGAGCTGTTTCGCCTGCATGCGGCGCATCTCGAATTGCTGCTCGCACGCTATGGCGAGGACGATAGCAAGTAGGAGACCTGGGCCTCGCTTTCGATTGCGCCCGGCCGAGCCGAGCGCACCGCGGCGATCGCGTCCTGCGGCGGCATTCCGGTCTCGATCAGCACGCGCGCGGCCATCATGCCGCTGCGGCCATATCCAGCGAGACAACAGAAGGCGGCACCCCGGCCGAGGCTTAGCTCGCCAAGGATCGCCTGGGCCAAACGCGGCCAGTCCAATGTCTCGTCCGGCGCGGAAAAATCCAGGATAGGCGCACAAACGAGGCGGATCCCGCGCAGCTCCGCAGCGCGTTGCAGATGTTCGCTGTCATCGGCATCGCATTCCGTCTGGTCCAGGAGGCTCACCAGGAGCGTCGTTCCCCTCGACTTCAGAACATCGAGAACCTGCTCCTGCTGATCCGCGTCGATGGTCCGTTCGCCCCGCCGGAGGATGACGAGCCCCGGCAGCGGCAACATGCCCACGGCTCCGGCATGCCCGCGGACCGTAACCCATACCGGCCCTTCCTCCATGCCCGCCCCCTGCAAACCTTGCCGGATCCAGTGTTCCGATCGGTGCCGACTAGAGGCAGATCAGGCGGAACTGTCCAGAACAATGGCATCGGCCGTCTCGGAAGAGCAGGCGACGGCGGTGCCGGAACGCATTCCGGCTCGCCGAGCGGTCGGCGAGCCGGAAGAAGGACACGCAGTCGCACTGCGGTTGAACGACGGCCTAGAGCATCGGCCCGAAAAGTGGATTGCGGTTTTCGGGAAAGCCGATGCAAAGACAAAGGGTTAGATCATCGGACTGGATACGATATCCGGTCCGATGATCTAGCGGACGGGGAACGCGAAGATCAGTCCGCCATCCCTGGCCAGGCGGTTCGGAGACGCTGAGCGGTCCATGGCGAGGGGCGAGCCCTTGCCGATATGCTTTTCGAAAACCTCGCCGTAATTGCCGACCTGCTTGATGATCTGCGCACTCCAGTCGGGACGCAGGCCAAGCTTCTTCGCCATGTCGGCAGTTGGCCCGGTCGGGGAGATCAACCGTTGCTCGTCGACTGGCAGATCCTTGAGCGAGGCGAGCTTGGCATCGATATTCTGCGAGGTGACACCGAATTCCTCGGCGGCGATCATGATCTGGACGCCCCAGAACAGCGTCTTCTCCAGCTCCGTATCCGGGCGCGACACAAGGGCGAGCGGCTCGGTGGCTGAACGTTGGGGAACGATCACGTAATCGTCCGGCTTCGGTGCCAGCAGACGATCGGCGGCCAGGGCCGATACCGAGCTCGCCACCGCATCGCATTTTCCGGAGAAGAATGCCTGCAGGCGTGCGGTCTTGTCGGCGATGTTCTCGACCTTGTAGGGCAGCTTCGCGGTGCCGAACCAGTCGGCGAGATAAAGCAGCGTCGTCGAGCCTTCTTCGGCACAGACGGTCGCGCCGGACAGGTCAGCGAGCTTCGTCATGCCGAGGCTTTTCGGCACCATGAAGCCCTGCCCGTCATAGAAGGTGGTCGTCACGAAGGACACGCCGGGATCGGCGTCGCGGGTGCCGGTCGCGGTGATGCCGCGCGAGGCAATATGTGCGCTGCCGCTGATGATCGCCTTCAGGCTGTCGGAGAACCCGATGCCGCGCAGCTCGGCCTTGGCCCCATCGCCGAAGATCGCAGCCGCCGCCATGCGGCAGAAATCGACATTGAAGCCGCGGAATGCGCCCTGGCTGTCGGGGACGGAGAAGCCGGGTGAATTCGGATTGACCAGGCAGACGAACTTTCCGTCCTGCTTGATCTTGTCGAGGACCGGGCCAGCCTGTGCGCCCGGCGCAGCGGCAAGCAGAACGGCCGCGGACAAGGCCATGCGGAGCACGTGAAACGCCATATCAATCCCCCTCTTCCCTCTGGAAGCTTATAGCTATCTACCTGTATACAGCAACGCAGCAAACCGTCAAACCCACGGCATCGCTCGCGGCGCTTTCCGTCGCGATGCCTCCCCATTCTGAAGACCCAGATCGAAGAGCCCCTCCCGGGGGTTCCGGTATGGCGCCTGAATCGAGGGCGGCCAGACTGGGCCATGGCAGACCAACGATGGCCTGTGCCTCCTGGTCGGGCCTTGAAGAGGGCGGCAGTTGCGAGGACCGTTGCTGGCGCGTCGGGGCCTGCTCGTCCCGGTTCGGTGCACAATCGCGACGCCCCGCCACACCACCCGGATTGCGGCACACGAAGGGGAGACCAGCCGGGCCGCCCCTGTCCGGCAGCCGCCATTGCGCTAGGTTCGTCGCAGCGGGAGCAGCCAATGGCCGGCCGCGATCGCGCCGGTTGCTTTCGGGGAACGGAAACGCCGACATACCGCCTGACACGGCATCAGAGCCTCGAAGAGTCCAATGGAGCAGGAATGAGCATTCGCGAGCAACTGGTCGAACGATTCTTCCGCTATCTGGCGGTTGAGAGTCAGAGCGACGCCACAGCGACGACGCTGCCGACCACTCCGGGCCAGCAGCGGCTCGCCGCATTGCTTGCAGAAGAGCTGCGCGCACTTGGACTTGAAAGGGTCGTGCTTGACGACCACGCCACCGTCACCGCCATGAAGCCGGGCACGAGGCCGGGCGCGCCGAGGATCGGCTTCATCGCGCATCTCGACACGATCGACACCGGCCTCTCGCCGACGATCCGCCCGCGCATCCTGCGCTTCGAGGGCGAGGATCTTTGCCTGAACCCGGAAAGGGACGTCTGGCTGCGCGTGGCGGAGCATCCCGAGATCCGCTCCTGGGTCGGGCAGGACATCATCGTCGGTGACGGAACGAGTGTGCTCGGAGCCGACAACAAGGCCGCGATTGCCGTAATCATGACGCTGCTCGAGCAGCTCGGCGCCGGGAGCCAGCATGGCGACATCCTGGTCGCCTTCGTTCCTGACGAGGAGATTGGCCTGCGCGGCGCGAAGGCACTCGACCTCGCCCGCTTCGACTGCGATTTCGCCTATACGATCGATTGCTGCGAACTTGGCGAGGTCGTGATCGAGAATTTCAACGCCGCTGCAGGCGAGATCGTCTTCACTGGCGTTACCGCCCACCCGATGTCGGCGAAGGACATCCTCGTGAACCCGCTGCTGATGGCGCTCGACTTCATCAGCCAGTTCGACCGCGCGGAAACGCCCGAGCACACCGAGGGCCGCGAAGGCTATTTCTGGTTCAACGACATCGTCGCCAATGCCAGCGAGGCGCGCCTGCGCGTCTTGATCCGCGACTTCGACAGGGAGCAGTTCGAGCGGCGCAAACGGCGCATCCGCAAGGTTGCCGACCTGATTGCCGCGCAATATCCCAAAGGCCGTGTCGACTGCCAGGTGACCGATACCTACAGCAACATCCATGACAGCCTGGGCGATGACCGCCGCTCGGTCGACCTGCTCTTTGCGGCGCTGAAGGCACTGCAGATCGAGCCGAAGCTGATCCCGATGCGCGGCGGAACAGACGGCGCAGCGCTCTCGGCCAAGGGATTGCCGACCCCCAACTTCTTCACGGGCGCGTACAACTTCCACTCGCGCTTCGAGTTCCTGCCTGTTCCCGCCTTCGAGAAATCATGGGAGGTCGCGCGCATGATCTGCACCTTGGCAGCGCAATCAAACGGCCCACTCGAGGTAACCCGCCCGGATTGAACGGGTCCGCGCTGAGCGTCGTCGGTCGCAAAAGGGTTCATGCTCCCGACGACACCAGCGGGCAGATCGGATCGGGCGCCCGGACGCGTCCTGGCAAGGGGACCTTCGCCGGACGTCAGCGGCGCGCCTCGTCGCGCTCGACATCTACGCTGCCACGGCCGCCCGAACGGCAGACCGCGTGTAAGTCCAGGATCATTAGAATTCTTACAAACTATTGATATTGAAGAGATTTACGTTTCTCGTCTATGACGGATCCCAGGGTACGGATGCCATGGGGCAGGAATGGACGATAGGCTCGATCAGGATCGGTCGTCGGCTTCGATGCAGTTGTTCTCGAAGCGGCTGAAGGTGTCCGCCGGAACGTTTCGGCACGGGCGGGGCGAACAGGTCGTCGGGCCGATGAAGCGGGGGCTCAAGGTCGTCGTCATGCTGCAGGGACATCAGTCCTATGAGCTCGACGACAGGCCGCCTCTGACCATCAACAGCCCGATGCTGCTGGTCGCCGCCAATGACGGCGATCATGTCCAGAAACGGACCTGCCTGTCGGGCGAGGGCGTGCGCTGCGCGATCGTGCAGCTCGATGCCGACTTCGCGCAGGACGAACTCGGCGCCAGCTTCTCAGGTCTGATGGGACAGATGCAGGGCAGCGGGATCGGCCCGGGACTATGGGCGCGCGCTGCCGGCGCCGATCTGCGCGGGATCGCGCTGCAGATGGCGGAGTGCCGGATCGAAGGCGCGATGCGCAATCTCTACATGGCCGGGAAGGCGCTCGAACTCGCGGCCACAGTTGTGGACCAGATCGTCAACGAGCGGCCGCAGCGAGCCGCGCGGCTGTCGCCGCGAACGATCGAGCAACTGCGTGCGGCGCACGCTCTGCTTCTTCAATCGGCCCGCAATCCCCCGACACTGGGGGAACTCGCCAGGAATACCGGCCTCAATGTCACCAAGCTGACGGCTGGATTTCGTCAGCTCTACGGAGCGAGCGTTTTCGACTATCTCCAGGCCCATCGCCTGCAACAGGCCTACGACCTGATCCGCAGCGGCGAGAAGAGCGTCGCCGAGGCGGCCTACCACGTCGGATACAACCCTGCGCATTTCTCGGGGATTTTCCGGAAGCGCTTCGGCATTCTGCCCAGCACCTTGCGTTGACGCCGCTCTGCTGAAATTCTGGCAACCGATTGGAAGGCTTCGAAACTCATTCGAAAGAAATACTGCGGGCAGCCAAAGTCGATCCGATTGCCCCGATTGTTGTGCTGGTCGAGAAGAAACCCGCAATACGGCGGGGCATCTCGATCATGAACACATGCAACTCGAACAAGGATGGATCTTGGTCGATCCGAGCAGCAGGCGCTCCTGTATGCTTCTGGCGTCGTGCCAGGACCGTGGCGCTCGCCAGCGTCGCTCTCAGTGTTCTTCCGGTCGCGCTCGCTGGTCCAGCCCTCGCTCAAAGCGAATCTCCCACCGTGTCGCTCGACACGATCGAAGTTCAAGGCGCGACGGAGAAGGCGAATGGGCCGGTCGACGGCTATATCGCGCGGCGCAGCGCCAGCGGCACCAAGACCGACACTCCCCTGATCGAGACGCCGCAATCGATCACGGTCATCCCGCGCGCCCAGATCGACGATCAGGCCGCGCAGAGCGTCGGCCAGGCGCTTCGCTATTCCGCCGGCGTCCTGGCGGAGACGCGCCTGTCCTCGGGTCGCTACGACAGCACCTTCATCCGAGGCTTTGGCGGTAGCGGTTCGAATGCAGGCTTCGTCAATTTCCAGGACGGCCTGCGTGTCCAACGCGGCGTCAATTTCCTCGTCCCGGCCATGGAAACCTACGGGCTGGAGCGGATCGAGGTGCTGCGCGGTCCGGCTTCCGTGATCTTCGGGCAGGTCAAGCCGGGCGGCCTAGTGAATCTGGTCAGCAAGCGCCCGACGGATCAAGCCTTTGGCGAGATCCAGGCTCAGATCGGCTCGCATCAGCGCCGCCAGCTCGCCTTCGACATCGGCGGGCCGGTGAACCCGGACAAGACGGTCCTCTACCGGATCGTCGGGCTCGGCAGGGCCGCAGATACGCAGGTCGATTTCACCAAGGAGGAGCGGGTCTTTATCGCGCCATCGCTGACCTTCCAGCCAAGCGCTGCGACGAGCCTGACCATCCTCACCTCCTTCCAGCGCGACCCGGAAACCGGCTTCTACGGCTTCATCCCGGCAGTCGGCAGCGCATTGCCTAACCGCTACGGCCGGATCCCCAGCAAGTTCTTCCCCGGCGAGCCCGCCTATGAGGGCTATAGCCGAAACCAGATCGCAGCAGGTTACGCGCTCGAGCACCGCTTCAACGATGTCTTCAGCTTCCGCCAGAATCTGCGGTTCACCGACCTCGAGTCGCGCTTCAGGACTGTCGCCGTGGCAAGCCTGGCCGCCGACCAGCGCACGCTCATGCGCCGCGTGACGGCGTCGAACGAGAAGGCCCGGACCTTCGGCATCGACAACCAGCTCCAGGCCGATTTCCGCACCGGTCCGCTGACTCACAAGGTCCTGCTCGGCGTCGACGGCTACTGGATGGACGGCACCGCCTTCACCGGCGCGGGTGGCACCGTCCAGACCCTCGATTGGGTCAACCCGGTCTATGGCCGCACGCCCTTTGCAACACCGGCCCTGCCCGGCACCACGCAGGAAACGACGCAGTTCGGCGTCTATCTCCAGGACCAGATCAAGCTCGACCGGCTCTCGCTCCTCATCGGCGGGCGCTTCGACAACGCCAGAAGCCGCACGCGCGCCCTCACCAATGGCGCACTGACGAAGCAGGACGACGACGCCACGACAGGCCGCGCCGCATTGATGTACAATTTCGACAATGGCCTGGCGCCCTATGCGAGCTATTCGACCTCGTTCGAACCGGTTGCGGGCACGACCTTTGGCGGCTCGCCCTTCAAACCGACCGATGGCGAGCAGTATGAGGTCGGCCTGAAATACGCGCCGCCCGGCTACGACGCCTTCATCCAGGCAGCCGTGTATCAACTGACCCAGAGCAATGTGCCGACGGCCGACCCCGCCAATGCGGGCTTCCAGATCCAGACGGGCGAGGTACGGGCGCGTGGTTTCGAGGTCGAGGGTCGGGCGAAGCTGTTCGACAGTCTCGAGCTGATCGCGGCCTATGCCTATACCGACGCCGAGGTGACGAAGAGCACCGGCGTCGACCTCGGCAAGAGGCCGACGGTGGTCCCCCGCAACATGGCTTCACTCTGGGGCCACTACACCTTCAAGACGGGCCTGTTTGCGGGCTTCGCCCTGGGCGGCGGCGTGCGTTATGTCGGCGAGGGCGCAGGTGATCCCGGCAACACCTTCAAGACGCCGGACTACACCCTGCTCGATGCGGCCATCAGCTATGATTTCGGTGTCCGGGCCCAGGCGCTGAAGGGCTGGAAGGTTCAGGTCAATGCCCAGAACCTGCTCGACAAGGACTATGTCGCGGGTTGCTACGCGCTGACCCAGTGCTCGTTCGGCCTTCGCCGAACGGTGCTTGCGACCCTGTCCTACAAATGGTGAGCCGCGACGGCATGGACGCCACGAGATTTCGCAACACAGCCGGCCCCGAGCTCCCGTCAGCGGAGCCCGCGACTCTGGCGCAGGCGCGTCAGCTGGACATCGTGGCAGGCCATGGCGAGATCTATCGGCTGCTGATCGCGATCCCGCCGGGTCCGGCACCGGCGGCCGGGTTTCCGGTGATCTATCTGGTCGACGGCAATGCTCTCTTTGCCACGGCCGTCGAGACGGCACAGCTCCAGGGTCGGCGGCAGGATGTGACAGGGGTCGACCCGGCGACCATCGTGGGCATCGGTTACCCCATCGACGCTCCGTTCGATGGTGCGCGCCGGCAAGGCGATCTCCTGCCGAACGAGGGCGGCGCGGACCGGTTCCTCGACTTCATCGAGGAGAGCGTAAAGCCGGCGGTCGCAGCGCTCGCCGCCATCGATCCCAGCCGCCAGGCCCTGGTGGGGCATTCCTTTGGTGGCTTGTTTGCACTGCATGCGCTGTTCACGCGGCCTGAGCAGTTCAGGTCCTATGTCGCCGGCAGCCCTTCGATCTGGTGGAACGATCGCGCGATCGAGGTCAGCGAGGCCAGTTTTGTCGCGCGCCGCCGCGATGGGCCCCTGCCGCGGCTGCTGATCACAGCTGGAGGCAGCGAGCAGGCACGCGACGCGCGCACCTCTCCGGAACGCGCTCAACGCCTGCATATGGCGCGCATGCTTGACAATGCTGCCGAAATGGCACTGCGCCTGGCCTCGTCGCACCGCGTCGCGGTGGAGCATGTGATCTTCGACGGCGAGAACCACATCTCGGTCATCCCCGCGATGCTGGCCAGGGCGGTTTCGTTCGCGATCGCCGGCACCGCCGGCCGGGAGACGACGGCATGAGCCAGGTACCGATCTCGTCGCGCGAGCTGCGGCCATTTGCGTGGGTTCTGGGCCTCGTGCTGACGCTGTTTGCGTTGACGGCGGCCGGCCCGGCCCCGGCCGCTCCCGTGACGGTGACGGATGTGCTCGGTCGCACGGTGACCTTGCCGGGCCCGGCCAAGCGCATCGTGCTGGGGCAGGGTCGCCAGCTCAATGCGCTGGGGCTCATTCATCCCGACCCGATCAGCCTGCTTGTCGGCTGGGGCAATGACTTCCAGCGCCAGATGGGCGAGGCCTATGCGCTGTACCGCGCGCGGTTCCCCGCGATCGAGACGCTGCCGACTGTCGGAGACAGCACCGCAGACGGGTTTTCCTTCGAGAAGGCGGTCGAACTTGACCCGGACCTGGTCGTTCTGAGCCTGTCGATCGCCGGCACGCGCCGCGGCCCTGGCGATCTCGTCGCGAAATTCGAGGCGGCGGGCATCCCGGTGATCGTGGTGGATTTCTTCCTGCAGCCGTTCCGCGACACGATGCCCAGCCTGCGCATCCTCGGCAAGGCGATCGGCAGGGAGGCTGCGGCCGAAGAGTTCGTCACCTTCTACCAAGACCGGAGACAGCGCATCGCCCAGCGGCTTGGTCCGGTTGAGCGACCGTCCGTCTTCATGCATGCGCATGCCGGAAGCGCCGAATGCTGCTTCTCGCCGGGAAAGGGTACCTTCGACGACTACATCACGGCCGCGGGCGGAAGAAATATCGCGGCAGCGTTGCTGCCGGGAGCGACAGGCCAGATCAGCCTCGAGCAGGTTCTCGCTGTTGACCCGGCGATCTATATCGCGACAGGCGGCACCCATCTCGCAAAGAGCGGCGGGCTGGTGCTGGGTCTGGGCGTTCCCGCCGAGGTCGCGTCGCGCAGCCTTGCAGCCCAGCTCGCTCGTCCCGGCCTCAAGGCATTGACGGCGGTGAGGAACGGCCAGGCCTATGGTCTCTGGCATCTGTTCAACGACACCCCCACCCATATCGCGGCGATCGAGGCGATGGCGAAGTGGTTCCATCCGCAGCTGTTCGCCGATATCGACCCGCAGGCGACTCTGGACGAGATCTCCCGGCGCTTCTCGGCGATCCCGCTACAGGGAACGTTCTGGCTCGAGCCGCAAAGCGGAAAGCCGCAAGACTTGGCAAGCCCGCCGGCAAAGCCATGAATTTCGCTGCAAATCCCGCCTCCCCCGCCGCTGCCCGCGAGGTTACCCTGCCATGACCGCTCTCGTTGCCCACGCGCGGATCGCTCTGGCCGATCCGGACGCCGTCATCGCTCCGCTCTGCGAACATCTCGTCGAGCATGGGGCTGAGATCACACAGGAGGAGGGCGCGACGATCATTGCGCTGGGCAGCTATCGCGGCCGGCTGCAGTCCAGCGACGGGCATCTCGTCGTGCGCGCCGAGGCCCCCGATTTGGCGAGCCTGCAGGGCGCCAAACAGGCGATCGCGAGCCATGTCATCGAGTTTGCGCCGCGCGGCGAGGCCGTTCCCCTGATCGCCTGGACGGGAGCGGGCAGCGGCGTGGCGATCCCATCGAGTTTTCGCATCCTGACTGTGACTGGCGTTCGGGATATCTCGCCGCATATGCGCCGGATCAGCTTCCAGGGCGACGACCTTGCCAGGTTCGACAGCCTGGAGGCACTGCATGTCAGGTTGTTCCTGCCGCCGCCTGATCTGGCCGAGCCGGAATGGCCGACATTCGGAGAGGATGGGATCTTGCGTCTGCCGGAAGCAAACAAGGCGCCGGCGGTGCGCAAATACACGATCCGAGAGATCGATACGGTCGCGGGAACGGTCGCGCTCGATTTCGTGCTGCACGAGGATGCCGGTCCCGGCGCAGCCTTCGCGGCGCGGGCCCGGCCGGGCGATCGCATCGGCATGGCAGGCCCCGGCGGACGTGGCTTGCGCGAGGCCGACTGGTATCTGTTCATGGGCGACGAGACCGCGCTGCCTGCGATCGGTCGCATGCTCGCCCACCTGCCACTAACGGCACGGGGCCTCGCTTTCATCGAAGTCACCGATGCCGGTGAAGAGCAGGCCCTGGTCTGCCCCGCCGGTGTGGAGATTCGCTGGCTGCATCGCCAGGGCGCCGAGGCCGGCACCACGACACTGCTCCAGGACGCCTTTGACGCTGTCCTGTGGCCTTCGGACGAGGCGACCGTCTATCTCTGGGCCGCGCTCGAACATGCCGGCTTCAAGGCCCTTCGCATGGCCGCCCGCAAGCGTCTGCGGCCCGAGCGCGATCATCATCTGATCGTCAGCTATTGGCGTCGCGGCATCAGCGAAGACCGGCAAGCCGACTGAATTTGCGGCACTACGCCGGGCCTGACCGCCCTCCGTTTCGGGGCGCGACGGGGCTCGGGCCGCCAGCGGGTGATCGAACTCTCGCGGCCGCCTTCTCCGCTCATCCGGCGGCCGGCGGGGTACCGTGCGTGTGGAAGCTCTCGATCGTCTTCAGCCCCCACGCCTGCCCCTTCTTCCGCTCGGTTTCGGTCCACGTCACCGTCTGCCAGTCCGGATCGAGAATGAGGCGTGCGCCGGCATTGGCGATCTCGATGCGATTGCCGGCGGGCTCGTAGACATAGAGAAAAAAGGTCTGCTGAACCGCGTGCTTATGGGGCCCGGTCTCGATGTGAATGCCGTTCTCGAGAAAGATGTCGGCGGCTTCGAGAATGTGTTCGCGCTGGTCGGCCGCATAGGTGAGGTGGTGGAAGCGCCCGAGAGCCGCGGTGTGGTCGCGCGTATAGGCGATGTCGTAGCTCTTGTTGTTGACGGTGAACCAGCAGCCGCCAACCTCGCCGGAATCGAGCACGATCTGTTCCGTGATGCGGCTGCCCAGGGCCTTCGGCATGAAATCGCGGATCACCGCGACGTCCTGCGCCAGCAGATTGAGATGGTCGAGACGGCGTACAGCACAGCCGCGACCGTGATTGCGTTGCGCCTGGTTCTTCAGCGCAGGCCGTTCGTGCGGCGGCGCCGCGTATTTTTGGGTGTCGAAATAGATCTCGAACACATGATTGTCGGGATCGCGGAACCGGTAGGCCTTGCCATGGCCGAGATCGCCGTCGTTCCAGCCGATGCCGGCCCCCATGGCCTCGATCGCGTTGACCCGGCGCATCAGGCCAGTCTCGCTTGTCGCCCGATAGCCGATATGGCCGACCCCCGTCGTGGTCGAGGCCGTGAGTTTCAGCGTGTGGAACTCATAGTCGTCCCAGGCGCGCAGATAGACGCTGTCGCCCTCCCGTCCGCTCTCGGTCAGCCCGAGGATATTGACGAAGAAGTCGAGGCTGGCCTCCGGCTTGTTCGTGAACAGCTCGACATGGGCGAGATGAGCGATATCGAAACAGGGTTCCTGGCTCATCCCCACACCTCCTGCGCCACCTCGACGATGCGCGCCAGCTTGGCCCATTGCTCGTCCTCCGCCAGCACATTGCCCTCTTCGGTGGAGGCGAAGCCGCATTGGGGCGAGAGGCAGAGCTGATCCAGGGGCGCGAAGGCCGAGGCCTGCTCGATCCGCCGCTTCAGGTTGTCCTTGCTCTCGACGCTGCCGAACTTCGAGGTGACGAGGCCCAGCACGACCTGCTTGCCCTTCGGCAGGAAGCGCAGCGGCTCGAAGCCGCCGGAGCGGTCATCGTCCCATTCCATGAAATAGCCGTCGACATTGATCTGGTTGAAGACCATGTCGGCGACGGGCTCATAGCCGCCGGAGGCGATGAAGGTCGATTTGAAGTTGCCGCGGCAGGTATGAGTGGTGATCGTCATGTCCGCCGGCTTGGCCGCCGTCGCCGTGTTGATGACGTCGCGATAGATATGGATCAGCTTGTCGGGGTCATCGCCACGATCGACCAGCATCTGGCGCTGCTCGGGATCGCAGAAATAGGAGAGGCTGGTATCGTCGAGCTGCAGGTAGCGGCAGCCGGCGTCGTAAAAGGCCTTCACCGCCTTGGCGTAGGCCTTGCCGAGATCGGTGTAGTAATCCTCCATCCTGAAATAGGCGGAGATATCGACGGCTTTCCGGCCGCCGCGATAGTGCAGCATGCTCGGGCTCGGGATCGTCATTTTCGGCACGCGATCGGTGACGGAGGCAAGAAACCTGAAATGGGCGAGATGCGGGTGGTCGTCGGGGAAATCGAGTTTGCCGGTCACGCGAAGGCCGCGGGCCTTGGTCGCGACGCCCTTGAACTGGATGCCTGAATCCGAGTCGTATCCCTGCACGCCGGAGAGATTCTCCAGGAAATCGAAATGCCAGAAGGCGCGGCGGAACTCGCCGTCCGTGACCGCCTGGAGCCCCACCTCCTCCTGCTTCTTCACCAGCGCCCTGATCTCGGCATCCTCGATCGCCGTCAGATCGGCGGCGGAGATTTCGCCGGTCACGAGCTTGGCGCGCGCGTCCTTGACGCGTGCGCTGCGCAACAGGCTTCCAACCATATCGGCTCGGAACGGCGGCTTGTGTCGGAGGGGCATGCGGTTTCCTTCCCTGATCATGGTCTTCTAGGCAGCGGCGCTGAGGCCGAGATGGCGCTCCAGCCGCGCCGGTTCGCGCAGCAGCGCGGCACTGTCGTCGGCAAGCACGACACGACCGCGCTCCAGCACGATCGCGGTGTCGGTCAGCTCCAGAATTGTCCTGGCATGCTGTTCGATGACGATGGCTGCCAGCCCTTCGTCCCGGAACAGCGTCTTCAATGCCGCGAGCAGTTCCTCGACGATGATCGGCGCCAGCCCCTCGGTCGGTTCGTCCAGAAGCAGCAGCCTGGGATTGAGCATCAGGGCGCGGCCAATGGCCAGCATCTGCTGTTCGCCGCCGGAGAGCTGGTTGCCAAGATTGCTCTTGCGTTCGGCGAGGCGCGGAAACATCCGGAAGACGCGTTCCGTCGTCCATGGGCCGGGGCGCGCAACCGCAGTCAGGTTCTCGACAACGGTCAGCGACTTGAAGATGTTGCGCTCCTGCGGCACCCAGCCGATGCCGGCATGGGCACGCTGCTCGGGCGTAGCCGTGGAGATGTCGACATCGGCAAGCGTGATCCGCCCGGCTCGCCGACGCGTCACGCCGATGATCGTGTTGACCAGCGTCGTCTTGCCGACGCCGTTGCGGCCCAGCAAGGCGAGCGAGCGCCCCTCGTCGAGCGAGAGCGCGACATCGAACAGAACGAGAGCGTCGCCGTAGCCGGCGTTCAGGCCTTCGATCCGCAGGAGCTCAGACATGGGCGGCCTCGCCGAGATAGGCCTGCTTGACGGCGGGGTCGCGCGCGACCACCGCAGGTTCGCCTTCCGTCAGCACGCGGCCATTGACGAGAACGGTGATCCGGGTCGCGAACCGGAAGATGATGTCCATGTCGTGTTCGATCAGCAGCACCGAGACATCGTCCGGCAATGCTGCGACCGTCTCCAGCAATTCGCGCCTCTCGGCTTCGGGAACGCCGGCGGCGGGCTCGTCGAGCAGGAGCACGCTCGGCCTGGCCGCAAAGGCCGCGGCGATCTCGATCTGGCGCTGCTTGCCATAGGGCAATGTCGCGATGCGCTGATCCATGATGTCCTCGAGCTTGAAGCGGGCGAGGATATCGGCCGTCTCGGCGATGGCCTCGTCATCGGCGTCGAGCCTTTGGAAAAGCCGCATGCCCCGGCCGAGCCGCTCTGCGGTGACGAGAGAGATCATCTCGAGCGGCGTCATTGTGCCGAAGAGCTGATTGATCTGGAAGGTTCGGGCGACACCGCGCTTGACCCGCGCCTCTCGCGACAGGCCGGTAATGTCCTGCCCCATCAGGCTCACACGCCCCGATGTCGGCCGCAGAACCCCTGTGAGCAGATTGACGAAGGTCGTCTTGCCCGCGCCGTTCGGGCCGATCAGCGCGTGGCGCGCGCCCTTTTCCAGCGAGAACGTCACGTCGTCGGTCGCAGTGATGCCGCCGAAGGTCTTGACGAGATCGAAGGTCTGCAGGACGGCGCTCACGACGAGGCCCCACGTTTCGGAAACCGCGCGGCCAGCGCCTTGATCGCGCCATGGATCAGTTCACGACCACCAAGGACGAAGAGGACGAGGAAAAGCCCGATCCAGAACATCCAGTATTGCGGGGTGAAGGTCGCGATGGCGTCCTGCAGGAACTTAAACGCGATCGCACCGATCAGGCCGCCATAGAGATAGCCGGCCCCGCCGATGATCAGCACCAGCATCAGGTCGGCTGAACGGTGGAAGTCGAACACGTCCAGGGAGACGAATTGCGTGGTTTGGGCGAGCAATGCGCCCGCAGCCCCGGCATAGGCCGCCGACAAGGCATAGATGGCCGCAAGGCGCCAAGGGACAGGCACGCCGGATGCGGCGGCGCGCAGTTGATTGTCGCGGATGCCGCGAAGGGACAAGCCGAACGGCGAATTCACGATGCGCCGCGCGATCAGGAACAGGATGAACAGCACCGACAGCGAATAGAGGTAGGCCGTGCGGCCGAAGATATCGAAATCGAACGTCCCGATGACCGGCGCCATCGTGATGCCCTGCAGGCCGTCGGCGCCACCGGTGAGCCATGCCAGCGAGTTTGCAACCTCGTAGAGGATCAATGCCACGCCGAGCGTGATCATGAGGCGGGTCAGATCCGTGCCGCGCAGGACGAGCGGACTGGTGAGCAGCCCGAGCAGCGCGGATGTCGCCATGCCGAATGCCAGGCCGGCCAGTGGATCGGCCGTGACATACTTGGCCAACAGCCCGGCCGAATAAGCCCCCATCCCCAGGAAGGCGGCGTGCCCCAGCGATACGATCCCGGCATAGCCGAGGATCAGATCGAGCGAGAGGGCGAACAGGGCAAGGATCGCGATCTCGTTGAGGATCAGAAAGCGCGTTGGAAACAGCACGAAGGACGCTGCGGCGAAGAGCCAGAATGCCAGTTCGCCTGGGTGCCAGCGCCGGGCGCGGTGCAGCGAGTGCCTGACGCGCTGTTCGAGAACCGTCCCGCTCATGTGCGAGCCCTCGCGAACAGGCCCTCGGGGCGAAGCAGCAGCAGGATGACCATCAGCGCGTAGATGATGAAGGCTCCGGCCTGCGGGACCAGATATTTGCCCATCACATCGGCAACGCCGAGCAGCATGGCCGCGAGGAAGGGGCCGGTGATCGTCGAGGTGCCGCCGACCGTGACGACGATCAGGAAGTAGATCATGAATTTCAGCGGGAAGGTCGGATCGAGCCCCATGAGCTCGATCCCGAGCGCGCCGCCGAGCCCCGCCAGTCCGGAACCGAGCGCAAAGGTCAGGGCGAACAACCGGTTCACAGGAATGCCCAGGCCACGCGCGACGCGGGCATCGTCCACGGCGGCCCGCAGCCGGCTGCCGAAACGTGTTTTTGCAAAGCCCCATTGCAGGGAGACCGCAAGCAGCCCGCAGATCCCGATCACGAACAGACGGTAATAGCCGATGCCGATACCGAGCACGTAGAAACGCCCCTGAAGCCAGGGCGGCAGCTGGATGATCTGCTGGCTCGAGCCGAGCAGCCAGTCGGTGCCCGCAACCGCCATGAAGACGAGACCGATCGAGAACATCACCTGATCGAGATGGCTCTTGGCATACATCGGTCGATAGACGAGCCGCTCGAGCACGATCCCCGCCAGCGCAGCGGCAAGGAAGGCGGCCGGAAGTGAAGCCAGGAACGGCAGGCCCAGCCGCTGCATCAGCAGCACGGTCACATAGCCGCCGAGCATGGCGAAGGCGCCATGGGCGAGATTGACGAAATTCATCAATCCCATCGTCACGGAAAGCCCGCAAGCGAGGACGAACAGCACCATCCCATAAGCGATGCCATCGAACAGGATGGTGAGCATGGCGTCGGTCCGGCCGCGTCAGACCGCCTATTTGCGCGCCTTCACGGGATCCTTGACCTGCGGGATCGTGGCAAACTCGACGTTGAACAGGTCGGAACCGACCTTCTCGGTGCGGCGGACATAGATGTTCTGGATGATGTCGCGCGTCGCCGGATCGATCGTGATCGGTCCGCGCGGGCTCTCCCAGGACGCGCCCTTCATCGCCGCGATGAGCTTTTCGCCGCTGGCGTCGCCATTTGTCGCCTTGAGCGCCTCGGCGATCAACCGCATGCCGTCATATCCGCCGACGGCCATGAAGTTCGGACGCACGCCTGGATTGGCGGCCTCGAACGCCTTCACGAAGGCCTGGTTGGCTGCACTGTCGTGCTTGGCCGAATAATGATGCGTGGTGATGGCGCCGATCGCGACGTCCCCCATGCCGTTGAGGATATCGTCATCGACCACGTCGCCTGGGCCGATCAGCTTGACGCCGGCCTTGTCGAGGCCGCGCTCGACGAACTGCTTCATGAACTGTGCGCCAATGCCCGACGGAACGAACACGAACAGGGCATCGGGCTTTGCCTCGGAGACGCGTTGCAGGAACGGCGCGAAATCCGGGTTGCGCAACGGCACGCGCACGCTTTCGACCGTGCGGCCGGCGGCCTTGAATTTGTTGGCAAAGGAGGTCTCGGCGTCGATCCCGGGGCCGTAATCGGTCACGACGGTAAAGACGCGCTTGATGCCGTTAGACCAGGCCCAGTCCGCCATCGGCTCGGACGCCTGCGGCAGGGTGAACGAGGTGCGCACGATGAAGGGCGAGGCCTCGGTGATCGATGCCGTCGCAGCCGCCATCACGATCTGCGGGATCTTGGCCTGGGTCGCGATCGGGGCCGTCGCCATGGCGAGCGGCGTCAGGCCGAAGCCAGCCAGAACCGCCACCTTGTCGTTGACCACGAGTTCCTGTGCGATCCGGCGCGTCGCATCGGCGTTGCCGGTATCGTCCTTGAGAATGACCTCCAGGCGCTTTCCGCCATGCGTCGCGCCGTTCTGAGCCAGGAAGAGCTTCACGGCCGCTTCGATCTGGCGTCCCGTCGATGCGAAGGGGCCAGTCATCGGCAGGATCAGCCCGACCTTGACCACCTCCTGGGCCTGCGCCGTGGAGCCCAGTGTCGCCGCGAGCGCACCTGCCATGAAGGCCTTCAGAACCGTCCTGCGGAATGTCATCGTGATACCCCTCCCTGGGTCTGGCTCTTGTTTCCGAGCCGCCTTTTAGTTGTCGTCGCGATAGACGAGCCCGGCTTTCGCGAGCCCATCGCGCATTCCATACATATCGAGCCCGAGCTCGCCGGCGGAGAGCCGGCGGCGCTTCTCATCTTCATTCGCTTCCCGCGCCCGCGCCGCGGCGGCAACCCTCTCCGCTTCGAGCCGTGGAACCACCACCACGCCATCATCGTCGGCGACGATCACGTCGCCAGGATTGATCATCGCACCGGCACAGACCACCGGCACGTTCACCGATCCGAGCGTCGCCTTGACGGTCCCCTTGGCCGAGATCGCGCGCGACCACACCGGGAACCCCATCTCCGTCAGGATGCGCACATCACGCACCCCGGCATCGATGACGAGGCCGATGCCGCCGCGCGCCCTGAGAGAGGTCGCGAGAAGGTCGCCGAACATGCCGTCAGTGTTGTCTGCCGTGCAGGCGACCACAAGTATGTCGCCGGGCATGACCTGCTCGATCGCGACATGGATCATCCAGTTGTCGCCGGGTTGGGCGAGGACGGTGACGGCCCCACCGGCGATCGAGGCGCCGGCATAGATCGGGCGCATATAGGGCTTCATCAGGCCCGTCCGGCCCATGGCCTCATGGGTGGTCGAGACGCCAAGTTCCTGGAATGCCGCCATATCGGCGCTTGCAGCCCGTTTCTTCGTGCGGACGACGACGCCGGTCATGCCAGGGACTCCAGGGCTTCGGGGAACAGGCGCTGGTAGGCCTCACCGTAAGTCATCGCCTTGCCGGAGTTGCGCCCACCCTGCATGCCGCGGTTGAGCGCCACTCGGGTGTAATACTCCCAGAGATGCTTCTGCGCGGCCAGGATTTCGAAGGCCTTGCGCTTCGTCTCCCAGACGTCGTCGATGTTGAGGATCAGGTTCGGTTTGAAATTGCACTGTTCGGGCTGGTGAGGCTCGAACAGGAAGACAGGAGGTGCGGCATAGGGGCGTGCGGGGTCCGGCTTATGGCCGGCGGCCTGCGCGATGATCCGCGCTTCCTGCGCGAAGCGTGCTGCTTCGGGATGGTCGACATTGTAGGGGTCTTCGAGCGCGTGGGTCAGCACGAAGCTGGGATTGAGCTCATGGAAGAGGTCGATCGCCCGGTCGAGCATCGGCCCTGTCGTGCGCAGCGGATAGTCGCCGGCATCCATGAATTCGATCTCGGCCCCGAGGACCGCGGCGGCGCGCTCGGCTTCGTCGCGACGCTGCGCCTTGACGTCCTCCACCCGCACACCCGCCTGCTTCCAGGCGAACTGGCTTTCGCCGCGCTCGCCATAGGCCAGGCACAGGATCTTCAGGCGCATGCCCTGCTTCGCATGCAAGGCGATGGCGCCGCCCGCACGCCAGACGAAATCGCCGGGGTGGGCGGTGATCACCAGACCCGTCTTCTGCAGGCTCGCCATTGAGCTGTAGTCCTCTCTTCTCGGTCCTATTCGGGGGCGCGACGTGCTTCGTCGCCGCTGCGCGCGAGCGCATGCGGTGGCACGTAGGCCTGGCCATCCATCAGAATGCGCGCGGTGCGCAGCAGGCCGGCGCGCTCGATGACGGGGCGCTCCGGCGTGCCACCCACGGTGAGCTTCACCGTGAATTCCCCGGTCGGATGTTCGACGGAAATCGCGCGTTCGCGACCGGTAGGCATCGCGGCGACCGAAGCTGCCGGCGACCCCGGCAGGGCTGCGGCTGTCGCCACCGTCACCGCGGCAAAGACACCGATCGAAGCGTGGCACTCATGCGGGATGAAGCTGCGCGTCGCGATCGATCCTGCAACGGGCCGCGCGACAAGGGCGATCTTCGGGACCACCATCCTTGCCACATCGCCGAGATTCATCAGAGGTCCGGCCGCGAGGCGTATGCGCTCGATGCGCTGCTTCAGCTCCGTATCCTCTTGCAGCGCTTCGCGGGTTTCGTGGCCCGTGCGTCCAACATCGACCGCCCGGAGAACGATGACCGGCATGCCGTTATCGATCAGGGTACATTCGACACCGTCGATGATGTCGACCGGATTTCCCGTCGGCAACAGCGCGCCACAGACGGAGCCTTCCGTGCCGAGGAAGCTGATGTCGATGGGTGCGGAGGTTCCGGGCACCCCATCGATGCGGGCATCGCCCTCGACGCCTGCCTGACCGGCGTCGGTCCGCATCGCGAGATCGGCGATGGTGCCGGTGTTCAGCGTCCGGACCCGCACCGTCGTGCTGGCGCCCTCTGTTCGAACGAGGCCCCGCGCCAGCGCGAAGGGGCCGATACCGGCAAGGATGTTGCCGCAATTCGGCGTGGTGTCGACCGACGCGGTCTCGATGCCGACCTGCGCAAACAGGAAATCCACGTCGCAGCCTGGCTCGCTCGAGCGCGAAACGATCGCGACCTTGCTCGTCAACGGGTGAGCCCCACCAAGCCCGTCGACCTGACGCTTGTCGGGCGAGCCCATCACCGCGAGCAGGAACGCGTCACGCGCGCCCGTACCAACCGGCAGATCCTCGGCGAGGAAATAGGCGCCCTTCGACGTACCGCCCCGGATCAGCATGCATGGCACGGCAATCTGCGACATCGCTCAGCCTCCGCTCGTGATGCTGGCACGTGTGATGATATCGCGCCACAGCGTCCCCTCCGAGGCGATCAGCCGCCCGAAGCCTTCCGGCGTCTCGCGGCGTGCGATCGCGCCGTCGCGATCGAGCGCCGCGACAAATTCGGGCTGGTCGAGCAGCGCGTTGATCTCGCGGTTGAGGCGCTCGACAATTGCGGCCGGCGTGTGCGCGGGGGCAACGATGCCATACCACTGCACGGCTTCGAAACCCGGCAGCCCGCTTTCGGCGATGGTCGGGAGCTGAGGGGCAAAAGAGGTGCGCTCGGAGCTGGCGACGCCGAGCGCTCGCAACTGGCCCGCTGCGGCGAGCGGCAGAACCGCCGGACCGCCAGTCAGCGTGAATTGCACGGAACCGGCGACGAGATCCGTCACCGACGGTGCGGTGCCGCGATAGGGCACATGAATCGCCTCGAAACCGGCCCGATGCGCGAGATAGGCACCGGCAATATGCGCCGCGCTGCCTTGTCCGCCGGAGCTGTAGTTCAGCTTGCCCGGATTGGCCTTGGCATAGGCCACGAACTCCTGAAACGAGTTCGCCGGCAGGCTGGGATTGATGACGAGGATGTTCGGCACCATGGCGACCAGGGCCACCGGCTGGAAGTCCTTGACCGGATCATAGGGTACGTTGGGATAGAGCGCCGGGTTGAAGGCAAGCGTGCCGATATGCCCCATCATCAACGTATGGCCATCCGGATCGGACTTCGCGACCTGGCTCGCCGCGATCATGCCGCCGGCGCCGGGGCGGTTCTCGATGACGAAGCCCTTGCCGGGGATCGTGCGTTCCAATCGGTTGGCAATCAGACGCGCGAGGAGGTCGGTGCTGCCGCCAGGGGTGAACGGCACCACGAGCCGAATGATCTGCGTCGGCCACGCCGGCTGGACCTGCGCACGCGCCGCGTGCCCGAGGCCGGCCAGACCCAGCCCGGCAAGGAGTGATCGGCGGTCGATGTTCATCACGCGCCACGCCCTTGCCGCGCGCCGTACCCGGCCGCCTCGCCAAATCCGATGAACGCGATCGTCGCTGCTTTGGAGCCAGGCATGGGTCGTCCCTTGCTTGTGCGTTTCCTTGTCCCGCGAGGACCCTGACCCCAAGCTATTCTGCCATCAAATGAGAAGAATGCAGCGATTGATTACTTTCATGCATCTTTATCCGAGACACTGTTTCTCAGCGCCTCGCTGACCAGCGCCAGGAGGTCGCGCGCCGCCGGCCGCAGCAGCATATTCTTGCGGGTGACGATGCCGAGAGTGCGGCTGATGCTCGGTGAACGCAGCGGGATCGCAACCAATTCGCCGGCATCGACAGAGTCGAGCGCGAGCTGCGGCACGATCGCGTACCCGATCGCGGAACGGACCAGACTCACTGCGGTAATGACGCGCTGGACCTCGTAGCGCCAGGTCAGGGCCTCGCGCCGCGCACCCAGCGCATCGTCGATCAGGACGCGGTTTCCGGTCTCGGCACTGATCCGCACGAGCGGCAGCCCCTGCAACTGCGCCCAGGTCAGCGACTCCGATCGCGCGAGCGGCATGCTGCGGTGACTGACCAGCACGAACGGCTCCTTGACCACCGGTTTGAGCTCGAGGTCCCAGCGATTGGCGGCGACGATGGTCACGCCAAACTCGGCCTGGCCCGACTGCACCTTGTCGGCGATCTCCGAAGCCGAGTTATCGTGCACCCGGACGCGCACTGCCGGGTATCCTCTGGCGAACTCTGCGATCACCGACGGCATGCAGTGGACCGCGATGGTTGGCAGACAGCCGACCGCAACCTCTTCCTCGGCATCCGCGGCATCGACCCGCGCCTCATCGATGGCCGCACCAAGCTCTTCAAAGATCTTGCGGGCGCGCGGCAGGAGCGCCGACCCCGCCGGGGTCAACGAGACCTGGCGCGTGGTGCGCAAGAGCAGCGTCGTTCCGAGGGATTCCTCGAGCTTCCGGATCCGATGGCTCAGCGCGGTCTGGGAGAGATTAAGATGCGAGGCCGCGGCATGAAAACTGCCCCGCTCGGCGATACTGACGAAGGCCTGCAGGCCCAGAACGTCGACCCTCACCCGCAAGATCCTCCAACCCGGTCCAATCGACGTCAGCACGACCTCAGGGTCGCATCAACCATGCGCAGTGAACCGGCATCAGACTCGTCGACCTACGCCGGCAGAGGCGAGTTCAGATCGGCAGAATCGAAAGACCGGCACGGCTCCAGCATCGCCGGGAGCGGTGACCGCTGACAACAGCCTCCAAAGCAATGGCTCCATTTTCGCCGGATCACCCATGTCGGCCGTACGGCAGAAGGAAGAAGCCGACTGTTGGTCCGGTTCTCCGGATTTGGAGGACAACCACGAAAGGCTGCGGCCCGGCGAACCGCATGCTTCTGCTGCAGCCCCCATAGCCGGGAAACGGCCTCGACCGGTCGCCGACATTGCCGGAAGACCAGTTCAACGCCGCAATCCCTGCATGCTCGTGCTGGAGCTGGAGGGGGAATGACGAGCGGCGACGCGACGGGAGATCTGCCTTGAAGCTGCCGGTATGGGCGAGCGCCTTGAGCGCGACTCTCCTTGTGCAAGTCATCAGCTCATTTGCCGCCGCGGCGATTCCTCTCCTGGGTCCGATTCTGACGCAACGCTGGGGCATGACGCCAGAAAGCATCGGCTATGTTTCGGCGGTCGTTTCGGTCGGCATATGCTGGTTCCTGGCGTGCGGCGGCCCGATGCTCGATCATCACGGCCCGATCCGAGCCTTGCAGCTCGGCCTGATCTTCGTCGCGGTGGGTCTCCTGCTCCTGTCGCAGTCCTTCGGCCTCGTCGGCCTTGTCGGTGCGCTCCTTGTGGGCCTGGGCCTGGCGCCCAATACGCCAGCTGGCAGCCAGTTGCTGATGCGCACGGCGCCGCCCAGGCACCGCACACTTGTGTTTTCGATCAAGCAGGCGGGCGTGCCTCTGGGCGGCACGATAGCCGGTCTCGTTGTCGCGCCTCTGGTCCTGGGGCTCGGCTTCGTCGGTGCGGTCTGGACGATTGTCGCGATCATCCTTCTCTGCATCGTGCTGGTTCAGCCCTTTCAAAGAAGTCTTGATGCCGAGAAGGGCCCACGGAACCGGGCCTGGGCCCGGCTGTTCCTCTCGCCGTCTTCGCTCAGCCGATCGGCCCGGGTTCTGAACTCGCACCCGTCCTTGCCGATGCTCACCGCGCTGGGTGTGTCGTTTTCCATAACGCAGGCCAGCATCACGGCCTTCACGGCAACCTACATGGTCACGCAGCACGGAAAGACCCTGGCGCAGGCCGGCCACTACATCGCCGTCTTGCTTGCAGCGAGCACGGTCGCGCGCATCTTCTTCGGATGGCTGGCGGATCGCATGGGCGGCGGGCTCCTGCTTCTCTCGCTTCTGGCCTTGGGCGCAGGCTCCGCGATCATGCTGCTTGTCTCTTCGACAACCGCCAGTCCCTGGATGGTCTATGGCTGCATGGCACTGGTCGGAGCCACCTCGATGGGGTGGAACGGTGTCCACATGGCCGAACTTGCGCGGGTCGCGCCGCCCACTCTGATTGGCGACGTAACGTCGGGCGCAAGCCTGTTCGGCTTCGTCGGCTCGATATGCGGGCCGTTGGTGTTTGCCATTGTCGCCAGCCGCACAGGAAGCTTTGAATGGCCTTTCCTGCTCGTCGCTGGCCAGCTGGCGGCATTCGGCTTGTTCGCTCTTGGGAGACAGTTCAAACGCCCCGCTTGAGGAGGCGCGTGCTCATTCCAACACTGCGGAAGCAAGGAAATCCGCAGCCATGGCTCACCTGCCGGCACCGGGCTTGCGTCTCAGGCTCAGGAAACGAAGTGCCAGCGGCGGCAAAGGGTCTTCAGGCTCGCTTGGCCGGCCATTCCGTCCCAAGAGAACCAAATCAGCTGCTCCCGAGAACGAGCGGACGGTGCGAACCGGCCGCCCGCTCGTGATTACTGCAAAGGAAGGAATGCCCAGGGCGACCTGGGTGTCCCAGGGGTATCCGTCCGATCAGATCTCGCGCACGGATCCGCGCACTGCTTCCAATGTGGCCTCGACGATTGCCGCATCGTGCTCCGACGAGACGAACCAGGCACCACGCTCCAGCACGCGAACGCCGCGTTTCAACAGCGCGAGCGCGAAACGGCTATAGGCCGCCTTGTCGGAGGCCGCGACCTCCCGGTAGTTGCGGGCCGGCGCGTCCAGCCCGAACGCAATGTGGAACATCAGCGGAAAGCCCGCGACCTGCGCCTTGATGCCCGCCTGAGCCAGGATCTCACGGATACCGTCCTGAAGGCGCTGGCCGTGAGCCGAGCTGCGCTCGTAATGCTCCGGCGTCAGCCCCTGCTGCGTCGCGACCATCGCCGCCATCGCGATCGGCTGCGCATTGAAGGTGCCGCCATGGAGCACACCATCCGCGAACATATCGATCAGCTCGCCCCGCCCCGCGATCGCTGCGACGGGAAAACCGTTGGCAATCGCCTTCGCCAGGATCGTCAGGTCCGGCGTGACGCCGAAGCGCTCCTGGGCACCACCGCGGCCGAGGCGGAAGCCGGTGATCACCTCGTCGAAGATCAGCAGGGCGCCATGGGCGCGACAAGCCGCGAGCGCACCTTCCAGATAGCCCGGTAGCGGCGCGATGGCGCCCTGGTTGCACATGGCCGGCTCCATCATCACCGCCGCGACGTCGCCGCGGGCAAGGCGAGTCTCGAGAGCAGCGAGGTCATTCCAGCCGAGGATCGACAGACCGTCGCCCGCGCTGGGGTCCTGCCCCCGGCTCCCGGCGACGGGCGTGGGCGCGTCGCTCGGACCAGCCGCATTGAGACCCGGCGCCGTTGACCACAGGACGTTGTCGAACCAGCCGTGATAATGCCCTTCGAACTTGACGATGGTGCGCCGCCCCGTCGCCGCACGGGCGAGGCGGATCGCGGCCTGCGCCACCTCGGAGCCCGAGGAACCGAAGCGAAGCCGCTCGGCACTGGGAACGCGCTCGCAGATCAGCTTCGCCGCCTCGTGCTCGATCGGTGCCTGGCCGGCAAACAGGATGCCACGCTCCGCCTGGCGCTGCACCGCCTCGATGACCCTGGCCGGGGTGTGGCCGAGCACCGTTGCCCCCATTCCGCAGTAATAATCGATGATGCGGTTGCCATCGACATCGATGAGATAGGCCCCTTCGCCTCGCTCGAAGACGAGTGGGCCCGGCGCCATGCCTAGTCTGAAGTTGCTGTTCACGCCGCCAGCGATGTAGCGCGCATTCGCAGCGATCTGCCGCGCCGATTCCTCAAAACGCAGTGTTGCTGCTGGTCCGCTTCCGTTCGCTCGCACGTGCCTGTTCTCCACCGCCGGTATTTTAAGCAGACCAGAGCCCTCATCCCATGTAAAGGAACAGGGGTTTCGTCTTGCGGAATTCAGAGGGACCCGCTATGCGAAGTCTCGCGACAGCGAGGATGCGGGGCGACCATGCCGAAGAAATCGGGCAACCCTTACGTCGTGCAGCCCGTGATGAAGGCGCTCAAGGTGCTGGAATTCGTCGCGCGCCATGGTCACGAGATCGCGCTCACGACCGTCGGACGTGAGCTGCGGATTCCGAAGACGACGACCTTCCGCTACCTGCAAACGCTGACGGAAGCCGGTTTCGTCAGCCACAACCGCGAGACCGACAAATACAATCTCGGGCCGCTGCTGCGCTCGATCGCGCGTGCCGATGCGAGCTTCAGCAAGATCCGTCAACTCGCACGCCCGGCGATGGTCGAACTGATGAACGAGTTCAATGAAACCGTGAATCTCGCGGTGAAGGGCAACGGCACGATCGTCTATATCGACCTCATCGAGGCCAATCGCTCGCTGCGCATGCAGGCGCGGATCGGCGACAGCCATCCGATGCATTCCACCGCGCTGGGCAAGGCGATCCTGGCCTTCCTCCCCGAAGCGGAAAAGCTGCGCCAGCTCGACCTGCCCTTGACCGAGCGAACCGGACGCACGCTGCTCGAGCGCGAAGAGATCGAGCGCCAGCTTCGACAGGTCGCAAAGCTCGGTTACGCGACGGAAATCGGCGAGAACGAAGACGGGGCGATGTGCGTCGGCGTGCCGATCTTCGACGACAATCATTACCCGGTGGCTGCCCTCAGTATCTCGGCGCCGTTGATGCGAATGCCGCGGCCACTCGCCGCGAAGGCGGGAATGCGGCTGCGCGAGGTCGCCGCGCATATCTCGAGCCATCTCGGCTCGCAGGACCCCATCGTTTCCGCCTGACAGGCATGGCCGGCGCGAGCCCTGCACATGCAGGCCCGTGCGGGACCTCGCGCTGCGGAGCGGTGTCAATGATATTCGATGCGTGGATCGATCCACGCATAGAGCAGGTCGATGATCAGGTTGACCAGCATATAGCCGACCAGGATCACCATGATGCAGCCCTGGATCAGCGGGTAGTCGCGGGTGCTGATCGCCTGGATGACCAGACGTCCGAGCCCCGGATAGGTGAAGACCGCTTCCGTCACCACCGCACCGCCGATAAAATTCGCCATCATCAAGCCGACGATCGTGACGAAGGGCAGCAGCGCGTTGCGCATGATGTGGAGGCCGACGACGCGGCTTTCCGGCAAACCCTTGGCCCGCGCCGTGCGGACATAATCCTGCTTCGCTTCGCCGATGAGCGACGCGCGCAGGAACCTTGCAAAGATGCCGGAGACATAGATGCCCAGTGTCAGCGCCGGCAGCATGAGACTGCGTAGCGCATCCACCGGCGCCTCCCAGAACGGCACGTAGCGCGAGGCGGACGGCAGCCAGCGGAGCTCCACGGCGAAGAGCAGGATCAGCAGGATGCCGAGCCAGAAGGTCGGAACACCCAGCGCCAGCGCGCTCCACCCGCTCAGCAGGCGGTCGAGCCAGGAATTGGGGCGCACGGCGCTGGCAATTGCGACGGGTATGCCGACGGCCAACGCCACCAGGATCGCGGCGACCGCCAGTTGCAGCGTTGCTGGCAGCCTCTCCCCGATCAACGCCAGGACGGGCTGGCGGCTGTGGAGCGAGAGGCCGAAATCGCCGCGCACGGCCTGGCCGAGCCAGTCGAGATACTGGATCAGCATCGGTCGATCGAGGCCATAGCGCGCGATGGTAGCCGCAATCTCCTCCGGCGAGGCGTTCTCGCCAACGAGCACCGCCACGGGGCCGCCCGGCACCGCGTAGATCATCGCGAAGATCGCGAAGGATGCGAGAAAGAGCACCGGCAGCATCTGAAACAGGCGGCGCAGCAGATAGCTCGTCATCGCCCCCTGCGCTCCGGCGCACCGGGATCATGCCTGTCGAGCAGCGCGGTCAGGGCACGGCCAATCGTATCGAAGGAGAGGATCGTCAGCGTCAGCACGAGACCGGGCAGCACGGCGTAGGTCGGCGCCTCGTGCAGATAGGATTTCCCCGTTCGCAGCATTTCGCCCCAGCTCGGCGTCGGCGGCGGCACGCCGACGCCGAGAAAGGCGAGCGCGGCCTCCAGCAGGATCGCGACCGAGGCGAGTACGATCGCCTGCACGACGAGCGGGCTCAGCGCGTTGGGCAGGATGGTGCGGAACATGATGTAGGACGAGCCGCCGCCGAAGCTGCGCACCGCCGTGACGAAATCGAGCTGGCGCAGAGCCATGACCTGCGCCCGCGCGATCCGCGCGAAATTCGGTATCCCCGCAATGCCGACAGCGACCAGGGCCGCCGCCTGGCTGCGACCGAGGACGGCGATCAGCRCCATGGCGAACAGGATGTTCGGCAGCGCCAGCAAGACATCGATGCAGCGCATCAGCACAGAATCGCGCCAATCACCGAAAAAGCCGGCGACGAGCCCGATCGGCACCCCGATCAGCGCTGCGATAACGACGGCACCGAAGGCGGTGACGAGCGACGTTCGCGCGCCATAGACCACGCGTGCCAGGATATCCCGCCCAAGCTCGTCGGTACCAAACCAGGCGGAAGCCGATGGCTGCATCAGCGAGTCCGCCAGGTTCTGCGTCAGCGGGTCGAGCGGGAGCAGATCGGCAAACACCGCCGCCAGTGCCACCAGCAACAGGAAGGCGAAACTCAACGACGTGCTGCGGCGGGCAGAAAGCCGGCGCAGCACGTACAGGGTCGATCCTGAGGTCGCGCTCATCGCGGGACGCCGCGCAACCGATGGCTGCGTGACGCCGCGACCGCGTCCCGGCGACGGCGTCCCGCCTCACCGCTCCGCATTACTTGAACCCGATCGTCCGCGCGACGAGGAGGTTGTCGATCTCGAGTGTCACCCCGCCAACCTTGTCGGAGGCGACGATCAGGCCGACCTCATAGGAATTGGTCGGTATGGCGAAGGCCTCGTCCACCAGCACCTTGTTCAGGTTGTCATAAGATGCCTTGACCTCGGCCGCCCCCCCCGCGGCGCCATCGACCTTGGCAATCGCCGCGACATAGGCCGGATGCGGGTGCGGGTCCTTGAGGATTGGGTTCTGGGAGGTCCGATAGATCGAGTTCGTCGTCACGCGCGACGGGAACTTCTGGACATTCCCGACTGCACCGAAGACCGCGGCGAAATCGCCGCCCAGCAGCGCACTGACGAATTCGGCCCCCTGGCGGATATCGAGCTCGATCGGGATCCCGGCCTTGCCCAGCGAGGCCTGTACGATCTGGCTGATCTGGACCGAGGCCTCGTCGCTGCCATTGACCAGCATCTTCCAGTCTTTCATCTCGGCCGCCGAGAGGCCGGATGCCGCAAGCAAGGCCTTCGCCTTGTCGAGATCGTAGGCGTAGGCCTTGGTGAAGCTGGCGTCGAAGGCCGGGCTTGCCGGCGCCCAGGGCTGCGCGACGACCTCGCCCATGCCGGCATAGCCGACGCGTAGGATGCCCGCGCGATCCATCAGGTGGTTGAAGGCCTGGCGGTAGGATTTGTTGCGGAATGGGCCACGCGTCGAGTTGATGCGGAAGACCTGCACGAGCTTGCCGGGTCCGGAAAAGACCTGGTAGCCAGCACTCTTGAGGCGGACGGCACTCCGCGAGGAGCCGTTATAGATGATGTCGACGGCGCCCGACTCGAGCGCCGCGCTCGCCGCCGCATCCTCGCTGAACACAGTGAAGACGAGATCCTGCACGATCGGCTGCTTCTCGCGCCAGTAGTTCGGATTGGCCTTGAGGCGCAAGCCCTGCCCGACTGCGCGGCTCACCAGGGTGAAGGGGCCGGTGCCGGCCGGAACCGTCTCGACCGTATCGATGCCCTTTGCCTCGATCGGGATCAGGAACTGCAGCAGGTCGAGGATCTGCCGTTCCGGAACCGGAGCCTTGAAGTTGATCACCACGGTCCGGTCATCGGGCGCCGACCAGTCCTTGACGATCGACATCGTGGAAAAGACGTTCTTGCCGCGCTTGGGATCGGCTCCCTTCTGCAGCGTCGCCAATACGGAATCGGCCTTGAACGGAGTGCCGCTATGGAAGGTCACGCCATCCCGCAGCTTCACGCTGACCGAGGTCTTGTCAGGCGCGATCGTCCACTCGGTCGCCAGGCTCGGCTCCGGCTTTCCCTCGGGCGTGTATTCGATCAGGCTGTCATAGAGGTTCTTGATGACGTGGAAATTGACGGTCGAGAGCTGCTGCGGATCGTAATTGGCGAGTTCGCTCAGCACGGCGACACGCAAGGTGCCGCCCTTCAGTTGCTGAGCGATGGCTGGGAGTGACATCGCCAGGGGAGCTGCTGCAGCCAGGGCGATGCCCCCCATGCAGAATTGACGTCGCGATACGGTGGTCATCCGGCACACTCCCCTTTTTGGTTGGTCTTCGTGTCAGCTCGTCCCCGCGCCAGGCTGGGTCGAATGCGCCCGCCAGTCGCTTATTGTTTCAAGTGGATAGACGGGGCGCGGAATCCGCGCCCAGGGCAAGGTGAAGACGTCCGACTGCCCGGGCCCGCGCGTGTCGGCACGAATGACCTGCGAGGAGATCGGCGCGAAATACTGGAAATTCGACGCCGTCTTGAGGACAGCCATCTTGTAGTCCGCGAGATCGACGCCGAAAGCTTCGTAGACGCCCGGCACATTGCCAGCGACACCGCGCAACTCGCTGATCAGGAGCGTCACGGGCCCGACGTCGAAAACGACGACCCGGCCCATATCGACCTCGTTCTGGTGGTTGTAGATCAGCGGCACGGGCCCACCCCCGATACGCTGGACCGTGCCGGTGACCTCGAGCGGCGTAAAGAAGGCCGGCGCCGCATCGCCGCCCAGCGGCAGCGTCACCCGTGCACCCTCGCCGGCCGCGACCAGCGTCGCGACGGCCTGCGGCGAAATCAGCGGGATCAGCGCGCGGCTGCCGATGCCGAGCCTGAGGATGGATTCCAGGATCAGGTTGCTGTCGCCGGCGGAGCCACCGAAGACGGTATCGCCGGTGTCGCTGAGCACGACCATGCCGCGCTCGGCAGCGTCGGCCTTGCGCACGGCCTCGTCGACCGAGAGCGCCTCGCGGACCTGGAAATCATCGCGCATCGACCAGGCGAGGTCGGCGAGCTCATCCGCCAGAGTCTCGGCCAGGGACGGGTCGCCATCCGTGACGACGATCGTCGACCAGCCGCCCTCGGCGACATCGAGCCAGGGCTGCATCGGATAGTTCGATGCCTGCAGCACGCGCTCGTCGGCCTCCAGCTCGCGGGCCCGATCGAACCAGCGCTTCATCGGCCCCTTCGACGTCAGGAACTGCTCTTGATGCGACAGCAGCGGAATCTTGCGCCAGGCCATCACCGGCCGCCGCTTCTCCGCGAGAATCTTGAGCAACAGAGCCGTCCCGATTTTGCCGGTATCGAAGACGTCATGCGGCTGCGTACGATGCCCGACGATCGCCGTGCAATTGGCCATGATCTTGCGGGTGATGTTGGCGTGGTGATCGAGGCCAAGCAGGATCGGGACCTCGGATCCGAGGATCGAACGGCAGAGCTCGGCCTGCTCGCCTTCGACATCGTCGATATCCTCGGCAGCAGCAGCGCCGTGGAGTTGCAGGACGAGTCCGTCGATCGGGCCGACAGCCGCGAGCCCGGTCCGGATCTTGTCCTGGAAGAAGTCGAACGCCGCGCGCGTGATCCGGCCGCCGGCGACGCTCCAGGCCCTGATGATCGGGATCGTCTCGACCGCAAGGCCGGATTCAGCCACCGCTGCATAGTGACCGCCGATCTGCCCGATCTCGCCGAACTGACGCGCGATCTCGGCCCCCTCATACAGGCCGAATGCCTCGAAATCCGCAAGCGTGGTCGGTACAGGATTGAAGTCGTTCGTTTCCTGCACAATGTGAATCAGGGCCAGGCGCACAGAATTCCTCCCGGAAAACGACGGCTCGCCAGCCGCAACGGCAAGGCGATCTCAATGGGTCGCACACCTCGTTATTGAGCGCTCACGCCGGTTGAACCTGTCGCAATGCGCGAAAACATGGGAAAAACGTACTGACGGCGCTATTTCGGGTCAAGGATTCCCTGTTTCGCAAGAAGAAACCGCTCCGATCTTCACAGGACCGGCAAACCTGTATTCCCGACCTCGCCTGGCTCACGAGACAGCGCTTCTCGGCGCGGCCAATAGCGGCACGAGACGCCGTGACCTGCCGCGACTTCGTGCCACTCCGCAGTGTTGCTGCTCGCGTGATCGTCGCCGTGGACACAGTCGCCGCCATTGCCTTCGAGAAAGCGCAGATCCGGCGGCGGCCGCCGGAGCCGTTCGCGCTGGCGGACGGGATCGGGCACCGGCACTGCATCCAGCAATACGCGCGTATAGGGATGGGCGGGGCTGTCATAGACTTGAGCCGCGCTGCCCATTTCGACGACCCGGCCGCGATACATGACCGCTACGTGATGGGCGACTTCGCGAACGATCGCGAGATCATGCGCGATGAACAGATAGGACAGGCCGAGCTTCGCCTGAAGTGACTGCAACAGGTCCACGATCTGCGCCTGGGTGCGGACGTCGAGCGCCGAGACCGGCTCGTCGCAGACGATGAAATCCGGGCTGACCGCCAGGGCCCGGGCGATGACGACGCGCTGGCGCTGCCCGCCGGAAAATTCGTGCGGGTAGCGCTGCATCATGCCCGGGTCGAGGCTGACCAGGTCCAGAAGCTCAGCGACACGGTCCTGCAGCCGGGCAGGAGGCACCGAGCGATGCACCTGGAGCGGCTCGCGCAGGATCTGTCCGATCGTCATGCGCGGGTGCAAGCTCGAATACGGATTCTGCAGCACGAACTGCATATGGCGCCGCATCTGCCGCAATCGTGCGGCCGGCATCGTAGTCAATTCCTCGCCGAGCAGTTTCACCGAGCCCGAATATGTCTTCTGCAGCTGCAGGATCGCCCGGCCGGTCGTGGTCTTGCCCGACCCGGACTGGCCGACGAGCCCGAGCGTCTGGCCGGGTCCGATATCGAAGGAGACACGATCGACCGCCTTCAGCGGCTTGCCGTCGCCCCTGCCGGGAAAGCGCACCGACAGATCGCGGACCTGAAGCAGTGGCCGCGGCAGCGCCTCGGCGAGTGCGGCGGGATCATGAGCGGTCATCGCGTCGGCCCGGTGCTCTGGAGACGCGGCACGGCATCGAGCAGGGCGCGCGTATAGGCGTGCTGCGGCGCGGCGAAGACCCTCTCGATCGCTCCGGCTTCGACGATCTCGCCGCGGTACATCACATTGACCCGGTCGACCATGCCGGCCACGACGCCGAAATCATGGGTGATCAGCATCAACGCCATGCCGCGCTCCTCCTTCAGCCGCAGGAGCAAGCGCAGGATCTGCGCTTGCACGGTGACGTCGAGCGCCGTCGTCGGCTCATCGGCGATCAGCAGGTCCGGCTCGCAGGAGATGGCCATCGCGATCATGACGCGCTGGCGCATCCCGCCTGAGAACTGGTGCGGATGATCGTCCAGGCGCCGCGCCGCATCAGGTATCCCGACCTGATCGAGCAGTTCGATGCAGCGTTCGCGTGCCGCCTTGCCGGACAGCCCGGTGTGGTGGCGCAGCATGTCGGTCATTTGCGCGGCGATGCTCAGGACCGGATTGAGCGACGTCATCGGATCCTGGAAGACCATGGCGATGCGCCGCCCGCGCAAAGCCCGCATATCGACTTCGCTCTTCGCCAGGATGTCCTGCCCCATGAAGCTGACCTCGCCGCCAAGCGCGACAGAGGTGCCTTCGGGAGTGAGCCGCATCAGCGCCTTGGCCGTGACGCTCTTGCCGCAGCCGGATTCGCCGACGAAACCGACCGCTTCATCGGCAGCGATATCGAAGGAGATGCCGCGTACGGCCTGGATGACCTCCCGGCGCGTCGTGACGCTGGCGGTCAGGTTGCGGACGCTGAGGAGCGGGTCGGTGCGGGTCATCGCACGCTCCCGACATCGAGCACGTCGCGCAGCCCATTGGCCAGGACGATAAAGGTCAGCGTCGCGAACACGATCGCGGCGGCGGGGCCGATCACGGTCAGCGGTGCCAGCTCCATGAATTGCCGCGCTTCGGACAGCATGCCACCCCAGTTCGGGTCCGGCGGCGGCGGCCCGAGCCCGAGGAAGGACAGGGCCGTGACCGTGAAGATCGTCTGAGACAGGGTCAGGCTGGTCGCGACGAGGATCGGCGAGACGACGAGCGGCAGGATATGGCGGAGAACCAGCCGCAATTCGCTCATGCCGATGCTGCGCGCCGCTTCGACATGGTCCCATTGCTTCACGCTGAGCACGGGCGCGCGCACCACTCTGGCCATTGCCGGCGTGTACACGATGGCGATGGTGAGGATCAGATTGGGAATGGTCGGTCCAAGCGCCGCAACGACCGCAATCGCGAGAAGGAGCACCGGGAAGGCGAAAACCACATCCAGGACGCGCATGATCACGTCATCGACCAGGCCGCCCAGATAGCCGGAGAGCAACCCGAGGACGAGACCTCCGACGAGGGCGATGAAGACGGCCGTGATCGTGATCAGCAGGGTCGTGCGGCCACCGACGATCAGCCGGCTGAGGACGTCGCGACCGATCGAGTCCGTGCCGAGCCAGTGGCGCGCGCTGGCTCCGGCAAGGGAGTCGGGCGAGGTCGCGGACGGATCGAACGGCACGAGGAAGGGCGCGAAGATCGTGACGATCAACATCGTGGCCAGCATTGCCAGCCCGATCCCCAGCAGCAGGCCGCCTTGCGTGATCCGCACTGGCTTGACCGCGCGCGCGCCAAGGGCCTGCTCCTGAACTCCCTCCTGCGACACGGCCCTCACAGCTTCACCCGCGCGTCGACCCGGGCATAGGCGATGTCGATCATCGTATTGACCACGACCACGATGGCCGATGCCGTCAGGACGATAGCCTGGATCACCGGATAGTCGCGGCTATTGATGGAATCGAAGAGATATTGGCCCATTCCGGGAATGGCGAAGATGGTCTCGACCAGGATGCTGCCGCCAAGCAGGGCTGCGATCTTGAGACCGGTTGCGGTGATGACCGGCGTCAAGGCGTTGCGGACGAGGTAGTCGCGGAGGATCCTGCCCGGAGGAAGCCCTTTCGCGCGAGCGACCATGACGAAATCCTGGTTGGCCACCTCGAGGACGGCAGCGCGGGTGTTCTCGGAAATCGTGACCGAGACCGCCAGCGCCAGGGCGAGCGCCGGCAACAGCAGGCTACCGATATTGGCGAGCGGATCCTCGAGAAACGGCGTGTAGCCGAAGATCGAGATCTGCGGGAAATAGAGGCCGAAGAGCAGCACGATCAGCGTCGCGACCACATAATTCGGCACGGCCAGCATAACGCCATTGTAGAGCCGCACGATCCAGTCGATCGCGCCACGCATCCGCGCCGCTGCCAGCCCGGTCGCTACCCCCATCAGCATCGAGATGATCGCGGCAACCAGCGTCAGCTGGAAGGTCACCGCAAGCCGATCGAGCAATTCCGGCCGAACCGGCTGGCGCGTCACGAAGGACGTGCCGAGATCACCGAGGAGGGCATGCCCGAGCCAGACCCCGTACTGCGCCAGCAGCGGCCGATCGAGCCCGAGTTCCTGCCGGATCGTCGCCAGAACCTCCGGTGCGACGCTCTGTGAGCCCGCTGCGGCAATGGCAAAATCGCCTGGCAAAGCCCGCATCATCGCGAAGGCAATGAAGGAGACCGCCAGCAGGATGACCAGCATCCAGGCGAGGCGGCCAAAGACAAAGCGCGTCATCGGCCGGCGCCCAATGTGCCGAAAGCGAACGGGGGAGTTATTTTTTCAGCCATGCCGTGCGCACGAAGGAGCGGATATTCGCAGCGATCGGGACGTAATCCTTGACGTAGTTCCACCAGATCTCCCAGCGGAGCGGGTACTGGTAGACTTGGATGATGTAGGCTTGGTCGGCGATATGGCGCTGGATCGCAATGTTCTTGGCCGCACGCAGGCCGAGGTCGAGTTCGGCGCGGGCTTCCAGGATCATTCTGTCGAGTTCGGCATCGTTCGATCCGGTGCCCTTGCCGGTAGCGCTGTCCGACTTGATGTATTGAAGGGTGGCGTCCGAGTCCGGCGTCCAGGACAGGGCGACCGAGAGCAGCGTCGGCCACGTACCGGTGTTCCACATGGTCAAGAGCGGGGCCGTCTCCATCGGCGTCAGTTTGACCGTGATTCCTGCCACCTGCCATTGCTGCTGCAGGATCTGCGCACAGGCGACGTCGAGCGGGTTGGCTGCGACGATGATGTAATTGCCGAGATCGATGCCCTCGGGATAACCGGCCTCGGCCAGCAGAGCCTTCGCCGCTGCCGGATCATGCTTGTAGTAGGGCAGTTCCCCGGTGCCATCATAGCCGCCGACCTGGCTTTCCGGGATCATCGCGCCGATCTTGCCCGAACCGCCCAGGATCGTGTCGAGGCAGGCCTTGCGATCGGTCGCGAGACTAAGCGCGCGGCGCACCCTGACATCGTTCAGGGGCTTGGCCTTCATGTTCAGCCAGACCGGAAAGGTCCGCGAGGTCTGACCGGGAGCGGACACGAGGTTGGGCGAGGTGCGCGCAATCGCCGCCGCGACTTTCGGGTCCTTCAGCCAGGTCATGTCGATCGCGCGCGACCGCAGCGCCGAGGTCAGCGTGGCCTGGTCCTTGTAGAACTTGAACACCACCCTGGAGAGATGCGGCTGCCCCTTCTCATAATAGCCCGCGTGCGCGGTCAGCGAGAATTGCAGGTTCGGCTGATAGGCCTCGAACACGAAGGGGCCGGTTCCGACGGGCTGGGTGTTGAGGTTCTCGACCCCGGCCGGGACGATCGCACCATTGGGGCTGGTCGCCAGATTGCTCAGGAAGGCCGCATCGGTCGCGTTCAGCTGGAATTTGACAGTGTAGGGGTCGATGACCGTAACCGCATCGACGCTGGAATAGAACGCCCGCAGGCGGCTGCCGGAAGCCGGGCTCAGGATGCGATCGAAGGTATGCTTCACATCATTGGCCGTGAAATCCTGGCCATTGTGGAATTTCACGCCCTGCCGCAGCCGGAAGACATAGGTCTTGGGATCGGGCTGCTCGTAGCTCAGCGCGAGGTCGGGCTCGATCTTCATCTGCGCGGACCAGCGCAGCAGCCCCGTATAGATCAGGCTGGTGAAATCATAGGAGGAGAACGCCGTAAGCGTGACCGGATCCAGCCCGATCGGGTCGGCATCGGCGCCGATCGTCAGTGTTCCACCGGAAACCGGCGTCTCGGCCGCAGCATCGCCGACCATGATCGCGGGCGAAAGCGCCATCGCACTGCTGGCGAGCACAAGCCGCAGCAGGCTGCGGCGCGATAGCTCCTCTGCCATCTCCGGCTCGGGGGCGATCATCGGGAATGACGGAGGCTTCACGAACGATCCTTCCACATATGATCACAGGGCATGATCTCGGCCTGAAGCCTGCAAGACGCTGATCTCCCATCAGCACCCGCCGCATGAAGCGAGACGCCTGTCGCCCTCGCCGATTCCGGCCCGCAGATCATCCCTCTCTCCGACGGAGGCTAGGAGTCGCCAGAATTCGCGTCAAGGATTCCTGGTTTCGCAACAAGAAACACGGTTTCCAAGTAGGGCCTCTCAGAAGAACGTTCTGACGGCCCCGCGCACGCCGTAATCGTCGTCGACCAGCATCAGCAGAGCCCATTTGTCGAAGGTCGTGCAGGGATGACCGATGCCGAAGCCGACCATGTCTCCAACCTGGAGCGGGCTGTCCTCCGGCGTACCGAGATGGCAGTGCTGGTCGTTGAGTGCGAGAACCGTGTGCCCTGCCGGCATCGGCTCGGGATTGCTCATGCCCTGCCGGAACCAGCGCAGGGGAACGGGCATGCCTGCGTCGTAGCTGATGTCGCGCTTGCCGACGGTGAGCAGGCTACGACCGCGCTCGGGCCGCGATTGGACATAGGCCCAGACCTCAAGCGCCGGCTCGAGTCCGCCCGCCGGCAGGGTCAGGCTTGTTTCCATGACGATGCGCCGGAATGCACTGGCATAGGCTGTTGAATCGTGCGTCAGGTAACAACCCGAGCGCAGGACCTTCACGATGGATCGCGCAAAGGACGCCGCGTTCAGCTTTTCTCCGACGCGATCGAAAAGGGCGGTTCCGCCGGCACTCAGCACCATGGGATCGGGGCCGAGCAAACCCTCCGCTTCGGCGGCCAACGCCACGTCGATCATGTCGTCGAGGAGGCGGTCTGCACCTGCGGTGACACTATGTAACCCTTCGAAACACTCGAACCCGGCAAGTTGCAGCCCAGCCGCCCCACTGATGGCACGGGCGATCGCCATCGCCTCGGCCCGGCTGCGCGCACCCGTTCGGCCGCCCATGAAACCGATCTCGACGAGGATGCGCAGCGGATTGCCCGATGGCGGCGGCGCGCGCCGGGCGGCCTCCGCCAGCAATGCGACACCTTCGACGCTGTCGGCCAGGCAATACAACGCAAAGCCCTCATCCATCACGGCATCGAGGCAGGCGGCGATCTCCTGGCGTCCGACAGGCTGATTGGCGAGGATCACGCGTCTGACACCGAATTGGCGGCACACCTGAAGCTGCTGGATCGTCGCCACGGTAATGGCCCAGGCGCCGTCGGCGATCTGCAGGTCGAAGAGCTGCGGCGCCATGGTCGTCTTGCCATGGGGCGCGATCACCAGACCGTTCTCTGCGGTGAACGCGCTCATCCAGACGCTGTTTCGCCTCAGCACGCTCTCGCGGATCACCGCAATCGGGAGCGGCAAGTCGCCGGCCAGAACATTCCAGCCTTGCGTCCCGATATCGCCCAGTCGCAGGCCCGATATGCCTGGCGGCAGCCCCTTGCTCAGCCCATCGAGGCGTTGATCGTCGATATCGGCGAGTGACAGACGCGGCAGCGCGCCACCGGGGGCGATCAGAGCCATGGGTTCGGGTCCAGCGGTGAGAACGGGCGGCGGATCTTGGTGTAGGCGATCTTGCTGGCGTCCGGTGGGTATGGGCCGCCGCTGTCGAGA
The DNA here is from genome assembly GCF_056401655.1 of Allobosea sp. P4_E12. Lineage (NCBI taxonomy): Bacteria > Pseudomonadati > Pseudomonadota > Alphaproteobacteria > Hyphomicrobiales > Alloboseaceae > Allobosea > Allobosea sp. P4_E12. Next base: position 127,568 of record NZ_JBFUIY010000005.1, on the reverse strand, counting down.
TAGAGAACGCTGGCCGCGATCGGCGCAAAGGCCGCATGGAAATGGTTCGAGGATTTGACGACCACGACCCGCTTTGCCGCCAGATCAATGCCGAGATTGGTGAAGACCGGAGGGCTGAAGGTCTGGGCGCGGGTCGATGCGAGGACGATATCGAGAGCGCCAATGCGGATCGCCGCAGCCGGCCCGAGTGAAACCCAGCTCTGCGCAAAGGGCACCACGAGCTCGGGCGTCGTGCCTGTCACCAGCACCGTGGCATCGATCGGCCGGCCCGACGACGGCGCAGCCTTGCCAGCGAAGCGCAGGGAAATCTCGGCTCCAACCCCGGCGGCGCGGCACAGGCTCACGGCGACGGGGTCCCAGAGCGCCCCGATCGCGGCCGGCACCTCCGGCCGTCTGAGCAGCGCCTCGACCATCACCGAGGAATCGCCGGCGACGCCGCCGCCGGGATTGTCCCAGCGATCGGCGAGGATGACGGGACGGCCATCCTGCGCCAGTGCCAGCGCCGCCTCGATACCCTCATCAGGCTTGTAGTGCTTCGGTGCCGCACCGCTGGGACCCCAGCGCAGGATTTCCAGCCCAAGCGTCTTGGCGAGCGCCGCCGCCTTGTCCGCATCGCGATCGGCGATGACGAGCACCTTCGTGCCGACATCCGCCACGTCCGCCGCCTGGAAGCCGTGCGCGACCGAGATACTCAGGATACCGTCCCGGCCCTCCATCGCCTTGATACGGTCGACGAAACTGCGGCCTGGCTCACGGCTTGTCATGAAGCTCGCAATTCCGCGGCAGTCGAAGACGGCGCTGACGGGTTTCACCTGCGCGCGCGCTGTCCGCAGACAGAGCTCGAGAAGATCCTCCGCCCGATCGAGAAAGTCGGTATGCGGAAACTCCTTGAAGGCCACGATGATATCGGCGGCACCGACCATCTCAGTGGTGAGATGGCAATGCATGTCGAGCTCGGCCCCGATGACGCAATCGGGGCCGGCAAGCGCGCGGGCGCGCGCCATCAGGTCGCCCTCGCAATCGTCATAGTCGCGCGCAACCATTGCGCCATGCAGCCCCAGCAGCACGATATCGACGGGCAGCGCATCACGAAGCTGGCTAAGAATTTCATCCCGCAGGCTTTCATAGCCCTCGCGCGAGACGAGCCCTGCAGGTTCGGCCCATGTCGCCGTGCCCTCGATCAGGGTGTAGCCCTCGCTGGCAGCGCGGCGGCGGGCGGCGACCACCGGTGCCGAGCACAGCGTCGGCGTTTCCGGGTGCGTACCGGGCGGACAGTAGAAGGCCGCCTCAAAGGCGCTGCGATCGACGAAGAGCGGAGCGAAGGTGTTGGTTTCAGTCGCCAGCGATGCAACGAAGACGCGCATGCAGATAGCCCCCGCTCGGCGACACGACGCAACCGCACCGTCCCGCTCCTCCGCCAGGATCTAACGGGAGGTCGCTTCCCCCTGTCAAAGCAGAGTGGTTTCTCCTGACGGAATAATGGCGTCTTGATCCGGAACGCCCCCGCGTCCGAAATGGTGCCACGCCGCTTCCTGTCGAGATTGGTTTCCCCAGCATGGCACGCCCCCGCCGCATCCTGCTCGCCGCGCTGTTTCACGAGACGCACAGCTTCATCGACGAGGTTACGAGCCTCGCCGACTTCACGATCCGGCGCGGTGGCGAGGTGTTGCAGCGGCGCGGAGACGGATCCACGCTCGATGGTTTCCTGGAGGTGGCCGAAGCCGAGGGGTGGCAGGTCGTACCGACGATCGACTACACGGCCCTGCCCTCGGGCACCGTCGAACAGGCTGTCTTCGACCGCTTCCGAGACGAGTTCGACGCAGGGCTCAGGGCAGCGCTTGCGGATGGCGGCCTCGACGGCATCTGGCTCGCCCTGCACGGTGCCATGGTGACGTCAGCATGTCTCGACCCGGAGGGTGCTTTGCTCGCCCATATCCGTGCGGTGCCCGGCTGCGAGGACCTGCCGGTCTTCGGTGTCTTCGACCTCCACGCGAATTTCACCGCGGCCATGGCTGCCCACGCCAATGGCCTCGTCGCCTATCGCGAGAACCCGCACACCGATGCTCGGGAATCGGCCAAGCGCGCGGCGCAGCTGCTCGCACGGGCCCTGAACGAGAACAGCCTTCCGCGCATGCATTCGTGCAACGCTCCCGTCATGTGGCCACCGACAGGAACCGGAACGGCCGATCGGCCGATGCGCGAGCTCGAGGCCATGGCTCGGGCGATCGAAAGCGACGATCCCGCGATCTGGGCTGTCAACGTCGTCGGCGGCTATTCATTCTCCGATGTTCCCGAGGCCGGCGTCGCATTCTGCGTGGTGACCACGGGAGCGGAAGCTGAGGCGCGTGGAGCGCTGGCGCGGCTCACTGAAACGGCCGCGACCCTGCGCGCCTTCGGCCTGCCCAGCGAATGGGATCTCGACGACGCCGTTGCGGAGATTCAGCGTCTGCCGGGCGGCCCCTATATCGTCGTCGAGCCGGCGGACAATATCGGTGGCGGCGCGCCCGGCGACGGCACGTCCGTGCTCCGCGCGTTCCTGCGCCATGAGGTCGAGAACTGTGCCATTGCCATCGCCGACGCCGCGGCGGTTGCTGCGCTCTCTGATGCCAGGCCGGGCGATGTCCGGAGGATCTCGGTCGGCGGCAAGGGGAGCGCCATTGCCGAAGGCCCAGTCGAAATCGAGGCCCGATTCGTCAGCTCAAGCGATGGCGACTTTGCGCTGGAGGACCTGAACAGCCATCTAGCCGCCTCCCAGGGCGCCCATTTCAGCATGGGGCCCTCTGCCGTGGTGACCACTGGACGCGGGATCAGCGTGCTGCTGACCAGCCGCAAGACACCCCCCTTCGACCTTGGGCAGTTCCGCTCGCAGGGCATCCACCCGGAGACCCTGAAGGCGATCGGCGTCAAGGCGGCCGTCGCGCATCGGCGTGCCTACGACAAGATCGCCAAGGGCAGCTACACGGTTGCAACATCCGGCCCCTGCACCAGCAAGATCGCTTCGCTGCCCTACACGCAGCTCCGCCGGCCAGTCTTCCCAATCCATCCGGATGACGCGCTGGACGACCGTTGAGCGGCCCCCGACGCCGGAAGCCGATGCGCGCTCAATTGCGCGGGTGCTGCCGGTGAGCTCATCCGGGTGTATCACCAATGTACGCGGCCCTTGGCAGCGAGTTTGGAGAGCGATCATGGATGAGGACCGTTTCAACATGGCCGTCCGGAAGTTCCTGAAGGAGGTCGGGCTGACCTCTCAACGGGAGATCGAGCGCGTCGTACGCGAGGGAAACCTGCAAGGACGCGTCGTGCGCCTGCGCATGTCGCTCACGTCAGACGATGCGCCCTCGCTTCAGCATAGTGTCGAGACAACCATCGACCTCCGCTGAGGCGGCTGGCGGAGTGGCCCAGAACCCCCGCGGAAGCATCGGCAGCCGATCGCTTTACCTGACTGCGAAGGTCGCCGCGTTCGCTTTCGCGAGCATTCACCTGTAGCAGGGTGCCACCCAGCGATCAGGGAAGGCCTCATGCAATGCTCGAAATCTGTAATAACTAAGCAAATTTCGACTTCTAATAGAATTTAATCAGATCCGTACACAATTGCCTCAGCGATTTGACATAGGTATTATTGAATAGAAAAATTGCCTCACCAAAGTAAATCGGAATCTCCGGCAATCCATCTATATCAACCTTTGTTACATTTGGCTCCTGCTCCCCCAGGCACCATTCCGGAATGATCGCAAAGCCGAGGCCGGCCTCGACACATCGCTTGACGCTCGAACTGCCCGACGTCGAGATCGCGATCTCCATTTCGGAATCCTGTGGCCTGAGATAGTCGACCGCGAGATTGCGAAGGAGCTGGCCTGGCTCATAGGTCACGAACGGCCGGCCTGTGGCCCAATCCTTGATGCTGCTCGGCGAAGGCGGATCCCCCCAGGACGTCGGGAAGATCAGCGCCGGCCGATAGGTGCAGACGAGGTGCTGCGGAACGTTCGGGTCCCCGAAATACCGTTCGGTGATGCAGACATCCAGGCTGCCGTCCTTGATCAGTTCCGGGAGCGACGTGTCGCGCTCATAGGCCACGATCTCCACCTGGGGGTAACGCTCACGGAAGCGGGCCAGGACCGGCGGCAGGAGATAGTAGAAGATGGCTTGCGGAAGCCCGATACGCAGGACCGGACGCTCCTTGTCCAGGGTGCGGTCGAGCCGGGCGAGCATCGTATCCAGCTCAGGCAGCAGCAACTTGTAGAGGCTGCGTCCGCGAGGCGTCAGAATAACCGTCTTCGCGCCCTGCTCCGAGACCACCAGGCGCTCTCCCAGAACCTGCTCAAGCCGCCGGACATGATTGGCGGCAGACTGATAGCTCATGCCGAGCTTGCGCGCGGCTGCGGAATAGGAGCCGTCGCGCGCAACGATGAAGAACGTTTGGATGAGCGTCAGGTTGGCGTCACGCATGGCAGCCCCTCCCAGGAAAGCGACCTGCATGTCCCACAGCCGAGCGATTTCCGCCACTTTCAAACAATGAGGCAAGTCGGCGCCGATCATTTGGATCGACCGGCCGGGCGAAGCGGAAGAGGTTCGGCGCACCTCTTCTGGGAAACAAGATCGCCGTCATGGCCCGCCCCTCCTCAATGCATGTCGCCGTGGTTGGCGCGGGAATCGTCGGTGCTGCCGCCGCCCATTTCCTCGCGGCCGCGGGCGCAAGGGTCACGTTGCTGGATGCATCGGGCCCGGCAGCCGGTGCGACCGGCGCATCCGACGGCGCGGTCTCGGTGGCCAGCAAGCGCCCGGGGCCGATGATGGACCTCGCCCGTCATGCCAGGGCCTTCTACGGTCAGTTGGAAGCCGACGGCCTCTTCCAAGGGCTGTTCCATCGCCGCTCGACCTTCCTGATCGCGCAGAACGCCCTTGAAGCGGAACTCGTGTCGCAGCACGGCGCTGACCTCGCCCAGGCCGGCGAACGCGTCATCGCGGTCGCGCGAGCCGACCTGATGAACCGCATCCCCGGTCTTGGCGAACGCGTCGCGGCCGCCCTCGAGATTCCCGATGACGGCCACGCCCTTGGGTACCAGATCACGGCGCGCCTGCTGCAGCGGAGCGACATCGTCGTGCGGCGCCGGGCGCCGGTGTCCGAGATCGTGGTGCGGGATGGCCGTGCCGTCGGCGTCGCGCTCGCGGACGAAGTCCTGCCGGCGGACGCGGTCCTCGTCGCGGCCGGTATCGGATCGGCCCATCTCCTGAACCTGGGCGACATCCTTATCCCGCGGAAGGGACAGATGGTCGTCACCGATCGGGCAAGTGCCGGGCGTCCCGCCATCGACGGGCATCTCATGGCCGCCTCCTATCTCGCGGCCAAGCGCGGCATCGTTCTGGACAGATCGCATATCGGCCTCGTCATCGACCCGCTGGTGACCGGCCAGTTCCTTCTGGGCGGCAGTCGAGAGGACAATCGCAGCGATCATCGAACAGACGCGGTGACCGTGTCGGCCATCTTGCGGGCAGCCCTCGATCTCTATCCACCGCTCGGGGCGCGGCGCGTGGTGAGAACATTCGCGGGCGTGCGGACGGCCTCGCGTGATGGGCTGCCGATCATCGGCAGGCACCCGCATGTCGATGGGCTCGTCGTCGCGACCGGTTTCGAGGGCGACGGCATCTGCCTTGGTCCCTTCATGGGCGAATCCGCGGCGCGAATAGTCCTGGACCGGCCGCTCGCCGCCGATCTTTCGATGCTGACACCCGCTCGATTTGCCGGGGTCGAGGCCTGCCAATGATGTCGCGGATATTCTGGAACGATCGCGTCGTGCCCTTCCGCCCCGGCGAGACGATTGCAGCGGCCTTGGGCCGGGCCGGCATCCTCAGCCTCGGTCCGGAAGGCGCGCCGGTGCGCGGACGTGTCTTCTGCGGCATCGGCGCGTGCCAGGCTTGCGTCGTCTCGGTCGAGGGTGGCGCACCGGTCGAGGCGTGCCTGACGCCCGCCAGGGATGGGTTGAGAATTGGGTCCATGCCCTCGGTTGGGGGGCGGAATGACTGACATTCCGATCCTCGTCGTCGGCGGCGGGCCCGCCGGAGCAAGCGCTGCGGCCACTCTCGCAGAGGCTGGATTGCGTGTGCTTCTGGTCGAGCAGCGCGATCAACTGGGCGGCGCGATCCACCGCCAGGCGGCCCGCGGCGCGGCCCATGCCGTGCACACGCCCGCCCGGCACCGACGCAACTGGGCCGAGCTCGCCCAGCGTATCGAGGCTGCCGGCAGCCGCATCGAATTGCGCACCGACACCGTCTTCCTGGGCGTCGACGGCGATGGCCGCCATCTCTTCGACGATCGGGCGGCCGGCAGGGTTTTTGCCCGCACGGTCCGCGCGGCAGTCATCGCTGTCGGAGCGGTTGAGAAGATCCATCCGTTCGAGGGCTGGGACCTGCCGGGCGTCATGACCGCGGGCGGAGCTCAGGTCCTGCTCAAGGAGACCGGCGTCCCACCGACGGGGCCCATCCTGGTCGCCGGAACAGGCCCCCTTCTTCTTGCCGTATCCGCACAGCTTGCCAAGGCGGGCAACCCGCCGGTCGCGGTGCTGGAGCGAGGGCGTCCATGGCTTCGCTTCAACGCCCTGCTGCAGATGGTCGGGGCAGGGCCGCAACTCGGCGAGGCGGCTTCCTACGCCGCCACGCTCCTGTCGCAGGGCGTCCCCTACCGGACCGGAACCGACATCCTCTCCGTTCGCGAGGATGATGCGGGTCTGGACATTCGGGTCAGGCGCAGTGGCTCCCTTCATCGTCTGCGCGCCCGGCATGTGCTGGTGCATGACGGCATCGAGCCCAACCGGGTCGGCATACCCCTTTCGGATCCTGACGGGGCCGTTCCCGTTGTCCTTGCCGGCGACGGGCGCGAGGTTCTGGGCGCGGACGCGGCCATCCTGGACGGCCGCCGTGCAGCCTGCACGATCCTCGCGCGTCTGGGGATGCGGCGTCCCGACGGGCAAGTCGAGGCCAGGCTGACGGCGGCGCGGAATGTCCAGGCCGCCCTCTTCAACCTGTTCCGCTCCGCCTTGCCGGAGCCAACCCCCGAGACGCTGATCTGCCGCTGCGAGGCGCGTCGCCTCTCCGACTTCAGATCGCTCCCGGACGATGCCTCGACTCGGGAGATCCGCCTCATGGGGCGGTTCGGGATGGGTGTCTGCCAGGGGCGTTTCTGCGGCCCGACGATCGCCGCCCTGCGCGGCGAGGCCGTGCCTTCGGCCATCCCACCTCGTTGGCCCCTGCGGCCGGTGTCCTTGGCAGCACTTGCCGACCTGAAAACAGACGATCTGGAGTCCTAGACCGTGACCATCACCCTTGTGAAACGTCCCGCAGCCGCAACCGCATCCCCACAGATCGAGGTGTTCAATCCCTACTCGGGCGCCAGAATTGGTCAGGTCGCGGTTGCCGATGAGGTCGCGGTCGCAAAAGCTCTGCAAGGCGCGCGCCGGGCGTGGCGCGAGTTCCGCTTCAGCACTCCGGCGGAACGCAAGGCCTTGCTCTACCGCCTCGCGGTGCTTCTCGCTGATGAGGCCGACGATATGGCCAAAATCATCTGCGCTGAAGTCGGCAAGACGATCGCGGAGGCCCGCAATGAGGTCCGTCGCGCCCAGAACACCCTGCGCCTGTCCGGCGATGCGGTGACCGTGCTGCATGGCGAGGTGCTGCCGACGGCAATCGTGCCCGGCGCGCCCAGCAAGTTCGCGTCCATCACCTATGAGGCCGCCGGCGTGGTCGGGGCGATCACGCCCTTCAACTATCCGCTCAACCTGCTTTGCCATAAGCTCGGTCCCGCGATCGCGGCCGGCAACGCGGTCGTTGCCAAGCCGTCACCGAAGGCGCCGCTCGCGGCGGCGCGCCTGGCCGAACTCGCTGCCAAGGCCGGCTTTCCCGCAGGCCTGTTCACCGTCGTGCATGGGGGCGCCGAGGTCGCCGCGACCATTGCCGGCGGCGATATCGACATTCTGAGCTTCACCGGCGGACCCGCAGCCGGGCTGGCGCTGAAGAACGCATCCGGCCTGGTCCGTTGCCTGATGGAGCTCGGTGGCAATGACCCGCTGATCGTCATGCCCGACGCCGATCTGGACCGCGCGGCCGACGTCGCCATTGGCCATCGTTTCGAGATCGCCGGGCAAAGCTGCGCTGCGGTGAAGCGCCTCTTCCTTCACGACTCCATTCGCGAAACCATGCTGGAGCGCATCGTCGCGAGAATCGAGGCCGTTCGCACGGGCGATCCGGCCGATGCGGACACGGTCATGGGAACCGTCATCGATGAGCAGGCCGCCATGGAGGTGGAGCGGCGTGTCAGGCAGGCGGTCACCGATGGGGCAGAGCTGCTGGCAGGCGGCGTCCGGAAGGGGACGCTCTTTGCTCCGACGCTCCTCGACGCCGTGTCGGAAGGCACGGACCTCGTGCGCTCCGAAACCTTCGGCCCGGTTCTGGCAGTCCGCCGCTTCAGCGATGTCGGCAGCGTCATCGCCGAGGTCAGTGACGGCATCTACGGCCTCCAGGCCGGCGTCTTCACCAACGATCACGCGCTGGTCAAACGCTTCTCGCGCGAACTGCGCGTCGGTGGCGTGATGATCAATGAGGGCCCCGATTTCAGGGCCGAGAACGTGCCGTTCGGCGGAATCAAGTCCAGCGGCCTGGGACGCGAGGGCATCCACATGACCTTGCGGGAAATGAGCGAGACCAAGGTCGTCATCGACTGAGGCTTCGGGAAAAGGGAATTGCACAATGATCGATAAGCAACTTCGTCAGCGCATGGCTGGCGTCTTCACCGCTCTCGTGACGCCGTTCAGGAACGGCGCGGTCGATACCCCGGCGCTCGAAGCCTTGATCAAGAAGCAGCTGGAAGCGGGTGTGGCCGGGCTTGTACCGGTCGGCACCACGGGCGAGGCCGCGACCCTGACTGACAGCGAGGCAGAGGACGTCATTCGCACCACGGTCGCAGCGGCCAAAGGCCGAGCCTTCGTGATGGCCGGCGCAGGATCCAACGCGACGAACCTGGCCATCGGGAAAGCCGTGCGGGCGCAGGCGCTGGGCGTCGACGGCCTCCTGATCGTCACGCCCTATTACAACAAGCCTTCTCAGGCCGGCCTGTTCGACCATTTCTCCGCCATTGCTGCGGCGGTGGAGATCCCGATCATGCTCTACAGCGTGCCGGGACGTACCGGAGTCGAAATCGCGCCGGAGACGGCGGCGCGCCTGGCGAAAGCCCATACCAACATCGTCGGCATCAAGGAGGCCGGCGGCAAGGTCGAGAGGATCACCGAACTGCGCCGTGCCCTCGGTGAGGAATTCGTGATCCACTCAGGCGATGATGGGCTCACCCTGCCCTTCCTCGCGGTCGGTGCCGACGGCGTGACGAGCGTCGCCTCGAACCTGCTGCCCAAGGACATCGTCGCTCTGCACAAGGCCTGGGTCGCTGGCGAGACAGACAAGGCTCGGCGCCTTCATGAGGCTCTGTTCGACGTGATTGGACATCTCTTCATCGAGAGCAATCCAGTACCGCTGAAGGCAGCGCTCGCCCGCACCGGGGCCATCAGCGCCGAAATCCGAGCGCCGCTCGCCCCGTTGCGCCCGGAGAGCCTTGCGTCGCTCGAGGCGAGCCTCAAGACCTACGAGACAACCGCCAACATATAAAAAAACCGGTAGGAAGCGGGGCTACTCTCGCATTGTTCGCGAGGGTGGCTCGCCTACGGTGCCGTCAATCCGGATATCGGAGCAAGGCCGAGTACATCGGCGGGGAACGGAGTTTAGACCCATGAAACAAGTCCTTCGGGCAATCTGCGCCGCCGGCCTCTCGCTGCTGGCGCTTTCGGGAACGGCCAGAGCCGAGGATACCGTGGAAGCCGTGCGCGCTCGCGGCGTTCTGCGCATCCCGGGAATTCTCAACGAGGATCCCTATTTCAACAAGGATCCGCGGACCGGCGAATGGCGCGGCTTTGCCATCGAGATGGCCAGGGACATCGCCAAGACGCTGGGCGTCAAATTGCAGGTCGTTGAATCGACCTGGCCCAATTCGATCCTGGACGTGCAGAGCGGCAAGGCTGATCTGGCCCTGGGCGTCACCGCGACGCCGCAACGGGCGCTGTCGGTCGCGTTCTCCCAGCCGACCTATTTCAACAGCTTCGTCATCGTCTCGCCGAAGCCCGAATTGTCGAAGCGGAGCTGGGCCGAGCTCAACGATCCCAAATACACTTTTGCCGTCGATCTCGGCTCCTCCCAGGACCTCATCGCGCAGCAATACCTGCCGAAGGCAAAGATGCTTCGGTTCAAGTCCCGCGACGAAGCGATCGTCGCCGTCGTCACCGGCAAGGCCGATGGCCTCGTGAACACGATGCTCAACGGCCTCGTCATGGCCAAGAAGGCCAGCGGCATCGGCAAGGTCATGGTGCCGCAGCCCGTGCTCTCCACCCCTTCGGTGGTGGCTATGAACTGGGGAACCGACGAGAAGTGGAAGGCCTTCATCTCCTCCTGGGCCGAATACAACCGCCGCATCGGCAACAACCAGACCTGGATCGTGAACAGCCTGGAGCCATTCGGCATCACGCTGGACGATATGCCCGAAGGCTTCGGCTTCGGCGGCTGAACTCCCAGGCGGCCCGCGAGGGCCGCCTCCACGGAAGGCTGGAGAGAACATGTATACGTGGAGCTTTGCCCCGATCCTCCAGGCGAGCGATCTCTTCCTGTGGGGGGCGTGGATCACCGTCGTCTATACGATCGGCTCGATCGCACTTGGCCTGATCCTCGGCCTGGCGGTCTGCTTCGCGCGGCTGTCGGGCAATGGACCGCTGAACTGGTTCGCACAGGGCTTCCAGGAGCTGTTCCGGTGCACGCCCCTGCTCGTGCAGCTGCTCTGGATCTATTACGCCTTGCCGCTGATTCTCGGGATCGACATCCCGAACTGGGCGGCTGCGATGACGACGCTGTCGCTCTATGCGGCCGCATTCTATGCCGAAGTCTTCAGGGGTGGCATCGTCTCGATCGACAAGGGGCAATCCGAAGCAGGCGCCGCGATCGGCATGTCGGGATGGCAAGTCATGCGCAGGATCGTCCTGCCGCAGGCGATCCGCAGGATGATGCCCGCCTTCATCAATCAGTCGGTCACGCAGTTCAAGAACACCTCACTCGTATCGGTCATCTCGGTCGCCGACCTCACCTATATGGCGACCGTCGTGAACGGGCAGACCTATCGACCGCTGGAGGCCTATACGGCTGTCGCGATCCTCTATTTCGTCATCCTGTTCCCGGTCACGAAATTCGCCGACGTCGTTGAGCGCCGCATGCGCGCGGGCAATTGAGGAAAGGCGTTCCATGACCTCCAAACCTTCGTCGACCTCCAAGCCTTCGTCCGCTTCGTCCGGCTCCCTCCTGGAAGCCTCCGGCGTCACCAAGAACTTCGGGGCCCTGAAGGTGCTCCATGGCATCGACCTGGCGGTGAAAGCCGGCGAGGTCCTCTCGATCATCGGCCCTTCCGGCTCGGGAAAGTCCACCTTCATCCGCTGCATGAACATGCTGGAAAGGCCCGATGCCGGCGATATCCTCTTCCGCGGCAGGCGCGTTGGTCTCAAACATGTCGGCGATGCCCATTTCATGGGCCAGGGCGAGCTACGGCGCCATGTCGGCATGGTGTTCCAGCACTTCAATCTGTTTCCCCACAAGACGGTTCTGGAGAACGTGATCGAAGGACCGATCATCGTGCAGCGCAAGCCCCGCGCCGAGGCCGTCGAGATCGCGATGGACTATATCGCGAAGGTCGGGCTCGCCGATAAGCGCGATGCCTGGCCGAACCAGCTTTCCGGCGGACAGAAGCAGCGCGTCGCGATCGCGCGGGCCCTGGCCATGCAGCCGGATGCCCTTCTCCTGGACGAAGTCACGAGCGCGCTCGATCCCGAGCTGGTCGGCGAGGTTCTCGGCGTCGTACGCAGCCTCGCGGATCAGGGAATGACGATGGTTATCGTCACCCATGAGATCTCCTTCGCGGCCGACGTCTCGGACCGGATCGTCTTCATGGAAGCCGGGCGCATCGCGGCGGAGGGCTCGCCGACCGATATTCTGCGCAGCCCGAGCAACGAGCGCCTGAAAGCGTTCCTGTCGCGCTTCCATGCCTGATGAACCGATGAACAGGCTTGGGGAGGAACACCGCCCGTTTTCCGTCGTGATCGTTGGCGGCGGCAGAATTGGCTCGGCGCTGGCGGTCCTGCTTCGCGAGGCCCCGGAGTTCGACGTCGTGATCGTGGATCCGACGGAGCCGGCTCGGGTAAGCGCTCGCAATCTCAATCTGCGCCTGGTGGACATCGATCCCGCCAACCCATCCAAGCTGGACAGCCTGCTGGCCCGGTCCGACGCGGTGGTGGCCGCGCTGCCATCATCCGCGACACCTCCCATAGCCGCGGCCGCCCGGCGCAGCGGCGTGCATTACCTTGATCTGAGCGATGATACGCCCGGCCTCGAGGCCGTTCGACGCGAGGCCGGGTCGGCCTCCAGCTGCTTCGTTCCGCAATGCGGTGTATCGCCAGGATTGATCTCGCCGCTGGTGCTGGACCTCTTGTCCAGGGGTGTGATGCAAGGCAGCGAGGTGAATGTCCGGATCGGCACCTTGCCACGGCATTCGACCAATCGGTTCGGCTACGGCCTCACCTGGGATGTCGATGCCCTGCTGCGCGAATATCTGCAGCCCTCGACCGCGTTGATCAACCGCAAGGTAACGCGCCTGCCTCCCCTGTCCGAGCAGGAGCAGCTCCGTCTCGACGACAGCCTCTACGAGGTCTTCGTTTCCGGAAATATCCCCCTGAGCCTGTGCACATGCCTGGAGGGGCGTGTCGACAGCCTGGTCTCCCGGACGATCCGCTATCCCGGCCATCTCGACTACATGAAGTTCCTGCTGGACGATCTGAAACTGCGGCACCGGGTGGATCAGCTGCGGAACCTCTTTCTGAACGCGCTCCCCGAGATCGACGACGACCGGCTCCTGGTCTTCATCACGGCCGTCGGCCTGCGGAACGGGCGGCGGATCGAACACCGGTTCGCGCGTCACGTCGTTCCCGCGACTGTCGGCACCGTTTCGTTGAGCGCGATGCGGCGGACTGCGGCATCCCATGTCGCCGCCGTCCTGGACCTCATTCGGGAGGGACGGCTAAGCGGCAGCGGACTGATCGCTCAGGAGGATATCCCGATTGACGCATTGCGCGCCAATCGCTTCCTGTCGTGGTTCTTCGACGGGATCACGACCGCCTCGGCCGAGCACTCGAGCATGGAAACGGCATCGTGAACAGCAATCCCACTCCCGCGCGGACAAACGGCGTGGTCGCCGATCTCGGGATCGGTGTGCTCATGCTCGACACGCAATTCCAGCGTCTGCCCGGGGATATCGGGAACGGAACGACATGGTCGTTCCCGGTCCAGTTCCGGGTTGTGCGCGGCGCGAATCCCGCTGCGGTGGTCCATGGGCAAGCCGCGGGACTGCTCGAGCCCTTCATCGCTGCAGCGCTCGATCTCGTCGCGACCGGCGTGCGCGGCATCACGACGAGCTGCGGCTTCCTGGCGCTCCTGCAGAAGGAGATGACCGCGGCGCTGCCAGTGCCGGTGGCGACCAGCAGCCTGCTCCAGGCACCGGTGATCGAGGCGATGCTTCCCGCCGGCCAACAGGTCGGCATTCTCACCTTCGCAGCGGAAGCGCTGACACGAAGGCACCTCGATGCGGTCGGCGTCAGGGCGGACACCCCGATCGAGGGTCTGGCGCCGGAGAGCCTGTTTCGCCGCGTCTATGGCGGCCAGGGCGGGATTTCGGATTTCGCTACGCTCGAGCGGGAGGTCGTCGACGCGGCGCTGGCGCTCGTAGCCAGGCATCCCAATGTCGGGGCCATCCTCTGCGAATGTACCAATCTGCCGCCTCATGCAGCAGCAATTGCGGAGGCGACCGGACGACCGGTCTTCGACATCATCGGCTTCATCGACTGGTTCGCGCGCAGCTTGACGCCTCCAAGATATGTGCGGCGCTGAACTCCGGCTCCGTCCCAGTCTGCGCCGGCGCATTCTGTCTTGACGCCCCCTCCATTTCTCCCTTGAATCGCCAGCTGGGGGCGTTGCAGGGCGGGTCATGCTGCGCGCTATCATTCTCTTCGTTGCGGCGCTGGCGCTCTCGGCGCCCGCCTACGCCTACGACAATGCGGTCAGCCGCGGGCTTGCCGACTTCCTCAACATCTTCAGCGAACAGGCGATCCCGCGCCAGATCGTGCCTTGGCGCGGGCAATACGCGCCCGGCACGATCGTCATTTCAACGAGCCAGCGGCGGCTTTTCTACGTGCTCGGGAATGGGCAGGCGATCCGCTATGGCGTCGGCGTCGGGCGGCAGGGCTTTAGCTGGTCGGGGACCAAGATCGTCACGAGAAAGCGCGAGTGGCCGGATTGGCGGCCTCCCGCGCAGATGCTGAAACGCCGGCCCGATCTGCCGCGCTACATGCCGGGCGGCATCGACAATCCCCTGGGCGCACGCGCGCTCTATCTCGGATCAAGCCTGTATCGCATCCATGGCTCCAATGAGCCCAACACGATCGGGGCAGCCGTGTCGTCGGGTTGCATCCGGATGACCAATCGCGACGTTGTCGACCTCTACGATCGCGTCAGGGCTGGTACCAAGGTCGTTGTGCTGCGGTGACGGGAAGCCCCCGGATCACAGCATCATGAGCCCCGCATGCTACGCGAGAGCCGCGGGCCGCGCAGGCTACAGTCGCAATCCGCCATCGACCGCGATCTCGGCGCCGTTGATATAGGCCCCCTCGCCGCGGCACAGCAGCAGCGCCACTCCGGCGCAGTCGCGTGGTGCGCCAATCCGCCCAAGCGGGACGCGCTCCAGGACCGCCGCCTCATAGACCGGGTCGGCCAGCACGGCGCGGTTGCGATCGGTCAGGATCGCGCCCGGCTTGATCACGTTGAAGGTGACATCCGGCGCCCGGACGGTGCGCGCGAGATTCAGGATCATGCTCGTCTGGGCCGCCTTGGTGGCGGCATAGTAGAGGCAATCGGCATTGGGCCTGGCCTCCTGAACGCTGCCGATCGCGATCACCCGGCCAAAGCCTCCCGCGATCATGCCGGGCAGGAAGGCCTGGATCAGGCGGACCGTGGCGTGGAGATTGACTTCGCTCTGCACCACCAGGGCACGATCACTGACGATGTCCCACCGCTCCCTGATCTCGGCCGAAGCACACAGCACCAGGATGTCGGGAACGAGGCCCCGAGCGTTCAGGTCATCACGCATTCGGCCGGGCATCGCCGGGTCTGCAAGATCCGCGATCAGGCCGCTCGCCTTCAGCCCGGCCGCATGCAGCCGCGAGAGCGCCTCCGCGTTTGCGGCCGCATCGCGATCATGCAGCACGGCATGCGCACCGGCCCGGGCCAGTTCCGACGCCACGGCCAGGCCAATCCCCCGCGCCGCGCCGGTGACCAGAGCGACGCGCCCATGAAGCCCTGCCATCCGCCTAGCCGAGCAGCGGGCGAACGCGCTTCACCGCGTCGTCCATTGCCTGTTGCGGTGGCTTGATGCCGAGCACTGCGGCCTGCGTCTCCTCGATGAAGATGTCATGGGCGCGCGCCTGCTCGTCGAAGGCCGGCAGATGAATGCGGGAGGCTTTGAGCGCTGCCGCCTCGTCGGCCGCATAGGGCATCGCGGCAATCAGCGCCGGATCGGCATAGGTCGAGATCCGGACAGGACCGTTGCCATTCAGGGCCATCGCCTTGGTGCCGGCCTTCGACGAGAGAGCCCGGATGAGATCCCAGGACAGCGGCTTCTGCCTGCTGTTCTTCGGGATCACCAGCGACCAGAACTCGACTGTCGGCGCAAACGCGACCTTGCCGACAAGGTCGGAGGCCATCGGCGGCAGTAGCGACTTGAAGCGCCCGCCATACTTGCCCTTGGCCGGATCGTTATAGGTCACCAGCCGGGCGAACGGGTTGATCGTCATCGCCGCCCTGCCCTGCTGCATCCAGGTGGTGATCTCCTCGTTGTTGACGGTCGCGAAATTGCGCGGCAGCACGCCCGCCTTGTAGAGATCGGCAAGCACCGTCAGGGCCTTCACCATTGGCGCCTCTGCCGCCACGAGCTTGCCGTCGCTGGTCATGTAGTCGCCACCAAGACAGCGGGCGAGGGTCAGGAAATTGGAGGCGAAGACCGCTGTGAAGGCAAGGCCGTTGACCTGCGTGCCGTCCTCGCGCTTGAAGGTCAGCTTGCGCGCCACCTCGATCAGTTCCTCGAAGGTGGCCGGCAGTTTGGTGATGCCGCGTTCTTCCAGCAGCGCCTCGTTATAGATCAGCGCATTGGTGGCGTGGCGAACCGGTATACCGTGCAGGGCGCCGTCGACTTTCAACGGCTCGACCAGTCCCGGCGCGAAATCGGCGAAATCCTCGACTGGCGCATCCTTCAGCAAGGCATCCAGCGGCTCGAACAGCTTGAGATTGCGCGGCACGGCGCGGCCATTGAGCAGGTAGGCGAGATCGATCGAGGTCTCGGTCAGCGTCACCTCGCGCAAGAGGCGCTCATGGATGGCGTTGACGTCGCCGAAGGTGACCCAGTTGACCGCCGCGCCTGCCTGCTTGCGCCAGGCTTCGGTCGCATCGCCGCCCGGGCCCGTCGTGGCCGAGGTCTGATGGACACGGTGCCCGAGTGCGGTCACCGTCCGGGCCTGAGCCATGGCGCCTGTCGGCAAGGCCAGCGACGCTGCCGCTCCGCTGGCGAGCAGTCCGAAGCGGCGGCGCGAAAGAGTGCGATTGTCCATAGTGTTCCTCCCGATGGTGCTCCGCGCTGTGCCGCGCGATTGTCAGAGATGGTTCAGGCCGGCAGCAGGGGCTGCACGCGCTTGACGAGCGAGGACATGGCCTCCTCCGGGGTCTTCATGCCGAGCACGGCGGCTTCGGCCTCTTCCTTGAACAGGTCGCCGGCACGGGCCGCCTCGTCGAAGGCTGGCAGCGGCACACGGGCGACCTTGAGCACCTTCAGCTCTTCCGCCGCATAGGGAACGGTGTTGGCGAAGCCGGCATCGGCATAGGTCGAGGCGCGCACCGGGCCATTGCCGTTGAGGGCAGCCTTCAGGGTCGCATCCTTCGCGGTCATCGCCTTGATGAAGTTCCAGGCGAGATCCTTGCGCTTCGCGTTCTTCGGGATGACCATGCCCCAGAACTCGACCTTGGCTGGCGCAGCGTCATATTTTCCGGCCAGCGTCTTCGAGGCGGGGACGGCGACCGTTCTGATCTTGCCGGGAAATTTCGACTTCTGCGGGTCGTTGTAGATGCGATTGCGGCCCATGCTCTGCAGGCTCATCGCGGCACGCCCGGTCTGCATCCAGACATTGACGTCCTCGGGCGAGAGCGTCGCGAAATTGCGCGGGAAGGCACCGGCCTCGAACAGGGCGCGCAGGAGCTTGATGGCGTTCAGCATCGGCGGCTGGTCGGCGACGCATTTGAAGTCAGACGTGATGAAGTCGCCGTCCCAGGCGCGAGCGATATCGATCACGTTCGGGTAGGTGACGCCGGGCATGCACAGGCCCACCACCGCGGTGCCGTCGCTGCGGCGATAGGTGCAGGCCCTGGCGATCTCGACCAGTTCCTCGATCGAGGCCGGCGGCTTCGAAAAGCCCCTCTCGGCCAGCAATTCCTCGTTGTAATGCAGCCCCGACGAGGCATGGCGGAACGGAACCGCGAGCTGCTTGCCGCCGACCTTCATGCCTTCCATCAGCCCGGGGAAGATGTCAGCCGGGTCCTCCAGGGGATCGCGGCTCAGGTAACCGTCGAGCGGCTCGAACAGGTTGGCGGCGCGTGGAATCACCTGCGTGTTCAGCACGAAGCCGACATCGACGGTGCTTTCGGAGAGGCTTGCCTCGCGAAACAGCCGCTCCTGCAACGGTCCGGTATCAAAGGTCGTCCACTGGATCGTGGCACCATTCTTCTGCGCCCAATCCTTCGTGATGTCGCCGCCTTGTGCACCGGTCGCGACGGTCTGCATCACCCGGTGCGCAAAGACATTGAAAGGGCCGCCCTGCTGCGCGAAGGCCGGAGCGGCGCCGGCAAAGCTCAGGCCGATGAAGCCGCCCAGGAGCTGCCTACGGTCCAACCCTGTTCCTGCCGTCATGATTATCCTCCCCGAGTGTCGCGAGTTCCGCGATGGCGGCTTCAGCCGCTTCGAAATGCTTGTTCATGGCCATTTCCGCCGCCTCGGCGTCGCCGGCGCGGATCGCTTCGACAACGCGGACATGGCGCTCATAGGTCTTGCGCCAATCGGCCTGCGTGCGGGCGCTGCGCGAATTGAAGATCTCCATCACTTCACGGATCACCGGACGAAGGCCCTGGATCTGGAGATCAAGCAGCCGGTTGCCGGCGGAGGCGGCAATCGCCTCGTGAAAATCGAGATCTGCCTCGATCCAGCGCGGCACGTCGCCGAGCGACGCCTCCATGCGCACGAGGATGCCAGTCAGGCGCTCGATATCGGCGGGCGAGCGACGCTCGGCGCTATAACGCGCGATCGGCGGCTCTAGGATGCGGCGCAGTTCGACAGCCTCGGTGAGCCCGGTCTTGCTGCCTCTCACGGCGAAGCGAAAGAAGCGATCGAGCGGAGCGGCATCGAGCGCCTGGACGCGCGTGACCTTGCCCTGCTGGATGTTGACGACGCCCATGGCTGCGAGCTGGCGGATCGCCTCGCGCGCGATCGGTTTGCTGACTCCGAAGGATGCGGCAAGGCGCGCCTCGGATGGAAGCGCGTCGCCGGGCTTCAGCCTGCCATCATGGATTGCCTGGGTGATGCGCGCGATCAACGCATCGCCCAGCCGCGTCGGCACGACATCGGAGGCGGCGAACGGGTCGCTGTCGATCTCGGGCAGTGTCGCGGCTTCGGTCATTCGCATCCTCCCCTTTCATGATTGACAGATACAGAGCAGGTTTGCAACTGATCAACCTATCAGTTAGGTTGATCAGCCCTCCCGCAAACCAGGGACCGATACCAGATGACCGGCCGCAGCATCGCCAGGATCGAGTCCCATCCCCTGCGGGCGACACTCGAGAAGACGCAACGCACCTCGCAAGGTGACTATCCCGCGATCGAGCTCGTTGTCGTCGAGGTCACGACCAGCGACGGCATCACCGGCTACGGCGAGGCGCTCGCGCGCCGCGGAGCCGCCGGCTATGCGCGCCTGATCGACGATGCGCTGAGCCCGCGGCTGATCGGCAAGGATCCCGCAGACCGGCGGGCCCTGTGGAAGTCGATGCGCCATGCCCTCTCCGGGCGGCCCGGTGGGCAACTGGTCGAAGCCATATCCGCGATCGACATCGCTCTCTGGGATATTGCCGGCAAAGCCGCCGGCGAACCGATCCACAAGCTGCTCGGCGGCATGGGGCGGCTCCGCGTGCCGGCCTATGCCTCATCGATCAACTGGCTCGACGATGCGACGGTGGAAGCAGAGGTCGCAGCGGCGGTGACGGCCGGGTTCCGCGAGATCAAGGTCAAGCTCGGCCATCCCCTGAAGGACGCGATCGCGCGCGCCAAATTCATCCGCAAGCTCGCCGGGGACGATATCGCCCTCTATGTCGACGCCAACTGGGCCTATGACGTCGACGACGCCATGATCGTCGGGCGGGCGCTGGCCGATCTCGGCTACGGCTTCTTCGAGGAGCCGATCGCGCCGCATGACCGCGCAGGCTATGCGCGCCTCGCCCAACACCTGCCGATCCGGCTCGCGGCGGGCGAGAGCGACTATGTCGCCAGCGAGGCCCTCATGATGCTGCAGGACCGCTCGCTCGGCCTGATCCAGCCGGACGTCACACGCTCGGGCGGCATCACCGAGACCTGGCGCATCGCTGAACTCGCCGCGAGTTTCAACACGGCCTATGCCCCCCATGTCGGCTGGTCCGGCGCAATCTGCGTTGCCGCCAGCCTGCAGCTTGCCGCCGCGGCCGAAAGCCTGCGGACCTTCGAGTGCATGGTCTACGCCAATCCGCTGCGCGACAGCTTCACCACACCGGTCGTTGGCGAAGGGCATCAGCTCGTCGACGGTATGCTCGACGTGCCGCAAGGTCCCGGCCTCGGCATCGAAATCGACCGCGAGATGCTCGCGCGCCACCGTATCGCCTGAGCATCATGGCCAGTCGCACGCCCCTCTCTGCCCTCGCCCTCGTCAGCCCGGTCCAGCTGATGGTTGGCGGTATCATCTTCCTGCCGGCGATCTATGTGTTCTGGCTCAGCCTGAACCAATCCTCCTTCGGTCAGGCAGCCAGCTTCGTCGGCCTCGCCAACTACGCCAAGGTGCTCGGCGACCCGTATTTCTGGCGGGCGTTGATCAACACGGTCATCGTCGTCGCCGTCGTCGTGCATGTCGAGCTGCTGCTCGGCCTGCTCATGGCGCTGTTCTTCGCCTCGGGGGTGCCCTTCCGGGCGCTCCTGCTCGCCATCGTGCTTGCGCCCTACGCGGTCAGCGAGGTCTCGGCGGTGGTGATGTGGCGCTATCTGTTCGAGCCCGATGTCGGGATGATGAGCCAGGCGCTCGCCTGGTTCGGCTTGCCACCGATCGAATGGGCGGTGAAGCCGTCGCATGGCCTTTTCATGGTCTCTTTGCTCTCGATCTGGCTGCACCTGCCATTCAGCTTCATCATCATCTACGCCGCAAGACTCTCCGTCCCGGACGAGCTCTACGAGGCCGGCGCCATCGATGGTGCAACGGGTTGGACCGCATTCCGCCGCATCACCTTGCCGCTCCTGATGCCGGCGCTGCTGATCGCCGCCCTGTTCCGCTACATCTTCGCCTTCCGGCTGTTCTCCGAGGTCTGGCTGATGACCGGCGGAGGTCCCGCACGCACCACCGAGGTGATGGCCGTCTATCTCTATCTCGAGGCGTTCCGGTACAACTCCTTCGGTGCTGCGGCCGCGACCGGCTGGTTGCTGGTGCTCGCCTCGCTCCTGCTTGCGCTGTTCTACCTGCGCTCTCTCTACCGGGAGATGTTCAGAAAACATGCGTAAGCGCTCATTCCCCCTTGCGGTCCTGAAGGGCTTTGGCGTCCTCGCGATCGCCGCCTGGTCGATCCTGCCGATCGCGCTGATCGTGATGTCGTCCTTCAAGTCGGACCGGGACATCTTCTCGTTAACCTCGCGGTTCAGCTTCACGCCGACGCTCGCCAATTACGAGCTGCTCTGGAGCCGCTGGGGCGACTTCTTCCACGGGCTCTGGAACAGTTTCCTGGTTACGTCCGGAGCGACCGTGCTTGCCGTCACGGTTTCACTGCTCGCCGGCTTCGCCTATTCCCGTCACGCCAGCCGGGGCCTGCAGGCCAGCGCCTTCTTCCTGATCTTCATCCGCCTGATCCCGCCGATCGTGATCACGCTGCCGCTCTTTCCGGTGGTCAACTGGCTCGGGCTCAACGACACGCATCTCATCCTGATCGTGCTCTACGCCACCTTCTTCGTCTCGCTCGGCACGATCGTGATGCGCACCTTCATCGACCAGATCCCGCGTGAACTCGACGAGGCGGCGATGATCGACGGGGCCTCGCAGTTCCAGATCATCCGGCGCGTCATCTTCCCGTTGGCCGCGCAAGGCATGCTGGCGGTCTCGGTCTTCGTCATCGTCTACGCCTGGAACGAGTTCCTCTTCGCCTTCATCTTCACCACGACCAAGGCCAAGACCGCGCCGCTGGTCGTCGCCGAGATGATCGGCGCGGTCGAGGGCGTGGAATGGGGCGTGCTCTTCGCCGCCTCGGCCGTCCAGCTGCTGCCAGTGCTCGCCTTCGTCATCCTCATGCAGAAGCACCTCGTCGCCGGCCTGACCGCCGGCGCGGTGAAGGGGTAAGCCCAATGACCGCGACCAGCTCCCAACTCGATGACATGCGCCGTGCGATCCGCGAGGCGGATCCGCAACTCAGCCGCTTCGATCCCTTGCCTCGCATCATCTGCCTCGACGATTTCGACCGCGGCATGTGCGGCTGGACCCAGCTCGTCGGCAATTACGAGGACACGCTGGACGCCATGCTGCCGGGCTATGCCCAGCATTCGCACGCCATGCTCTCGACGCTGCCAAACTGGGATTTCGGTTCGCATGGCGGCGTCGACGGCTCCTATGCGCTGAAGATCGCGACACGGCCGAAGAAGGGCGCGCAGAACGTCGCAATCAAGCGCCTGACCTTCCGCAAACCCGGGCCGATCCGTCTCGAGGCCTATTTCAGCTTCAAGCCGGAAGCGACGGAACTGCAGCTCTCCGAAACCGACATCCGCTCGTTCGGCTTCCTTTACGATCTCCAGGTCGGCGACCAGCATGGCGCCGGCGGCGAGCGCGTGATGCCGCATCTGCGCTTTCTCAATGCGCTCGACGGCGCGCATGTCCAGAAATGGCAGTTCAAACGCCGCACCACGCCGATCAAGCCGATCGGCTCCGCCGGCAAGACGATCTCGCATTACCATCTCTCGCCGGACGACTGGGAGGACCTGCCGGGCGGCGAGCAGCGGCTCTGCTACAACGAGATTCCGACCAAGGTGAACTGGCACTATCTGCGCTTCGACTTCGATCTGGCGACGATGCGCGCCACCGGCTTCCAGGTGAACGACCGCAGCTTCGACATGAGCAGCTATGAGTCGATCCGCATCCCGGCGATGAAGAACCTCTGGTGCATGCTCAATCTCGGCTTCTTCGCCGAGACCGACACCGACAAGCGCGCCTTCGCCTATCTCGATTCCGTTTGCCTGTCGGGAGATTTCTGATGCTGCCCGAGAACCTCACCGCCATCGTCGCCCGCAACGAAACCTGGACGGGCGAGGCCGCAACCGAGCCCTACGAGGCTGGCTGGGCCAAGGAAGCCATCATCTTCGTGCGGGCCCTCAAGCCACCGGAGGGTGCGCTGCCGCAGGCCCGCATCGAGATTTCGGCCGACGGGCTGCATTGGGCCCCGGAAGGTTCGCTCTTCGATCTGCCCGCGCGCGAGAACGCCGTGACCTTCCAGCGGCTCGCGCATTTCGGCAACTTCCTGCGTGTTGCGGTCTCGCTGCCGGCCGGAGCGGAAATCACCGTGCTGGTGAGCCTGCACCTAAAAGCGTGACGCACCGACAGTCACCGGAGCCTGCGATCCGCGGGATAGGCATCAATCCGGCCAACGCCTGAGATAGGCTGCCCGACGGCTTCGGCGTTCCTCCAGCGGCGTGGCGATGATGTCATTGCTGCGCAGGGCAGCGCTGAGTTCTTCGGCCAGGCGATTGGCAACGGTGTCTTCCTGTCCTGGGTGGAGATTGCAGGGGTCGAGATAGAAGAAGCCGTGCTCGACCTCGTGATCGCGCACGATGATGGGGGGCTCGCCGCGCGCGAGCGCGTCGGCGAGGTCCCAGGCCGTGATATGGGCGGCCTGCGGTTCGACCGAGAGCTTGAGCCGGTCGAGCGGGTTGTCGGTCGGATCAGGCTCGATCTCGACACGGATCCCCGGCCTCTCGGCCAGGCGTTCACGCCACAGCGTAAGGGCGGCCTGTTCGCGCTCCCGGATGCCGGCATGGTCGCGCGTCTCCCATGCTTCCAGGGCAGCGATGGTGCCGACGATACTCTCCTTGCCGACCTTCATGCCGCGGCCGATGCCGCCGTTCTGAAGAAATGCCGCGCGCACGAGGTCCTTGCGACCGGCGACGATTCCGGCTGTCGGGCCACCGAGAAACTTGTGAGCCGAATACAGCGCAATGTCCGCGCCTGCGGCCAGGAAGCGCTGGAGGTCGTATTCCGAAGCGGCATCGACGATGACCGATACCCCCCTTGCCCGGCAAATGGCGGCGAACTCCTCGAGCGGGAGCTGCCCATAGCTGACCGTATGATGGGACACGACATAGACCGCAGCGGCAGTCCGTTCCGAGATCGCTCCGGCCAGTTGATAGGGCCGTACGCTCGTGGCCTGCCCGACCGGCACTACCCTGGCGCCAGCGAGCGCAATGCCTTGTTCGACGGGAGCGCCGTAGCTCACCATATGCCCGGTCATGATCAGGACTTCGTCCTTCAGGCCCGTCGTGTCCGGCAGTCGTTCGACGGCATAGAGGTCACTGCCCGTCATCGCCCCGGCCACGGCAAGCGTGATGCCGGCCGAGCAGGAAGCCGTGACGAATCCAGCCTCGGCTCCGCACAA
Source organism: Allobosea sp. P4_E12 (assembly GCF_056401655.1). Taxonomy (NCBI): domain Bacteria; kingdom Pseudomonadati; phylum Pseudomonadota; class Alphaproteobacteria; order Hyphomicrobiales; family Alloboseaceae; genus Allobosea; species Allobosea sp. P4_E12. The sequence continues at coordinate 103,445 of NZ_JBFUIY010000005.1, read as the reverse complement.
TCTGGCGATGACGCCGCTGGCGACCTTCTGAAGTTCGTCGACTTCGACGAATTGCGGCATGACCCCAGCCATCGCCTCGATGGCCTGCGGCACGATGATCGAGGCGCCGAGCCCCGTCATCGTTCCCGACACATTGATGATCGCACGGAGACCGAGCGCCTTTCGGGTATCGGGCTTGTTCATGGCGTTCCTCCGGAAGCATGGTTACGGTAAGGGGTCCGCGGAATCGCGTGACGGAGAGCTGGCAGATGAAGGACAGTGAGATGGGCGTGGCGTCCGCGCCCTCCGCCACTGGGCCGCGGCGCACGCGGGTCAGCGGAATCGAGCGATCGGTCCAGATCCTTGACTATCTCCAGGAGACGGCGCGGCCGGCGACCGGATACGATATCGCCCGCGCGGTCGGAGCGCCGCTGTCCACGGTCTATTCGATCGTCGAGGAACTGGTCGCCAGGGACCTGCTTTCGCGCAATGGCAGCGTGGTCTGGCTCGGCCCCAAACTCTATCACTACGGCCTCGCCTACGCGCGCGATCTTGAGATCATCACGGTCGCCACCCACGAGATGCATGTGCTCTCTCGCGAGGTCGGTGAGACAGTCCAGATCTGCGGCCGTGACGGCGACATGATGGTGGTGGAGGCGATGGCCGAGGGGCCCGGCCACTTCAAGGTCACATCGCGGATCGGAACCCGGGTGCCCCTGAACTGGACCGCCTCGGGCCGGCTTCTGGTCGCCCATCTCGATTTTCAGGACCGGGTGGCGCTGTTCCGGCGCTGCGCCAAGGCCTCGCCAACGGGGCGGGCAACGGTCGACCCGGTCGCGCTCGCCGAGCAATCCGACGAAGCACTGTCCGCCGGCATCGCCGTGCAGGCTGGCGAATCCGACTATGCCGTGGCCTGCGTCGCGGCACCGGTGCGCAACAATTCCGGAGATTGCGTGATCACCATCTCGATCGTGCTGCCGGAATTCAAGGTCCAGGAGGAGCCCTCCCGCTTCGCCGATGCAGTCCGGAGCGCGGCACAGCGCATCGAAGCAAGCCTTGGCTGGCAATTCAGGCAGTAGCATCATGAGACCGCGACGACCGCTTCGATCTCCACGGTGATGCGGCGCGGCAGCGAGCCGAACCCGACGGCTGAACGCGCGTGCCGGCCAGCATCGCCAAAGACCGCGACGAAGAGGTCCGAGCAGCCATTGATGACGGCGGGATGGTCGGTGAAGTCCGGCGTGGCGTTGACCATGCCGAGCACCTTGACGATGCGCCTGACCTTTCGAAGGTCCCCCAGTGCCGTGTGCAGCACCGCGATGAGGTTCAGCCCCGTCAGGCGTGCATGAGCATACGCCTCCTCGACCGAGACGTCGGCGCCGACCTTGCCCGTGTGGATGCGACCGTCCTCATGCGTCGGCCCCTGACCCGACAGGTAGAGCAGCGTACCTTCCCGGACATGGGTCGTGAAATTGCCGATCGGTGTCGGCACTTGCGGCAATTCAAGACCAAGTTGTGCCAGCTTCTCATAGGGCGACATCGCAAGATCGGAGGGAGGAGCAAGATCGGATGGAGGCGGCATCGCTGAACTCGGTCGGAATGGGTGTCAGGGCGCCAGCAGCCGCTCAATGAGCATGCCGAAAGGCGGCGAAGCGCGAGAGGAAAGCCCGCAATCGTTCGTTCGACTGTTCATCGAAGACGGCCTTCGGCGGCGCGTCGATCGCGATCAGTCCCTGGTCGGTGAACACCACGCGGTCGGCGACTTCCCTGGCGAAGGCCATTTCATGGGTGACGAGGATCATCGTCCGGCCCTCCGCGGCCAGTTCCTGGACGACCTCCAGCACCTCGCCGACAAGCTCGGGATCGAGCGCGGAGGTTATCTCGTCGAGCAGCAGGACCTTCGGCTCGATCGCAACCGCTCGCGCGATACCGACCCGCTGCTGCTGCCCACCGGACAATTGCGAGGGCAGCGCGTCGAGCTTCTCGGAGAGGCCGACGCGCACGAGCCATTTCTCGGCAATCTGCCTTGCCTCGCCCTTGCTCTTGCCGCGCGACTTCATCAGCCCGAGCATGACGTTCTGGGCCGCCGTCAGATGCGGAAACAGGTTGAACTGCTGGAAGACCATTGCCGCATCGACCCGGATGCTGGCGAGTTCACGGTCACTGCGCCGACGGCGGCCGGCGCCGTCATCCCGATAGCCGACTTCCACTCCATCGATCCGGACCGAGCCGCCATCATATTCCTCGAGGAAGTTGATGCAGCGCAGCAAGGTCGTCTTGCCACTTCCGGATGGGCCGATGACGGCGATCACCTGTCCCTTGCCGACATCCAGATCGATGCCCTTCAGCACCTGGTGCGCGCCGAAGGACTTGGTCAGGCCCTTGATGCGGATCACCGGCTCGTCGGGCGTCTCGATCATGATCGTCCTTCCGCTCAGATGAAACGCTTTTCGAGACGCCGGCTCAGCGTCGAAAGCGGATAGTTGATGGCGAAATACATCAGCGCCCCCATCACATAGAGCGGCAACGCTACATGGGTGCGTCCAATCACCTGCTGCAGCGCGAGCATCAGGTCGACGATCCCCAGCAGGGAGACGAGCGAGGAGCCCTTCACCGTATCGACGACGCTGTTGACGAAGGGAGGCAGGAAGCGTCGGATCGCCTGCGGTGCAAGCACATGGACGAAGCGGTCGAGGAGGCCGAGCCCGATGGACTTCGCCGCTTCCGTCTGCCCTCTGGGGATGGACTGGAAGGCGCCGCGGGTGATTTCAATGACCTGGGCGGACTTGAAGGCGGTCAATGCCACAATCGCGGCGGTCAGGCTCGGCAGGTTCACCTTGATGGCCGGCAGCCCGTAATAGACGAAATAGAGCAACACCAGGATCGGTACGCCGCGCACGAAATCGGCATAGATCCGGATCGGAAACCGCGCCCAGAGCGGGCCGAAAGCGAGCACGCAACCGAGCGGGACACCGATCAACAGCGAGAGCGCGATCACGCCGGCCGAGACCAGGAGCGTGATGCGCAGGCCATCGAGCAGAAACGGAAGCGTCTGCAGGAACAACGTCATGGCCGCTCACCGCGTGATGGCATAGCGCCGCTCGGCCAGCCGCAACAGCAGCAGGATGGCGTAGCTGGTGACCAGATAGATCGGCGTCGCGAGCAGATAGACCTCGACCGTCCGGAAGGTCTGCGTCTCGATCCAGCGCATGCCGTAAGCCAGTTCAGGGACGGCGATCGCGGAGGCGATCGAGGTGTCCTTGAACAGCGAGACATAGGTGTTCGAGAGCGATGGCAGGGCGATGCGCAGCGCCGTCGGCAGCCGGACATGGACGAGCACGCCCGCTGGCGTAAGACCGATCGCCTTGCCAGCCTCGATCAGCCCTTTCGGCACGGCTTCGAAGCCGGCGCGCAGGACCTCGACCAGATAGGCGCCGGAATAGATCGCCAGCGTCACCACGAACGAGGTCGTGGCGTCATATTGCAGATCGATCGCGCTCGGCACGCCGTAGAAGACGAGATAGACGAGCAGCAGCAGCGGGACGTTGCGGATGAACTCGACATAGCCCCGGATGAACGGCCTGGCCCAGCGTGGCCCGTCCATTTCGACGAGCGCCAGAACCAGCCCGATCACCATGCCGATCGCGATCGTCGCGATCGCGAGTTCGATGCTGAGCAGGAGACCGTCGAACAGCTTCGCGGCGTAGCGCCAGACGATCGCGAAGTTGAAGTGGTAGTTCGTCATGCCGGGAGACGTCTCGTCACGGGCCGTGCAGGCGACTTCGCCGCCCTGCCGCGCGCCAGCGGCGAGCGCAGGGGTCGGCGAAGCGCGACCGCGAAAGCCGCCGTCAGAATTTCGGCAGCCCCGTCTCGCGGACTGGCGGCGTCAGACCAAAATAATCGCTGATCGCGACATCGAAAATCTCGTTCTGGTGGCCGTACATGGCGATCCCGAAGGTGGTGTCGACGAAGCGCACCCAGTCCGGATCGCCCTGGCGCATGGCCGCGCCGTACAGCATGGAGTTCCAGGACTTGCCGGCATCGGCATATTTATCGGGGTGGCGCTTCGCGAGCCACCAGACGGTCGAGAGATCGACGGCGGCGGCATCGGCACGCTTTGAATCGAGCGCAAGGACGACATTGGCCTGGCTGTCGAGCTGCATGACCGTCGCCTGCGGCAGGACCTTCTTCACCGACGCTTCGGCATCGACGTTCTGCAGGATGGAGACCCGTGCACCCGATCCTGCCTTGAGCAGGGCGTCGAAGCTCTTCTTGTCGCTGTCGGGGCGCGTCAGCAGGGCGATGCCCTCGACATAATAGGGTCGGGAGAACGCGACGAGCTGCGCCCGCGCCGGTGACATCGTCATGAACTGGATGACGATGTCGACCTTCCCGGTATTGATGTTGGGAATGCGTTGAGCCGCATCCTGCCTGACGAACTCGACCTTCTTGTCGTCGTCGAAGAGCCCCTTGGCGAGGATCCGCCCCATGGCGATGTCCATGCCGACGAGCTGTCCCTTCTCATCCTCGAAATGCCAGGGCGCATTGGTCGAGCCCGTGCCGACGATGAGCTTGCCCCGGTCGAGAACGGTGCGCAGCAGGCTGTTGGGAGCGGCTTGTGCCGCCGCCTGCCTGGCTGAACTGGACGCTGCCGCAAGTGCAAGGCCACCGACAAGGCCGGCCTTGAGCAGGTTTCGTTTGCTGTCGACGACGTCTGTCATAGCGGCACGCTCCCCTTATGCGAGGCGGTCGCCTCGTATGGACTTATTCTATAATTACAGAATAAGAAGCATAACTATGTTAGCCTAGTTTTGATCGACAGAGCCTGTCAAGCGACGTCCAGAGGCGCCGAGGGAAGCGGCGCAACGAGACGGGGAGCAGATTGCTGGGGCATCTCCAATGGTGTTCGGCCGCTGGATTGGACCCCGAGGCCAGACCTGCGAGTGGCGGCGTTCAACGCCGGGTTCGACACAACGAAGCCGCCGCAATCACCGCGCTGTGTCGTCGGGCCTCTTCTCCCGGACCAGCGCTTGATCGCTCGAGCCCGGAACGTCGCAGAAGCCGAGCCAGAGACGATCACCGCTAGGAAACGATCGCGACGGTCGCCGCATTGCTTGCGCGGACAAGGTCGTCCGGCGCCAGCTTGACCTGCAGGCCACGTAACCCTCCATTGACGAAGACATATGGCTCGGAGACGGCCGTGATCTCGACAAGGGTCCTCAGCTTGCGCTTCTGACCGAATGGGCTGACGCCGCCGACCTTATAGCCCGTCAGGCGCTCGGCATCGCTCGGCGCCAGCATACGCGCGCTCTTGCCTCCAACGGCCGCGGCCACCCTCTTCATGCTTGCCTCGCAGTCTGATGGGAGAACCAGACAAACGGGTATGTTGTCGACCTGCGCAATCAATGTCTTCAAGACCCGACCGGGTGGTTCACCCAGGGACTGGGCCGCCTGAAGACCGACGCGATCGCTATTGGGGTCGTATTCATAGGTTCGGAGTTCGAAGGAAACGCCGCCCGCTTTCAACACGGCCGTGGCAGGTGTGGATTGTCCCATAGCCCTCAAACCCTGGTGCTTTGGCCGCGATTGCGGCCCGCGCCGAAACGCCCCCTCCCTATAGAAATCCCGCGCCCCGAGAGACATCCCCATCTGCTGGGCCCATGAGGCACCAAGGGCTTCACTGGAGGCGGCCGTTTCGATGCGCGCGTCTGCTCCGCAGACCAGGACGAAGCCGCCCCCTTGGAAGCATCCGCGGCGAGCTTCGCGACAGCGTCACACCCTCTTGAAACCCCAACCGTCCAAACTAGTTTTCTGGGATCAGCCACGGAAGGAGAGATCCGATGACCGCGGTGACTGAACTCAAACCGGAAACGCACAGCGTCTGCATCACCTGCCATGAGGATTACCGGTATGCGCTTCTGCGCATCGGCCAGATCGAGGATGCGCAGCCCAATTCGGCGAAAGCCCTCGAATTGCAAGCTCTGAGGGCCGCGATCGTCGACTATGAGACGCGCAAGGCATTGCACGCGAAGGGACCAGAGGTGACGGCCGCGAGGTGACAGGCTCCGCAATCAGCTGAACATCGCCCACGCCGTCGAACACGTCCAACGACTGATCGGCTGCATCAAGGGTTCTGGCGGGGAGAGCGTGTTAACCGGCCTCGTCGTCACATTGGCCGCTCGCGAGGACCACGGTGCCGGGGGCACGTGGCGAGGCGGCTGTGAATACGTTGTAAGTTGATATCGAATGACGAACACAGATCAAAGAACGGGGGTGAGAGAATGCCGCAGAAGCCGACGCGCGAGTTTGCAGTGATCAAAGTGAAGCACGTTACAGTCAGCGCAGACACGACACTGGGCGCCGTAATCGCCTTGGAAGTCGATGGGAAGAACGAAATCTCCCTCTTCATGGTGCCAGAAGTTCTCGCCTCGCTGGAGGCCATGCTGGCCAAGGCCAGTCTCGAACAGGCGCGTCACCACCCAGTTCAGTAGGCCGCCGCACGCCCTCTCACCAGAATAAACCGGGACTGCAAGCATCGGAATTGAGCGAACCACCGCAACGAGTATTGCAAATAGAACGTTCGGCAGGTTAAATGAGACCTAGGCGCAATATTCTGATTTGGGAAAAGCCATGGCCAACGAAGATGAAAATTATATTGATCTGACGGCGATGGTTATTTCGGCCTACGTCGCACATAACAATGTCCCTCGCAGCGATCTCGTTGGCTTGATTGCGAGCACGTATTCAGCGTTCGCGCAGCTCGACGCCAAATCCGAAGCTGCGCCGCCACCGGTCGCGCTCGTACCGGCCGTTCCGATCAAGAAGTCGGTCACGCCGGACGCCATCATCTGCCTGGAAGACGGCAAATCGTTCAAATCCCTCAGGCGTCATCTGGGTACGGCCTACAATCTCACTCCTGAGCAATATCGCACCAAGTGGGGCTTGCCCTCAGACTATCCGATGGTCGCACCGAACTATTCCGAGGCCCGGGCCGCCCTTGCAAAGGCATCGGGCCTGGGTCGCAAGGCCAAGGTGGTCCCGGCCGCACCCGTCGTCGCGAAGCCACCGCGCGCCAAGCGCGGCCCGCGCTCAGGCTCCAGCGCCTGACCCGGCCGCGAAGCTGACGGCCGTTGGCGCCTGCCGTTTCGGCGCTTTCGGGACTGGATATTTCTGGATCACCGCAGCCATTTTGGAGCGCGGGCGATCCAGAAGTCCGCAATTGTCCCCCTGGTCGCTTGCACGCCGATGTTATTGCTTGTCGGCGCTGGATAGGTTGACGGCTGCCTCAACCGGCGTGGCGGTGTCGATGCTGACGATGACCGACATGCCGGGCGCCAGATCCTCGGTCAAAGGCTGGCCGTGATCGATCGCGATCCGCACCGGCAGCCGCTGCGCAATCTTGGTAAAATTGCCGGTCGCATTGTCGGCCTTCAGGATGCTGAACTCGGAGCCCGTGGCTGGCGAGAACTCCTGGACATGCCCGGTCAACGAGGCGTGATGCAGCGCATCGACCGTAAAGGTCACCGGCTGGCCGATCTTCATCCCGGAGAGCTGGTTTTCCTTGAAGTTCGCGATCACCCATTTCCTGGCCGGAACCAGCGACGCCAGTTGCGTGCCAACAGCAACATATTGCCCGAGCCGCACGCCGATCTCGCCCATCTTGCCGTCCTGCGGCGCCAGGATGCGGGTGTTCTGCAGATCGATCGCGGCCAATTGCACTGCTGCCTCGGCATTGCGCACGGCTGCCTCCAGCCCGGCGCGCCCGACGATGATGGACTGCCGATCCTGCCGGGCGACATCGAGGGCCGCTTCGGCCTGGCGTAGGCTGGCGCGGGCCTGGTCGAGCACCAGACTGGCCTGATCGGCCGCGCTCTGCGTCGAAATCCCCTTCTCGCGCAGGGCGAGGATGCGCCCGGCATTGGCTTCCGCGGTTTCGACCGCCGCCTGCGCACTGGCGATCTGGGCTTCTCCGGAGCGCAGGCGCGCTTCGGCAGCGCGCTGCGATTGATCGGCATTGGCGAGATTGGCCCGCTGGCCGGCAAGAGTGGCCTGCGCCTGCCGCACACGCTGCTCGTAGATCCGGTCGTCGATCTGCACGATGAGATCACCAGCCTTCACCGTTTCGAAGTCCTGAACCGCGACTTTCTTCACATAGCCCGCCAATTGCGGGCTGATGATCGTGACCTGGCCTTTGACATAGGCATTCTCCGTGCTCTCGACCGAGCTGGCGAAGGGCGGCAGCCGCCAGGCGTAAAGCACGAGCAGCACACCGCCTGCGGCGACCAGCAGCGCAATCAGGGTTCCAGGTGAGCGAATGGCTTTCGACATGATGGCTGGTTTCGGTTCAGAGGGCTTCGGCCGGGCGTAAGAAGAACTTGGCGCTGCGCAGTCTTGCGTAGAGCAGATGGATGATCAGTCCGCCGAGCGCGGCTCCTGCCAGGGCCGCGATGAGCAGGAATGCGTCGTTATAGGCGAGGATATTGGCTTCGCGGCTGGCCTGCTGGGCGAACAGGGCGACGCCCTCGGCATTCAGCAGCCGCCCGTCGGTGAGCAGCTTTCCATAGACTGCCGAAAGCTGCCTCACCCGCTCCGCCACCGCCGGGTCGGACAGCGAGAAATGTTCGACGAGAAGGCTGGAATGGAACTTCTCGCGGAGCGTGACGAAGCTGCCGAAGAAAGCCGAACCGATCAGGCCGCCCAGACTCTGCGTGAAGAGGAAAACCACGATGAAGCTGGTAATAAAGGCCGGCCCCTGCCGGAGCGCAGCCATGAGACCGGTCAGCATCGCCGGAGGCAGGAACAGCGCGCCGCCAAACGCGATCAGGGCCTGGCTCAGATACATGTTGTCCGGCCGCGTCAGATTGGTCGCCTGACTATCCATGGCGGCACCGGCGCAAATGCAGAGCAGCGCGACGCCATGCAGCAGCGGCACGCGCTCGGGCTTGAGAGTGGCGCCGCAAAGGAGCCCGCCGCACAGCGAAGCCAGCAGGATCACCACATATAGCCCCCTGCTCTGCTCATTGAGCAGGCCAAGATTCTGGAACAGGGCGAGTGCACCCGAAGTCTGCTCGGACAGCACGATGCGGAAGACCAGCAGCACCGTCGTGATATGGAGCATTTCCCGGCTCATCAGCCAGCGCACATTCAGCAGCGGCGTCTCCCGATTGATCTCAATTGCCACCGCAAGCCCGAGCGACAGGATGGCCAGGGCAAGGCACCAGCCGATCCAGGGTGCTTCCAGCCACCAGACCAGGCGGCCCATCACCAGGATGACCGCGAGCAGGCCAAAGCCGATCGCGATCAAGGGGTAGCTGATGAAATCCAGCCGCTGCAGGACCTTCGCATGGGGAATCGGCGTCAGCGGCAGATAGAAGATCACGGCAAGCGAAATCAGCGCGAGGCCGATCGTCATCGTGTAGAGGCCCTGCCATTGGCCGATATCGAGCAGCATCGGCGAGATCAGCCGCGCCAGCGTAGGGGTGATCGCGGAGCAGGTCAGCGTCAGGCTCAAGCCCCATGACATCTTCCTGGCCGGAGGAAAGGCCTCGAGCATGTAGAGGAAGCCGAGTGTCGATATCGGCGATGCCGCCATGCCAGCGAGGAAGCGGACCCCGATCGCCGAATGCAGATCATGCGCGATGAGATGCAGAAGCGACGCGGCGACGAAGATGCAGATGCCGAGCTCAGCGAAACGGCGCAGCCCGAACTGGGTCCGGACCTTGGTCAGGATCAGGGTCAGGCTGACATTCGGCGCCATATAGGCGGCGATCAGCCAATTGATCTCGAGCTGAGTCGCCCCAAACGCCCCCTGGATCTGATTGGTATTGGCAGCCACGAAGTTCATGCCGAGGCCCTGTGTGCCAATCAGAAGGGCGGCGGCCGCGACATAGGCCGCGGCAACGGCAAAGGGCTTTGCCGGCAGCAGAGCCGGGCTCTCAGGGCGGGAAGGCTCTTGGACGTTCGCAGATGAAGGATCTGCTTCGGGCCGCGCTTCCGTTTCGTTGGTCGTAGCCATGGCCATGAGCCTCAGGACTGAGGCTCCATATTGCGGATCATCTGCCGAAGCACGCGGATCGCGATCTCGAGTTCGGCAGGGTCGATCTCGCGCAATACCTCGCGGCCGATCTCGCCGGAGATCTCCTCGATCTCCTCGACCTGATGTTGGGCGGCTGGGGTCAGGCTGATCTGTTTCGCCCGCCGATCGCCGTCGATGGCGCTTCGCTCGATCAGGCCGTTCTTCTCCATCCCGTCGAGCAGGCGCACGACGGTCGGGCCCTCGACCTCCAGCAGACTGGCGAGTTCCGTCTGATTGATCGCCGGGCAACGCGAGAGATGAAGCAATGCGCGTGCACGCGACAAGGTCAGGCCGCGTTGGCGCACAAGGCGATCGAACAGGGTTCGCAATTTGCGGCCGGCCGTCGACAGCTCCGTCAGGAAGCTGCGCTCGAATCCAGGTTGGGCACCGTCCATAGAACGCATATATGTAGTATGCTATCTATTAGTCAAGCACCCAACCAAAGGCATTCGGACAAACCCAGGCGCAGGCCGACAATCCGTCGGGGATGCCCGAGGCTAGGAGCGCAGCGGTTTTCCTTGCCCAGCCGGTAGACTATTTCCGACACGGCTCTATAATTGTCGACAATAGGCAATAATTCGAACGCAAGGACGGAGCCGTCTGATGAAAACCTACAGGATTGCCGCCATTCCCGGCGACGGGATCGGCGCCGAGGTGATCGAGGCGGGTCTCGAAGTCCTGTCGCTCTGCGCCGCCCGGTCCGGCAGTTTCGCGTTCGACTTCACCCATTTCGATTGGGGTTCGGACTACTTCAAGCGCCATGGCCGGATGATGCCCGAAGACGGGCTCGACCGCATCCGCGATTGCGACGCGATCTATTTCGGTGCCGTCGGCGCGCCCGATGTGCCCGATCATGTCACCCTATGGGGCCTGAGGCTCGCCATCTGTCAGCCCTTCGACCAATACGCGAATGTGCGCCCGACGCGCATCCTGCCGGGCATCGAGCCGCCCCTGCGCGGGGTGGCTCCGGATGATCTCGACTGGGTGATCGTGCGCGAGAATTCGGAGGGCGAATATGCCGGCCAGGGCGGGCGCTCGCATCGCGGGCAACCCGAGGAGATCGCGACCGAGGTCTCGATCTTCACCCGCGGCGGGGTCACGCGCATCATGCGCTTCGCCTTCGAAATGGCGCGCTCTCGTCCCCGCAAACTCTTGACCGTCGTCACCAAGTCGAACGCACAGCGCCACGGCATGGTGATGTGGGATGAGATCGCCGCCGAAGTGGCGCGCGAGTTTCCCGACGTGACCTGGGACAAGATGCTGGTCGACGCCATGACCATCCGCATGACACTGAAGCCGCGGAGCCTCGACACGATCGTCGCGACGAATCTTCATGCCGACATCCTGTCCGACCTCGCCGCAGCCCTCGCCGGCTCGATCGGCATTGCCCCCACCGCCAATCTCGACCCCGAGCGCCGCTTTCCCTCGATGTTCGAGCCGATCCACGGCTCCGCCTTCGACATCACCGGCAAGGGCATTGCCAATCCGATCGCCAGCTTCTGGTCCGCCGTGATGATGCTCGACCATCTCGGCGAGGCGGACGCAGCCGCGCGGCTGATGCGCGCAATCGAGCGCGTCACGGCTGACCGGGCAAACCACACGCCGGATCTCGGCGGCGCGGCGACCACGCGCTCGGTGACCGATGCAGTGCTGGAGGCGCTCCGCGGCGACAATCTCGCTCACGCCGCCAGCTGACCGGCGCCCTGCGGATAGCGGCATCGTCGCGACCCGCCCGGCGGTTCAGGCGGCGACGCGGACTGTCGCCAGTCGGCTCGCAAGTTCGACGGCGCTCTGGAGCGCGCCGGGCGAGGCCACTCCCTGGCCGACAATGTCGAATGCTGTGCCATGCGCTGGCGTCGTGAAGACGACATCGAGCCCCGCCGTCACCGTGACGCCGCGATTGAAGCCCCTGAGCTTCGTCGCGATCTGGCCCTGGTCGTGATACATGGCCACAACGCTGTCGAATTCGCCGGCGAAGGCACGAATATAGACCGTATCGGCCGGATAGGGCCCGGTGCAGCTGATGCCTCCAGCCGCGATCCGCTCCACGGTCGGCCGGATTAGCTCGATCTCGTCGCGGCCGAACAGGCCGTTCTCGCCGGCGTGAGGATTGAGTGCGGCCACCGCGATGCGCGGGCTGACGATCCCGGCGCGCTTCATCATCCGGTCGACGAGTTCGACCGCATCGGTGATCGCGCGCGCATCGATCAGGTCGAGGGCTTCGCGCAGCGAGACATGCGACGTCACCCGCGACATCCACTGGCCGTCGAGCACGTTCATTTCCGAGAAATAGCCGTGATGCCTGAGCAGATGCGCGAACAACTTGTGCTCGTCGGGAAAGCGCCAGCCACCTGCGAACATCGCGGCCTTGTTCAGCGGCGCGAAGGTGATCGCATCGAGCTCCCCGGCCTGCGCCATGCTGATCGCACGGGCCAGCGTCTCGCCTGTGATCCGGCCGGATTCCGCCGATATCTGCCCGCGCCCGAGTTGAGCCGGATCGGCATTGCCGAGATCGACGAGCGGGATCTCGGGAGCATCCCAGTCGATCTCGTCGCGTTCAGTCACGCCGGTCCAACGGAGCTGAACACCGGCATCGCGCGCGCCCTGCTCCAGCACGCGACGATCACCAATCGCAACGAGCCGGACATGCTCGCGATAGCGGCCTGYGGCGAGAACCTTGGCCGCGATCTCGGGACCGATGCCGGTCGCGTCTCCGAAGAGGAAGCCGAGGCGAGGCTTATCCTGCATGGCGGCCATGACGTCCCTCAGATTCAAGATGCTTATTGTCGACAATATGATATTCATCGCATGGGATCCGATGAGGAGCAATGCCGATGATGCTGGAACGATCAGAACCCGGGGCGAACCTGCCGCCACTCCTGCCGCATAGCACCGTGCTGATGGCAGGATTCGAGCGGCGTAAACTGCGCACCCGCGGTGCCGAAATCGAGGTGGCCATAGCCGGAAGCGGGCCGCCCTTGCTGCTGATCCACGGCAACCCGCTCAATCTGTCGAGCTGGCACAAGATTGCGCCATCGCTGGCTCAGAGCTTCACGGTGGTCGCGACCGACCTGCGCGGGTATGGCGACAGCTCCAAGCCCGACGGCGGAGAGGATCATGCCGGCTACAGTTTCCGCGCGATGGGCGAGGACAATTTCGACGTGATGGACGCGCTCGGATTCGACCGTTTCGCAGTCGCCGGGCACGACCGGGGCGCGCGCGTCGCCTTCCGCATGGCTCTCGACCAGCCGGACCGCGTCACCGCGCTGGCCGCTCTCGACATCGTGCCGACCCATCATGTCCTGACCAATGTCAGCCTCGGCTGGGGGCTTGAATCCTACCACTGGTTCTTCATGGCGCAGAAAGCGCCGTTTCCCGAGCGGCTGATCTGCGCCGATCTCGACTATTACATCCGCTACAAGCTCAACAAGAAGGGTGTCGGGCTCGAGATCTTCACGCCCGAGGCGCTGGCTGACTACGCACGCTGCACGACCCCGGAGCAGATTCACGCCGTCTGCGAAGATTATCGCGCCACCGTGACCCTCGACCTTGCCATGGACACGGCGGATTACGGCAAGCGCAAGATCGCCTGCCCCGTCCTCGTCCTGTGGGGCTCGAACAGCCATTGCGGCCGGCATTTCAAGCCGCTCGAAGCCTGGCAGGAATGGGCGGACGGCGTGCGCGGCTGGGCCATTCCGACCGGGCACTATCCGGCCGAGCACCGACCCGACCTCGTCTACGCCGCCTTCCATGACTTCTTCTCGGGACGTGAGCCCGTGCCCTATGCCGAAGCCGCCTGATGCCGGCGCTCGATCCGCAGGAAGCGAAGCGGAGGCTGCACGCACCCGGGGAGATCGCCTGTCTCGATTTGCGCGAACAGGGTCAGTACGGCGAAGGCCACCCCTTCCTCGCCGTGCCCTGCCCCTATAGCCGGCTGGAGGCGCTGGTCGGGGTACTCGTGCCCCGCCGCGACGTGCCGGTCGTGCTGGTCGACGAGGGCGATGGGGTGTCCGAGCGCGCCGCAACGCGGCTCACCGCGATGGGTTACAGCCGTATCGACTGGATCGCGGGCGGCGCCCCGGCCTGGGCGGCGGCCGGATACACCCTGTTCAAGGGCGTGAACCTGCCGAGCAAGACGCTGGGCGAGCTGGTCGAGGAGCATTGGCACGTGCCTGCGATCGGTCCCGACACTCTCGACGCCTGGCAGGAGCAGGGCCGCCCGCTGCACCTCCTCGACGGTCGCTCAGCCGGCGAATACACGAAGATGACGATCCCGGGCTCGCGCTCCTTTCCGAACGGAGAGGCGGCGCATCGCTGGGACGCACTCGCCCCGGGGGAAGCCCCCGTCATCATCAACTGCGCCGGGCGGACGCGCAGCATCATCGGCACCGCGGGCTTGGCGCTGATGCAGCCGGGCGCAGTGGTGCTTGCCCTGGAAAACGGGACGCAGGGCTGGGCGCTCTCGGGCCGTGCGCTCGCGTATGACTCTGCCGCCGGTCCTTTGCCGCAGATCGACCGCGCGGCAAGCCGCCTGCGGGCCGATGCCTTCATGCGCACGCATGCTATTTCGCGGATCGACCGCCTCAAAGCCGAAGACCTCGCCGGAGAGCCCGGCCGCACGACCTATCTTCTCGACATGCGCGATCCGGCCGAGCACGCGGCCACGCCGCATGCCGCGGCGGCCTCAGCGCCAGGAGGCCAGCTCATTCAGGCCACGGACCACTGGATCGGCGTCCGCCGAGCGCGCATCATCCTGGCCGACGATACCGGGTTGCGCGCGGCGCTCGCTGCGTTCTGGCTGCGCCAACTCGGCTACGAAACCTATGTGCTTCCCGATATCGAGTCCTGGCCGGCCGACTGGCGCCTGCCGGTATCCGAACCGCCTCCCGACCTTGTCGCACCACCTGCAATCAGCGCCGATGAGGCGATCGAGCGCGCGCAAGCCGGAGACCTGCTGCTCGACCTGCGCGGCTCGCTTGCCTATCGCGCCGGCCATCTGCCGGGCGCCGCCTGGTCGATCCGGCCGCGCCTGCCGGCCGTGGCGGGCCGGCATGTGCTGCTTGCGGGAGACGAGACAGCAACCGCGCTCGCCAGCCGCGACCTCGCGGAATGCGGCGCGACATCGGTTCGCCGGGTCACAGGCGACGCAAGCGATTGGCGCGCGGAGGGGCTTGCCCTCGACAGCTCGCCCGACGCCCCCGCGGACGCCGACGCCATCGACTTTCTGTTCTTCGTGCACGACCGGCACGACGGCAATCTCGATGCCGCGCGGCGCTATCTTGCCTGGGAGCTCGGGCTGGTCGCCCAGCTCGACGCAGACGAACGCGGCGAATATCGGCTCGACACGCTCGACCTCAGAGCCTGATGCAACATTTCGGCATCGGGCTCAGGATCATCGGAGCGGAACGCGTATCCGGCCCGCTGATCTAACCGATCGCCCTGGTGATCGCCTCGGTCATGCCACGGGTCCCGGTGGTGCCGCGGATGTCGCGCGTGCGCGTCTCGGGCCCCGAGAGCGCGGAGCGGATCGCCGCTTCCATCGTGCGTGCGGCCTCCACCGCCTGCGGCAGGGATCGGACCCGGCCGAGATGCTCGATCAGCATCCGCGTCGACTCGATCATTGCATAGGGATTGGCTACGCCCTTGCCGGCAATGTCGGGCGCCGAACCATGCGTCGCCTGCGCCATGGCGAGGCCGCCCTCGCCGATGCACAGGCCGGGCGCCATGCCGAGCCCGCCGACCAGCCCCGCGGCTTCATCGGTCAGGATGTCGCCGAACATGTTCGTCGTCACCACAGTGTCGAAGCTCTGCGGATCGCGCACCAGGCGCATTGCGAAGGTATCGACGATCACCTCGTCGATCGTGACATCGGGATAATCCTTCGCCGCCTCGTAGCAGCTCTCCACGAACATGCCGCAGCCGAGCTTGAACACCGTGTTCTTGTGCACGAGCGTCAGGCGCTTGCGCCGCGACCGGGCGATGTCGAGCGCGGCACGGGCGACCTTGCGGCTGCCCCTGCGCGAGATGACGCGCACCGAGATTGTCAGGTCGTCATTGGGCCGGAACTCGCCCGAGCCCATCACGACATTGCGGTCCGGCTGGAAGCCCTCGTTGTTCTCGCGCACGATGACGAGGTCGACATCGTCATAGATGCAGCCGATGTCGGGGTAGGATCGCGTCGGGCGGACATTGGCGAACAGGTCGAAATGCTTGCGCAGGATCGGATGCGGATTGATCGCGCCCGGCCCCTTTGGATAGGCCTGATGACCGATCGGCCCGAGGATGAAGCCGTCGAAGGTGGCGAGCGTCTCCAGCGTGCCATCCGGCAGCGTCGTGCCGTGGCTATCGAGCGCGGCGCGGCCGATAGGCATGGGCCGCCAGTCGATGGCGAGCCCGTGCCGGGCGGCCGCTGCGCGCGTCACCTCGACCGCAGCCGGGACGATCTCGTGGCCGATATCGTCCCCGTTGAGGACGCCGATGGTGAGCTTCGCCATGGTCAGAGCCTCAAGGGCGCCATCAGGCGCTCGATCGAGGGCAGAGTGTCCAGGTCGCGCACCATGGCGATCACGTCCTCGATCCGTTCCCGGCCGAGACTGGCGAAGCCCGCGGTCTCGCGGAACTTGTCCGAGACCTCCTCGTAGCTCATCGGGTTGGCCGGACTTCCCTTGCCGAAATCGGCCCGGCCCGAGATGGTCCGGCCATCTTTCAGCGTAATGGCGATGAGGGTCGTCATCTTGTCGTAACCGGCGGCCTCAGCCTCATCGTCCACCACGAAATCGACCCGCTCGATCATTGCCTTGACGTCGGCGCGGTTCACCACCGCGTCGGTGAATTCCGCAAGGCCGGCCTTACCCTCGATCAGGAGGATCGCCATGCAGAACTCCATCGAGAACTTGGCCTGGAGCTCGTTGGTCGGCCGATGGTGGATCAGCGCGTTGGGCATGTTGTGGTTGGTGCCGACGCGGACCCGCTCCACCGCGTCCGCGGTGATCCGGTTCTCGCGGATGAGACGCAGCATCTCGGTCATACCCGGATGGGTCAGCGAGCCTGAAGGATGCGGCTTGATCGAGATGCCGGGCGCCGCAAAGGTCCAGGGCGCCCCGAGCTGGTTCAGGATGGCGCCCTCGTCATAGCCGCCGCCGGCAGCCCGGAAGAAGCCGCGCGGCGCCTCCAGGATCTTGTCCGTGGCGCTCCAGCCATATTCGGCGAACTGAGCCGCCGCGACGCCGCTCTCCGACGAGCGCCCGGCATGGAAGGGCTTGGTCATCGTGCCGAAATTCTCGCGCAGTCCGGCCGACTGACTGCCGGCGATCGACAGCGCGCGCAGGGTCTGGTCGAGGTCGAGCCCCATCAGCCTGGCGCTGGCCGCCGCAGCCGCGAAGGTGCCGCAGGTGGCCGTGGCGTGGAAACCGGTCTGGTAATGTCGCGGGTTGATCGCCTCGGCGATCTTGCACTCCACCTCGACGCCAAGATGGTAGGCGAGCATCACATCGCGCCCGCTGGCACCCTTCGCCTCGCCCATGGCAAGCGCCGCCGGCAGCGCAGGTGCGGTCGGATGGGTGAGGAGCCCGTAGACCCGGTCCTTGGCCACGGCAAGCTGGGTATCGTCATAGTCGTCGGCGTGAATGCCGACGCCGTTGGCGAAGGCCGCGAAGCGCGGCGCGACCTTCAGCCGCGAGCCGATGACCGTGGCCGGTCCGCTCGCCAGGTTCAGATCGGCGAGATGGCGGCGCACATAGTTGCCGCTATGGGCGACCGAGCCCGACAACGCCAGCCCGAGCCCGTCGAGGATCGATTTCTTGCCGAGTGCGACGACATCGCCGGGCAGATCCGCCGGCGACGCATCGCAGATGAAGGACGCCACATAGCGCGTCAGACCGTTATCCGCGGGCGAAAGGTTATCGGGCGTCTTCATGGCGTCCTCCAGGCTAGCCATCAGCCTCTAATTGTCTTTTGCCGATTGTCAACAGTTTAAGATCCAATGGCGTTGCCCGGCTCCGACTGATAGATTGGGCCAATCACACGGAACCCAGTGCATGAGCCTCGATATCGATTCCGCCCTGCAGCTTCGCCGCAACCAGTCCCTGACCTCGATCATCCGCCACGAGTTGGAGCAGATGATCGAACGGGGCGAACTGAGTGCCGGCGAGCGCCTCAACGAGAACGCGCTCGCCGCCAGGCTGGGTGTCAGCCGGGGGCCGATCCGCGAGGCATGCCGGGGACTCGAGCAGAGCGGGCTGGTGAACGTCGTGGTCAACCGTGGCGTGTTCATCCGCGCGCTCGACGGGCGCGAGGCGGCCGAGCTCTACGAAATACGGGCGGCGCTCTACGGTTTGGCAGGCAGGTTGCTGGCGCCCATCGTCACGGACGAGCAGGTGGCCATCCTCTCCGGCTATGTCGCGGAGATGGACGCCGCGATGGCAGCCGGCGACCTCAACAGCTTCTATCCCGGCAATCTGCGCTTCCACGAAGCCATCGTCGAATTCGGCGGCAATGGCCGCCTCGCAGCCGAATGCGCCGCCATCCACCGCGAGATGCACCTCCTGCGCCGCCGCACCCTCGATATGCCCGGCCGGATGACGACCTCGAATGACGAGCACCGCGCGATCCTCGAACGGATCGCGGCACGCGACCCCGCCGGTGCCGAGGCTGCACTGGAGGAGCATGTCCTGATCAGTCGCACCGCCTTGTTCGGCCCGCTCGGCCATTACCCGGACGCCTGATCAGCCGCGGACCGGCGCGACCTTCGCGCCGCCCAGGAGCGGCAGGCGGTTGGCGAGGAACACGACCGCGAACGAGACGATCAGCAGCATGATCCCGAGCACCGAGATCGCGCCGAGATCGCCGGATTCGTTGAGGTCGTAGATGATGACCGATACGAGCTTGGTGTCGGCGGTGGTCAGCAGGATCGTCGCCGAAAGCTCGCGGATCGTGCCGATGAACACGAAGCACCATGCCGCCACGACGTTTGAGCGCAACAACGGCGCGGTGATGGTGCGCAGGGTCGTCATCCGCGTCGCGCCGAGGATGCGCCCCGCCTCCTCGAGCTCGACATGCACGCTCTTGAAGGCGGACGAGAGTTGCTGGTAGCCCGCAGGCATCTCGATGGTCAGGAAAGCGATCAGCAGGATCCAGAGCGTGCCGTAGAGCGGCAATATCGGGCTGGAATAGCTGAGGAAGAGGCCGACGCCGAGGACGATGCCGGGGATCGCGACCGGCGCGGTAGCGAGATAGCCGAGCAGCGGAGCCCCGCGCGAACTGCCGCGCGTGACGAGATAGGCCACGACGAGCGCGATCGCCGTGCCGATGGTCGCGGTGAGGAAGCCGAGCAGGAACGTGTTGCGCAGCGCAAGTTGTGTCGCCGAGAACTCGAAGAACACGAACCAGATATGGTGGAGCGTGAAGCTCTCGAAGGTCAGCGGCTCCGCCACCGTGCGGGTGAGCGCGGTCTTCACCAGCGCGGCATAGGGCATCAGCACCGTCAGCGACAGGATAAGGAAGGTGAAGCCGAGCGCCAGCCATTTCCAGCGCCCGAGCACCGTGATGCGCGCGCTGCCGCTCTTGCCGCCGACCGTGGTGTATCCGCGCCGGCCAAGGATGCGCCGCTGCGTCCAGAGCAGCAGGATGGTGACGAGGAGCAGCGGCAACGCCGCCGCCGCAGCGAGCCCGGGCTTGGGCGGGTACTGGAACAGGCTCCAGATCTTGGTGGTGATGACGTGGAAATTCGCCGGTAGGGCGAGGATGGCAGGCGAGCCGAACATGGTCAGCGCCTGCAGCACCGCGATCAGCGAGCCTGCGAGCATGGCCGGCAGGACGAGGGGCACCGTCACCTTGCGCAAGGTCGTCCACAGGCCACCGCCGAGGATGGCGGATGCCTCCTCGAGTTCGGTCGGAACGCGTTCGAGCGCGTTCGTCACCAAGGTGAAGACATAGGGAAACGTGTAGCACGCGATCGCGAAGACGAGGCCGGACAGGGTGTAGATGTCGACGAGGTACTCGTAGGGATCGAGGTCGAACAGCCAGCGATAGACGGCATTGATGATGCCGCTATTGGGCGCGGCCAGGATCTCCCAGGCGATGGCGCCGAGGAAGGGCGGGGTCACGAAGGAGGCCATGACGAGCCCGCGCACGAGCGTGCGACCCGGCATGTCGGTGCGGGCCACGATCCAGGCGAGTGGCGTCGCGATGGCGCAGGACAGCACACCGACGCTGAGCGCCATGGTGATCGCCACGATGAACGGCCGGCGCAGCGTCGCATCGCTGACCAGAGCCCTGAAATTCGCCAGGCTGAGGCTGCCGGACTGATCGGTCACGGCGTAGTAGCCGAGCCATGCGAGCGGCAGCACGACCAGCACCGAAAGGATAACCGTGAGCAGCACGAAGATCGGCCGCGACCAGTCGATGGTGACGTGGCGTATGGGAACTCCGGACACGATCCCGGTTATCGCTGTCATGAGGATCTCCGTGCGCCGCCAGCGCGCGACGCGCCGGCGCCGGGTGCAGCTCTCGTCAAAGGGCGATGCACGGCGCGGAAGATCCGCGCCGTGGGGTCCGCGCGGAACGGATCAGGTGCCGAAATACTCTTCGTATTTCTTCTTGATCATCTCGATATTCGGCTCGAGCTTCAGCGGGTCGGAATAGAGCAGCTTGATCTTGGAAAGCGGCGTACGCGTCTCCTTCTCCTTGACGCGCGGGTGGAACGAGCGAAGCCCGCCGGAATCGCTGTTGAGCTGTTGTGTCTCCTGGTCGAAGAGGAAGGAGTAGAACAGCTTCGCGGCATTGGGGTGCGGCGCGTTCTTCAGTATCCCGCCATGACCGATGGCGATCGGCGTGCCCTCGGTCGCATAGACGATCTCGACGGGAACGCCGGACTCCTTGAGCATGAACATGTTGTATTCGTTGCCGTCGGCTTCGATCGAACGTTCGCCCTGGGCGAGTTTCTTCGGCGGCTCTGTCGATGACTGGACCTGCATGATGCGCTGCTTGCCGAGCTTCTCGAAGAACTCCCAGCCGAGCGCCTGACTGAGGACGTCCGTGCCGGTCATCACCGTGCCGGAATAGCCGGGATGGGCCTTGACGATGCGGCCGCGCCATTTCGGATCGAGCAGGTCGGCATGGCTCTTGGGCGCATCCTCCGCCTTCACCTGCTTGCTGTTGTAACCGATGACCGAGAGATGCGCGCGATAGGCCGCATAATAGCCGTCGGCATCCTTGGCCTCCTTCGGCCAGTCCTTCGCGACCTCGGCCGGCACGGCCTGGGCCAGCCAGCCATTGCGCTTGAACAGGACGAAATGCACCGCGTCGGAGGTTTCGACGACGTCGGCATTATGGATGGAGCTGCCATATTCCTGGCTGAGGCGCTGGAACACCCGCTCGGAACCGGAACGCTCGACCTTCACCTTGATGCCGGGATATTTCGCCTCAAACGCATTGCCGACCTTTTCCGAGACCGCCACGTCGGTCGCGGTGTAGAAGGTGACCGTGCCTTCTTTCTTCGCCGCCTCGATAAGCTCCGGCGTGACCTGATAGGGGGCCGGAGCCTGCGCCAAAGCGGGCATGCTTCCGAGAGCGGTCGAGAGCAGAAGGCCGGCCACCACGGATCGTCTGTCGAACATTGGGCGTGTCATTCTCGTTCCTCCTCATTGTTATGATGTTGGCGAGATTGCTTTCGCGCCCCCGGTTCAGCGGGCGAGAGCGCGGCAGTGCTCCTGTGGAAAGTGCAGCCAGACGGGTTGGCCGCGGTCGATGGCGAGGTGCGGTTCGGCAACCGTGCGGATCTGCGCGCCGCCGGGAAGTTCGATCAGGTAGTCGCGATGCGAGCCGAGATAGACCTGGCGCAGGACCGTGCCCTGCGCCCGGTTCGGCCCGTCGCCCTGCGGCTTGGCGTCCAGCACGATGTCATGATGGCGCACCGAGACGACGCCATCGCCGCCGGCCGAGAAATCGCCGGTGCCGCAGCGAAGCTTCAGCGGGCCGCACTCGACCGTATCGGCATCGAGCCACCGGCCCTTCAGGATGTTGGTGCCGCCGAGGAAGCGCGCCACGAATTCCGATTGCGGCCGCTCATAGATCTCTTCCGGGCTGCCCGCCTGCTCGATCCGGCCCTGGTTCATCACCACGATGAGATCGGCCGTGGTCATCGCCTCGGCCTGGTCGTGCGTCACATAGACGGTGGTGTAGCGATAGGCGTCGTGGAGCCGGCGGATCTCGAAGCGCATCTCCTCGCGCAGGTTGGCGTCGAGATTGGAGAGCGGCTCGTCGAGCAGCAGGATCTCGGGCTCGACGACGAGCGCGCGTGCCAGCGAAACGCGTTGCTGCTGCCCTCCGGACAGCTCTCCCGGATAGCGCTCGGCCAGCGGCTTCAACCGCGTGACGTCGAGGATCTTGTCGACGAGCCGCGCGATCTCGGCCGCCTGCATCTTCCGGAGGGACAGCCCATAGCCGATATTCTCGCGAACGGTCATGTGCGGCCAGAGCGCGTAGCTCTGGAAGATCATCGACATGCCCCGCCGCTCCGGCGGTTCGCTCCAGCCGGCCGACGAGATCGTGCGCCCGCCGACATGGATCTCGCCACCCTTGGGCGTGATGAAGCCGGCGATGAGGCGCAAGGTGGTCGTCTTGCCGCAACCCGACGGCCCGAGCAGGCAGACGAGATTGCCCTTCTCGACATTCAGATCGACGCGATCGACGACCGTCATCGCGCCGTACCGCATCGTCAGATCGGCAAGTTCCAGAAACGCCAATGCATCCTCCCAGACGCGATATCGCCTGGACATCCGGGGTCCGGGCTTCGTTTTTCTGGATCGGCGGCGAGCGGGTACGCCTGCTCCGCTATCCCAATTTTGATACGAGCTAAGGGCCAATCCTCAGGATTGTCAACAATAAGCATTCTACGATCAACCCTGAGCTGCACTTGAACGGTTGTGCAGTGGGCCGACCGGATCTCCGCGCCTAGGCGGCAGGCGGCAGATCCAAGCCTTAAGCCCAAGTCCCGATATCGGTCTCGGGAGGCGTGGATCTGCGCCGATCTGTTCCCTCCCCGGGACGCGCGACCACCTCATGAGAGCATGGTAACTCGAGAATTGCAAACTGTTGACAGTTTTCTGTAGACGCTGATATCAGAACCTATGACCATTCCAGACGATGCCCTGACCATTCTGAGGACCCGCTCGCTTTCGGGCGTGCTCGAACGCGAAATCGAGAGGGCGATCCTTGCCGGCGAGATTCCGCCGGGGAAGCGGGTCAACGAAAACCATCTGGCGATCCGCTTCGGCACCAGCCGCGGCCCGGTGCGTGAGGCGCTGCGGGCCCTTGAAGGGCTCGGCCTGGTCGAGCTGATCCCCAATCGCGGCGTCTTCATCCGCCAGCCGGCGGTCGAGGAGGCCATCGAGATCTACGACGTGCGCACGGTGCTGTTCGGTCTTGCCGGCAAGCTCCTGGCCGAGCGGGTCAGCGAGGCGGAGGTGGCGCGGTTGAGGGATTATCTCGAGCAGATGGAAGCAGCCGCGCGCCACCGCGACTTCGACCGCTACTACCCGCTCAACCTCGCCTTCCACGAATTCATCATCGATGCCTGCGGCAATGGCACGCTCGCCGCACAATATCGCGGGCTGGTCAAGAAGCTGCACCTGTTTCGTGCCCGCAGCCTGGTGCAGGGCGGCGGCCTGGAGGTTTCCAACTCGGAGCATCGCGAGATGGTCGAGGCGATCGCCGCCCGCGATCCCGAGCGTGCCCAGCGCGCCCATTCCGACCATGTCGCCCGCGCCAAGGCGCGCCTGCTCGCCGCCTACCGGAAGACCGAGGCGCAGCCCACGCGTCTGACCAGCTGACGATCTTCGTTCAAGAGAAAGCCGGATACGCCATGACCGAGCTCAACCACGTTACTGCCTCCGCTGTCGCGTTCATCGAGAGGGCGAGCTACGACGGCCTGCCAGCTGAGGCGCTGCGGATCGGCCGGCGCTGCATCATCGATACGCTTGGCCTCTACCTGGCCGGTGGACTTGAGGACTCGGTGCGCATGCTGGCGGCCGATGCGGCGGAAACCGGCGGCAAGGCCGAGGCGCTGCTGATCGGCCATGGCCATACCCGCGTTCCCGCGGCGCTGGCGGCGCGCGTGCTCGGCACTGCCGGCCATGCTCACGACTGGGACGACACCCAGGTTTCGAACGACCCGCGCCATGTCTACGGCCTGCTGACCCACCCCTCGGTGCCGCCGCTGACCGCCGCGCTTGTGCTGGCGCAACGCCTTGGCGGCGTTGACGGCAAGCGCCTCATGCTCGCCTTCCAGACGGGGTTCGAGGTCGAATGCAAGATCTCGGAATGGATGACGCCGCGCCATTATCGTCGTGGCCATCACAGCAGCGGCACGGTCGGCACCTTCGGCGCCGCCGCCGCCGCCGCGAAGCTGCTCGGTCTCAAGGGCGCTGAGGTGGCGCATGCCCTCGGCATCGCAGCGAGTTTCGCTGCCGGCATCCGCTGCAATTTCGGCACGATGACCAAGCCGCTTCATGTCGGTCGCGCTTCGGAAAACGGCGTCACCGCGGCCCTTCTCGCGGCACGCGGCTTCACCGCCGACCCGGCGGCCCTCGACGGCACCTGGGGCTTCTTCCAGGTGATGGGCGAGGGACTTTCGGAAGAGAAGCTGCCGCAGGGCTTCGGCGAGACGCTGACGATCGCTGAGCCCGGCATCAGCATCAAGCCCTACCCGTCCGGCATCCTGACCCACCAATCGATGGACGCGATGCTGGCGTTGGTGCTCGCGCATGACCTCAAACCCGAGCAGGTCGAGCGCATCCGCTTCTTTGCCGGCAGGAACATCCTCGAGCCGATCCGCTATCCGCTGGCGCAGAACCACCTCCAGGCCAAGTTCTCGATGCCCGCGCTGCTCTCGATGATCGCGCTCTGTCGCCGCGCCAGCCATCACGAGTTCAACGACGCGTTCGTGGCCTCGCCGGCGATGCAGGACATGCAGAAGCGCACCGAAATCCTCAACGACCCCGAAATCGATGCGCGCGGCTATGACAAGATCCGCTCGCGCATCGAGGTCGAGACCAAGGACGGCCGGACCCTCGTGCAATGGGCCGACGAGCGCTATCGCGGCGGCCCGGACAACCCGATCAGCGACGCCGATCTCGAAGCCAAGTTCCGGATGTGTGCCGAGGGCGCGATCACCGACGCCGCCCAGGACAGGCTGCTCGATCTGGCCTGGGGCGTCGACGCCCTGCCGCGGATCGAGATGCTCGTCGAGCAGCTCGTCTTCGACACCACGCCGGCAGTCCGGCCGCTGCGCAACGCCGCGCAGTAAGACGGCCTGGCGCGGAGAAGCCGCGCCGCCGCGCCAATCGAACGAGGCCTCTCCGAAGCAGGGAGGCCCATTCATCGATCTCAGGGAGAGAAACCATGCGACATCTGGCCATCGCCACAGCCGTCGCCACCAGCCTCTCGGCCTGGTCGGCAGGCGGCGCCGCCGCGCAAGCGCCGGTCGATTACCCGCATAAGGTGGTCACGCTCGTCACGCATTCGAGTCCGGGGGGCGGCAGCGACGTCTTCTTGCGCGAGATGGCCAAGCACCTGCCGAAATACATCAAGGCGACCTTCATCATCGAGAACGTGCAGGGTGGCAGCGGAGCCCGCGCCGTCTCGCGGCTGGCGACGGCGCCCGCCGATGGCAGCGTCTTCTACGCGACGACGCCGACCTACATCTACACCTCGCTGCTCTCGAAGACACAGCACGGCTACAAGGACGTCGAGCCGCTGGCGAACTTCTTCACCGACTCGGAGGTGATCTACACCCGCGCCGACGGCCCCTACAAAACCCTCAAGGACGTGATCGACAAGGCGCAGAGCTCGCGTGGGCGTTGGGGCGCGGCCAATCCGGCCTCGCTGGAGCGCCAGGCGGCCGAGCAGCTCAAGAAGGCGGCAGGCGTGTCCCCCGCCGTGGTCTCGCATGAGGGTGGCGGCGACCTGATGATCAACGTGCTCAACGGCACGCTCGATATCGGCATCGGCGAGATCCCGGAGATTCGTCCGCAACTCGAGGCCGGCAAGATCCGGCTGCTCGCGACCTTCGATGCCAAGCGTATGGAAGCCTTCCCCAACGTCCCGACGGTGAAGGAATCCGGCTACGCGATCGCGCTCGACAAATTCCGTGGCCTTGCCGGCCCCAAAGGGCTGCCGCCGGCGATCACCAAGATCTGGGACGAGGTCGTGCCGAAGATCCTGGCCGATCCCGAGTATCAGAAGGTCTACAGAACCGAGAGCCTGGTCGCGAACTTCATACCCCACGACCAGTACCAGGGCTTCGTCCAGAACTTCGGCACCGTCACCGAAGCCTTCCTGAGGGAGAACGGCGTCCTGAAGTGACGCCGCGCTCCAGCGACCATGTGCGCAACCCGTCGGGAAAGACCGTAGCATGAGCGGGCGAACAGCTCAGAAGGATCTGGCAGGCGGGCTCATCGTGCTCGCCATCGCGATCCTGTACTACCTCGGCATCAGCGACATCGCGGAGAGTTCGCTCGCCGACGATGTCGGCGCGGGCGGATTGCCGCGTATCCTCGCCTTCGCCCTGGCCGGGTTCGGCGCGGTCCTGGTGGCCCGCGCCATCATCGAGGGCGCGCTGGCGCGGGCGCCGAAGCCAGCCGCGATAGTCACTCAACCCGGTGATGACGACCCGATCGCGCCGCTGCCGCGCGCGCTCGGTTTCCTCGGCTTCGGTGCGGCCTATGTCGTGCTCGTGCCGATCATCGGCTACCTGCCCGCCATTGCCCTCCTGATCGGCGCGATCGCTCTCTTCGAGGGCGCGGCGGCGAACTGGAAAACCGCGCTGATCGCGATGGGCGGGGCCGTCGGCTACTGGGCGATCTTCGTCAAGCTGCTCGGCGTGCATCAGCCCTCCGGCTGGTTCTTCTAAGGGGACGATGATGCATTCGCTCGGAATCGCATTCGACCTCCTGTTCGGCTCGCCGATCATCCTGTTCTCGATCGTCGGCCTCATCTGGGGCATCATCGGCGGATCGCTGCCCGGTATCTCGGCCTCGATCACCATGGCCCTGCTGCTGCCCTTCACCTACGGCATGGCGCCGGTGCAGGCGATCGTGATGCTGGCCTGCACCTATATCGGCGCCGAATATGGCGGCTCGATCCCGGCCATCCTGATCCGCACACCCGGCACCAACTCGGCCGCCGCGACCGTGATCGACGGCTACGAGATGAAGAAGCAGGGCCGGGCCGGCGAGGCGCTGGGCATCTCGCTCTGGTCGGGCGTCATCGGCAGCCTGTTCGGCCTGGTCATGCTGATCATGCTGACCGAGCCGCTCTCCTGGGTCGCACTCGCCTTCAGGCCAACCTCCTATTTCGCGCTCGGCATTCTCGGCCTCAGCGTCATCGCCTCCATGACCAACGGCTCGCTGCTCAAGGGTCTCGCCGCGGCAGTCGTCGGGCTGATGATCTCGACCATCGGCACCGACCCGATCTCGGGCGTGACGCGCTTCACCTTCGGTAGCCCGGAGCTGCTCGGAGGCGTCGAACCCGTCCTGATCATGATCGGCATCTTCGCGGTCAGCGAGTTGATGATGCAGTCCGGCTCGCGCGACATTGGCGGCCTGCGTGAACAGGTCAAGGTCCGCCTGCCCAGCTTGAGCATGATGAACAGGCTCAAGCGCTCGCAGTTCATCGGCTGCCTGCTCGGCACATTCGAGGGGCTGACCCCGGGTGGCGGCGGTTCGATTGCGGCCTTCCTGTCCTATAACGAGGCCAGGCGCTGGTCGAAGGAGCCGGAGAAATTCGGCAAGGGATCGGAGGAGGGCGTCGCTGCGCCCGAGACCGCCAACAACACGGTGGCCAGCACCGCGTTGATCCCGCTTCTCTCTTTCGGCATTCCGAGCTCGAACTCGACTGCGGTGCTGCTCGGCGGCCTGCTGATCCACGGGCTGCTGCCCGGGCCACGCCTGTTCGAGCAGAATGCCGATGTCGTGGTCGGGCTCTATCTCGGTTCGTTCATCGCGACCCTGGCACAGATCGTCGTCGGCATCCTGCTGCTGCCCGTCTGCGTCTGGCTGGTGAACCGGCCCCGCGCCTATCTCGCCGGCTTCATCCTCGCCTTGATCCTGTCGGGCATCTACACGCTCAACACCTCGCTTGCCGATCTCGGCATCGCGCTCGGCATGGGCCTCGTCGGCTACCTGATGCGCCGCGCCGGGTATCCGTTCCTGCCGCTGATCCTCGGCGTCGTGCTCGGTCACATGGTCGAGTCGAGCTATCGCCGCTCGCTGCTGCTCTCCGGCGGTGACCATTCGATCTTCCTCGAAGACCCGATCGCGGTCGGCCTGCTGCTGGCATCGACCGTCTTCGTCACCCTCTCGCTCGTCCGCGAATTCCGTGACGCGCGCAATGCCAAGCTCAAGGATGCGCACGCGTGAACCACCAGACTTCGATCGCCGATGAGCCGGTCGCGCTGCGGCTCGCCAGCTTCGCCGCCCATGCGAGGGTGAGCCCCAAGGCGCGGGAGACCGTCCGCCTGCTGCTGCTCGACGTCGCCGGGCTTTGCGTCGCGGCGCGTGGCACCGACTATGTCCGCGCCGCCCTGGCCTCGACCGCGTCGTCGGGCAAGGCAACCGCGATCGGCCATGCATCGGGCCTGGGCCCCTATGACGCCGCGCTGGTCAACGGCACCGCGGCGCATGGCGAGGATTTTGACGATACATTCGAGGGCGGGCCGATCCACGCCGGCGCCGTGATCGTGCCGGCCGTGCTGGCGGCGGCGGAGCATCGCGGGTTGTCGGGCGAAGCCGTGCTGCGCGGTGTTGCAGTCGGCACCGAGCTGATGTGCCGAATGAGCCTGGTGACGCCGCAAGCGATTCACAAGGCCTGTTTTCACCCGACCGCGGTGATCGGCGCTCCCGCAGCTGCCGCCGCGGTGGCGAGCGCCCTCGGCCTGCCCCCGAAGCTGATCGCGCATGCCATCGGCGTCGCCGGCAGCCTGGCCTCCGGCATCATCGAATATCTCGCCGACGGCAGCTGGACCAAGCGGCTCCATGCCGGTGCGGCAGCGCAGGCCGGCATCCGGGCCGCCCTGCTGGCCGAGGCCGGCTTCCTCGGACCCGCAACCGTGATCGAGGGCCATCACGGTTTCTACCGCGCCTTCGCTCCGTCGAAGGCACCGGATTTCACGCCGCTGCTCGACGGGTTGGGCGAGAGCTGGGTGCTCGAGACACTCGCCTTCAAGCCCTATGCCTGCGGAACGATGACCCAGCCCTTCGTCGACTGCGCCATCGCACTGGCGCAGCAGGGTATCAAGGCGCAGGACATCGTCAGCCTCGAATGCGAGGTCGGCGAAGGCACGGTGCACCGGCTCTGGGAACCACTGGCGCTGAAACAGGCGCCGCCCAACGCCTATGCGGCAAAATTCTCGACGCCCTATTGCGTCGCCGTCGGTTTCATCGATGGCGGCGCCGGGCTTGGGCAATTCACCGAGGAGCGCGTGGCGGAGGCGAGCGTGCGGGCGCTGGCCGCCAAGGTGTCCTATGTCGTCAATCCAGAAGACGCGTATCCGCGCAATTTCAGCGGCCATATCAGGGCTACCCTCACGGATGGCTCGCTACGCGAGCTGCGTCAGCCGCACATGCGCGGCGGGGCGCATGAACCTCTTTCCGCAGGCGATATCCTGCAGAAATTCCACGACAACGCCGCCTTCGGGAGCTGGGCGCGCGAGCGCTCTGAGCAGATGGCCGCCGCGCTCGACACGCTCGTCGCCGGCGGCAGCGTCGACCTCTCGGCGGCACGGGGCTGAGCGATGACTGAACTCGACGGCAAGGTTGCGCTGGTCACGGGAGCAGCCCGCAATATCGGGCGCGCCATCGCGCTCGAACTCGCCGCCGGTGGGGCAGCGGTGATGGGCGTGGCGCTCTCGGACGAGACAGGGCTTGGCGAAATGGTCGCCGCAGTCGAGGCCGAGGGTGGTCGTGCCGCCTGGCAGTTGGCCGATGTCACCAACCCTGGCTCGGTCCGCGCCGCCGTCGAGGCCACGCTCAAGCGCTTCGGCCGGATCGACATCCTCGTCAACAATGCCGCGATCCGTGGCGAAGTGGCCTTCGATGCGATGACCTTGGCGCAATGGCATCAGGTGCTGGGCGTCACGCTCGACGGCCCGTTCCTGTGCTCGCAGGCGGCGCTGGACGCGCTGACCGCGAGCGGCGCAGGCGCCGTCATCAACATCGGCGGACTGACAGCCTATACCGGCGCGAAGCAACGCGCCCATGTCGTCACCGCCAAGGCCGGACTCGACGGTCTCACCAAAGCGCTGGCGCAGGAGCTGGCCGAGCGCGGGATCACCGTCAACCTCGTCTCCCCCGGCCTGATCGATACGGTGCGCGGCGGCCACTCCGCCGCCGAGCCGGACCATCACAAACACCGCACCACCTTGGTCGGACGCCGCGGCCGGCCGCAGGAGGTCGCGGCGATGGTGCGCTATCTTGCCGGGCCGAACGGGCGCTATCTCACCGGCCAGACCATGCATGTGAATGGCGGGGCCTATCTGCCATGAGCCTCGTGGCCGACCCGGCCTTGCTCGGATCGGCCGTGCAGGTTGTGACGGCGCTCGCCGTCGGCACAGCCGCCCTGGTCGGATCGCTGCTGAGTGCGCTCACCGGCTCGGGCGGCGCGATCGTGCTGTCGCTGGTGCTGGCCCCGATCATCGGCGTCGCCTCCGTGGTGCAGACGATCAGCGTTGCGATGCTGCTCAGTCATGTCGCGCGCGTCGGCGCCTTCCGGACACTGATCGACTGGCCCGTCACGAGGCGCATCCTGTCGGCGGCGATCCCCGGCTGCCTTGCCGGAGCGGTGCTCTATACCCGACTCGACGAGGCGGCGATCGGGCTGGTGCTCGGGATCTTCCTGATCGCGATCGTGGTGCTCAAGCGCCTGTTCGCCGGCCGGCGCTTCGAGATCGGGCCGACCGGCGTTCTCGTCGCGTCAGCATTCTTCGGCTTTCTCTCGGGCACGACGATCGGCGGCGGATTGCTGATGATCCCGATCCTGCTCGGCGCCGGGCTTGGCGGTGCAGCGCTGGTCGCGACCGATGCGATCGTCGGTCTCACCATGCATCTCACCAAGACACTGGTCTTCGGGCAGGCAGCAGTCCTGACCAGCGCGCAGGTCTGGCTCGGTGCGGTGATCGGGCTTTGCATGTTTCCGGGCGCTTGGCTCGCCAGAGCACTGCTCGCCCGCATACCGCTCAAGGTCCACACGCTGCTGCTCGACGGCGTCGTTGCGCTCGGCGGCTTCTCCTTCGTGGTCCAGGCCCTGAGGGACTGAGCTTGAAACGATGTCCGACACAGGTTCCGGCGCACGCCGGTCCGACGCCGCGCTCCAGCCGGGCGCCGGCGACAGCGGTTCCCCTGATGCCGGCTGCAGGAAGGAGAGCAGGAATCGATGAGTGACGAGATCTGCTATGAGGTCGACAGCGGGATCGGCTGGATTACGCTCAACCGGCCGCAGGCGCGCAACGCGCTGACATTTGCGATGTATGACCGTGTCGCCGAGATCTGCTCCGATCTCAAGGGCCATGGCTCACCCAAGGTTCTGGTTCTGACCGGGGCGGGAGAGAAAGCCTTCGCCGCCGGAACGGACATCTCGCAGTTCCGCGCCTTCGACAAGCCGGAGGATGCGCTGACCTATGAGGCACGCATCGACGGTGCATTGCAGAAGATCGAAAGTTGCCAGGTTCCGACCATCGCGGCGATCTCGGGAGCGGCAACGGGCGGAGGCGCCGGCATCGCTTGCGCCTGCGATCTCCGGATTGCGACGCGCAACGCCCGCTTCGGCTTCCCGGTTGCGCGCACGCTCGGCAATTGCCTGTCCATGAACAATTATGCGCGGCTCGCCACCCTGCTCGGACCGGCGCGGGTCAAGGACATCGTCTTTACCGCGCGGCTGATGGATGCCGACGAGGGCCACCGGATCGGTCTCTACACTGAACTCGTCTCCGACCATGCCGCGCTGATGGAGCGGGCAAAGGAATTGGCCACGACCATTGCTGGCCATGCACCGCTGACCCTGCGCGCGACCAAGGAAGCGATGCGACGGATCACCAGATCCGACCGCACAAGGGAAAGCGACCTCATCCTGATGTGCTATATGAGCGCCGATTTCCGAGAGGGTATCGAGGCCTTCCTCACCAAACGCGCGCCGACCTGGCAAGGACGATGAGGCTTGGTGAACCTCGGAAGCCGCGGGTTCGCTGCATTTATGCTGACGGCGGCTCGTCGGCCTTGCCCCGGATCACATAGGCCGCCGCCCCCGCGCTCATCAATGCAAGGCAGAACCAGGTCAGCGCGTAGACAAGATGCGTGTTGCGGAAGCTGACCTGTGTCATCCCGCCCTGCGGCAGCGGGCCAGGCTCGGAGACAGCGTCGGCATCGACGAAATAGGGTGCGACCTCTCCGACGCCCTGTGCCTGCGCGATCTGCACGACATCGCGGGAATACCAGCGCCCGGCGGCGGGATCATTCGCACGCAGGAAGCCGCCACCCGGCTCGCTCAGCCGCAGCAACCCGATGGGACTCGCCGCTTCGCCGGCAACCTTGCGGCGTTCGTCCGGCCCACGCCGCCCCTCCGGCAGGAAGCCGCGATTGACGAGAACGGTAAAGCCGGCATCCGTTCGAAACGCCGCCAGCACCCAGAAGCCGGGGCCGCGCTCCGTCACCGCCATCGTCAGCGTTTCCGGCCCGGGGAGATAGCGCCCCTGCAATGCAACGCGGCGATATTCGTCGGTGGCGGCGTTGATCCTGCCCCATTCCGCCGGCCCGGGCGCGGCCGCTGGCGGCGCGTGGATGCGTGCCTCGACACGGACGATGAGGTCGAGCTTCCAGGCCCGCCGCTGCATCTGCCAGATGCCGAGCCCTGCGAAGATGAGCGCAAGCACGCAGGCTGCGGCGACAAAAACGACATGGGCCGTGCGCGGTCGGCGCCCCTGCCCCGCGTCCGGGAACGTCACGACGCCAGCCTCACATCCTGTGCATGTCGCTCGGCATCATGTTGGCGTTGAGGTGGTACATGACCCACAGCGAGCCCGAGAGCACGATCACCACGATGATGATGGTGAAGATCAGCGCCATCATCGACCAGCCGCCTTCGGAGCGGCCGTTCATGTGAAGAAAATAGACCATGTGGACGACGATCTGCACCGCCGCGAAACCCATGATCACGAGCGCGGTCAAAGTCGCGTGACCGAGCACGTCATTCATGACGAGCCAGAACGGGATCGCGGTCAGGATGACCGAAAGCACGAAGCCGGTGATGTAGCCGCGCAGGCTGCCATGGGGAGCGCCATGGGCGTCCCCGTGCTCGCCATGCGGCTCGGCGTGATTCTGGCTTCCGCTCATTTCAGCACGCCCATCAGGTAGACGAAGGTGAAGACGCCGATCCAGACGATGTCGAGGAAGTGCCAGAACATGCTCAGGCACATCAGCCGGCGGCAATTGGCCTCGATCAGTCCGTGTCTTGCGACCTGCCTCATCAGCACGACCAGCCAGATCAGGCCGAAAGTGACATGCAGCCCGTGCGTACCGACCAGCGTGAAGAAGGAAGAGAGGAACGCGCTGCGCATCGGCGTCGCGCCCTCGTGGATCAGGTGGGCGAACTCGTAAAGCTCGACCGCGAGGAAGCCGAGGCCAAACAGGCCGGTCACGACGAGCCAGCTCTGCATTGCGGCCTGCCGGCCCTTTTCCATCGCCAGCATGGCGAAGCCATAGGTGATCGAGGAGACCAGCAGCAGGCCGGTATTGACCGCCACCAGCCTGAGATCGAACAGGTCGGCGCCGGACGGCCCCGCCGCGTAGTTGCGCCCCAGCACCCCGAACGTCGCGAACAGCACCGCGAAGACGAGGCAATCGCTCATCAGGTAGATCCAGAAGCCGAGCATGGTGGAGCCGCCGGAGTGCTCGTGCTCCTCTTCCGTGACGTAGAACGTCGGGGCGCCGTTTCGGACCGGGACCTGTGCTGCCGCCTTCGCCATCATCATTCCTCAGGCCCGGGCCAGCAGCTTGCTGCGCGAATCCTCTTCGCGCAGTACGGTCTCTGCCGGGATGTGGAAGTCGCGGTCGTAATTGAAGCTGTGCGTGATCACACTCGCCACGGCGCCCACGAAAGTCAGCGCTGCCAGCCACCAGACGTGCCAGATCAGCGCGAAGCCGCAGAGCGTCGCGAAGCCCGCGATGATGACACCGGCCCCGGTATTCCTCGGCATATGAATCGGCCGGAAGCCAGCGAGCGGGCGCTGATAGCCGCGCTTCTTCATGTCGGACCACGAGTCATGGTCGTGGATCACAGGGGTTAAGGCGAAATTGTAATCCGGCGGAGGCGAGGACGTCGACCATTCCAGCGTGCGCCCGTCCCAGGGGTCGCCGGTCGTGTCGCGCAAGGCATCGCGACGGATGATGCTGACCGCGATCTGGATGAGGAAGCAAAGGATGCCGAACAGGATCAGCACCGCGCCGATTGCCGCGATCACGAACCAGATCTGCAACGAGGGGTCCTCGAAGCGATTCAAGCGGCGGGTCACGCCCATCAGGCCGAGCACATAGAGCGGCATGAAGGCGACGTAGAAGCCGACGACCCAGAACCAGAAGGAGAGCTTGCCCCAGAACGGATCGAGCTTGAAGCCGAAGGCCTTCGGAAACCAGTAGGCGATGCCGGCGAAGATGCCGAAGACGACGCCGCCGATGATGACGTTATGGAAATGCGCAACCAGGAACAGGCTG
This sequence comes from Allobosea sp. P4_E12, assembly GCF_056401655.1. Lineage (NCBI taxonomy): Bacteria > Pseudomonadati > Pseudomonadota > Alphaproteobacteria > Hyphomicrobiales > Alloboseaceae > Allobosea > Allobosea sp. P4_E12. Next base: position 68,636 of record NZ_JBFUIY010000005.1, on the reverse strand, counting down.
TTGTGCAGCACGAAATCGGCCGGCGGCACCGCCAGCATGACGCCGGTCATGCCGCCGATGACAAAGGTCAGCATGAAGGCGATGAGCCACATCATCGGCAGCTCGAAGCGGATGCGGCCGCGATACATCGTGAACAGCCAGTTGAAGATCTTCGCGCCCGTCGGGATCGAGATGATCATCGTCGTGATGCCGAAGAAGGAATTGACGCTGGCGCCCGAGCCCATCGTGAAGAAATGGTGCAGCCAGACGAGGTAGGACAGGATGGTGATCACCACCGTCGCATAGACCATCGAGGCATAGCCGAAGAGCCGCTTGCCGCAGAAGGTCGAGGCCACCTCCGAGAAGATGCCGAAGGCCGGCAGGATCAGGATGTAGACCTCGGGGTGCCCCCAGATCCAGATCAGGTTCACGTACATCATCGGGTTGCCGCCGAGATCGTTCGTGAAGAAGTTGGTGCCGACATAGCGATCGAGCGTCAGCAGCGCGAGCGTCGCCGCCAGGATCGGGAAGGTCGCGACGATCAGGACATTGGTGCACAGCGACGTCCAGGTGAAGACGGGCATCTTCATCATGTCCATGCCGGGCGCGCGCATCTTGATGATGGTCGCCACCAGGTTGACGCCGGAGAGCGTTGTGCCCACGCCCGCGATCTGCAGCGCCCAGAGATAGTAGTCCACGCCCACCCCGGGTGAGTAGGCGGCACCTGAGAGGGGCGGGTAGGCAAGCCAGCCCGTCTTGGCGAATTCGCCGATGAAGAGCGAGGCCATCACCAGCACGGCGCCGCCCACCGTCATCCAGAAGCTGAAATTGTTGAGGAATGGGAAGGCGACATCCCGCGCGCCGATCTGCAACGGCACGACGAAGTTCATCAGCCCCGTGACGAAGGGCATCGCCACGAAGAAGATCATGATGACGCCATGGGCGGTGAAGATCTGGTCGTAATGGTGCGGCGGCAGGTAGCCCTCGCTGCCGGCAAAAGCGATCGCCTGCTGGCCCCGCATCATCAGCGCGTCGGCGAAGCCGCGCAGCAGCATGATGACCCCCAGGATCATGTACATGATCCCGATCTTCTTGTGGTCGACGCTGGTGAACCACTCGTTCCAGAGATAGCCCCAGGCCTTCATCCGCGTGATCAGCACGAGGAGCGCAAGGCCGCCGAGCACCACGACAGCAAAGGTCGCCACCAGGATCGGCTCGTGCAGCGGCAGCGCTTCGAAGGTGAAACGGCCGAACACCAGCTTCCACCATTCGGGATAGGAGGTCATGGATCCCTCGTCTCGCTAGCGGCGACCATCTCGGACGCGGTTCAGTTGGCAACGCGGGCGGTGACGCCCGCGGTACCGTAGACGTCGGCGGGTGTGCAGATCGCCGTGACGAAGGGGCGCGGCGGCATCGGCTGCCCGCCCCGGCGCACGCTCTTGTCGTATTCGAGCGCCATCACGGTCGAGATCCCCTCCCTGCCGCCGCCGCCCTTGGCATCCATCGCCATCATGTCGCGCGTGCACATCTTGGCGCGATCGACGCACATGTTGAGGACCGCCTGGAACAGGTCCGGTGCGACATCGCGGAACTGCCGCGTCGACTCGCGCTCGCTTGGGCGTTCCAGCACCAGATATTCCTCGCGTCCGAGTGGCCCGCCCTTTTCGCGCGCGGCTCGGGTCCAGGCCTCGAAGCCCTGGCGGTCGACGCCGCGGAAACGGAAGCGCATGTCGGAGAAGCCGGCGCCGCTGTAATTGGCCGAGAAGCCCTCGAAATCGCCGGGATGATTGATCACGGCGTTGAGTTTCGTCTGCATGCCCGGCATGGCGTAGATCTGCCCCGCCAGCGCCGGAATGAAGAGGGAATTCATGACGGTGGAGGACGTGATCCGGAATTCGATCGGCTGGTCGACCGGCGCCACGACCTCATTGAGCGAGGCGATGCCCTGCTCCGGGTAGAGGAACAGCCACTTCCAGTCGAGCGCCACCACCTGGATGACCAACGGCCCTTGCGGTGGCGCGTTCTCGCTCATCCTCGCAGCGGCAGCCGGCTTCGCCGCGCTGATGCGCCCGAGCGGCCGGTAGGGGTCGAGCAGATGCGTGGCCATCCAGGTGATCGCACCGATGACGATAATGATCAGCAACGGAACCGCCCAGATCACCACCTCGAGCGGCAGCGAATGGTGCCAGTCGGGGTCATAGGTCGCGTTGGCCGAAGCGCGGTAGCGCCAGGCGAAGAACACCGTCAGCGCCATCACCGGCACGATGATCAGGAGCATCAGCGCCGTGGAGGTCAGCAGCAGGTTTCGCTGCTGCACGGCAACATCGCCGGACGGTGCCAAGAGCACCATCTGGCAGCCGCCGAGCATCGCGAAAACAGGCAGAACCGTTAGAAATCGAAGGATCCGCAAGAGACTCGAGACCTCCCTGCCGCCGGAACAACCTTCTCTATGCCCATTCCTTCGCATCACCCATCAGACAATCTGTCCCATTGCGAAGGTTTGACGGGTATCTGCGATCCACCGTATCCATTTGCATGAGGTGCGGGCAAGCCCGTACGATCCGACCCGCCCGATAACGAGGGGTTCCCGGTCATGAGCGCTGAGGCAGCGAACCATACATCGGGCCACCTGACGGACGAGCACGGGCGCGACCATGTCTCGCCCGGCGAGATCGCGATCGGCGTGATCATCGGCCGGACTTCCGAATATTTCGACTTCTTCGTCTTCGGTCTCGGCTGCGTTCTGGTCTTTCCCGAGCTGGTGTTCCCCTTCGCCGACCGGCTGACCGCGACGCTCTATGCCTTCGCGATCTTCGCGCTGGCTTTCATAACCCGCCCGATCGGCACAGTGCTGTTCATGGCGATCGACCGTCGCCACGGCCGCGCGGCCAAGCTTACCGTTGCGCTCTTCCTCCTCGGTGGCGCGACGGCCGCCATCGCCTTCCTGCCCGGCTATGCCACGATCGGCATCTGGTCCGGCATCATTCTCGCGATCTTCCGGCTCCTGCAGGGCATCGCGCTCGGCGGAGCCTGGGATGGGCTCTCCTCCCTGCTCGCCCTCAACGCGCCCGCCGGCCGCCGCGGCTGGTACGCCATGCTGCCACAGCTCGGTGCTCCGCTTGGCTTCATCCTTGCCGCCGGGCTGTTCGCCTATTTCGAAGGCTCGCTGTCGCGGGAAGATTTCCTCGACTGGGGTTGGCGCTACCCCTTCTTCGTCGCGCTGACGATCAATGTCGTGGCGTTGTTCGCGCGGCTGCGGATGGTCGCAACCCACGAGTTCGCCCAGCTCATGGAAACCCGCGAGCTCATGCCCATGCCGGTCCTTGAACTGGTCAGGGCGCGCGGCAGCACCCTCATCCTCGGCGCCTTCGTGCCACTGGCGAGCTTCGCGCTGTTCCACCTCGTCACCATCTTCCCGGTGAGCTGGATCAACCTCTTCACCGAACGTTCGGTTTCGGAATTCCTGATGGTGCAGGCGGCCGGCGCCGTGGTTGGCTTCGGCGCGATCGTCACCTCCGGTTTGATCGCCGACCAGATCGGCCGCCGCAACACGCTCCTTGTGTCTGGCGGAATGATCGCGCTCTTCAGCCTGTCGAGCATCATCGCCCCCCTGCTCTTCGGCGACAGCCTGGCCGGGCAGACGATCTACGTGATCATCGGCTTTGGCCTGCTTGGGCTCTCCTACGGCCAGACTGCCGGCGCCGTGGCCTCGAGCTTCGGCACCCAGTACCGCTATACCGGCGCAGCGCTGACCTCGGATCTTGCCTGGCTGCTCGGCGCGGGCTTCGCGCCACTCGTGGCGCTGACCGTGTCCAGCCAATTCGGGCTCGCCTGGGTTGGCGTCTATCTGCTCTCGGGCGCGCTCTGCACGCTCGCGGCACTAGGGATCGATCGGCGGCTCGAGGGGCGTTACGGCTGAACCACCCGCAACCCGCAAGCGATGATATGCGTCCGCGCCGAGCCTGAGGCGGTGGAAGAGGCTGAAATGGTCCGAAGTCAGCGGCCGCTCAGCGCCTACGGCTAACGCGTCGCACGCCGTGTTGCGCGCACCACGGTGGGAGCCGTGACCGCCCCCGCAGCGCCCCCAACGACCGCACCGACCGGACCACCGACAAGTGCGCCCGTTCCCGCTCCGGCAGCGGCACCGCCGATCCTCTGCTGGGTCGTGTTGCAGGCGCTCGCCGCCAATGCGGTGAGTAGCAATAGCGTCATCACTGAAGCCTTCATCGCGCGTCCTCCTGGTTGCGCAACGTCCTTGAACGGCAGCTGTTCCCCTGCCGTGGACCGATCGGGTGGCAATCTCTTCGGCTTCGCCCCCAAAACGGATCGCAGCATCTGAGCAGTGACGGTGCCGCATCATGCTCAGTCCATTGCGCCCGGTCGTTCGTCGGATCTCACGCTGAGCCACGCCGCTTCGAATTGGCGCGCAGTCGCCAGCGCTTGGCAGCGGCGCTGCCTTGCGGTCGACAAGGAGCGGCAACAACCACCCTGCTCACGGGGAATGCTCAGCAGGCGATCGAGAGACTGGATGCACGACGATTCGGCCCAGCAGGCCCCGCGATAGGCGCGTGGGGTCAAATGGGCCATGATCGCGCGAACCGCGCCGAAATCATGGGACGACCGGGCACATGACCGACACGCGGCCGGATCGATCGCTGGCAGAACGACACGCGTTGGCGAAGATCGACCACCCCATGGCCTTCGGCCGAGTGCAGAGCGCTGAATCGTGCTTGAATGAAAGCTTACAAATGGCCCTGAAAACGAACCGTAAGCAGTGCTCCTGAGAAGGAGCCAAAAATGGCGCGCCCGAAAGGATTCGAACCTCTGACCCTCAGATTCGTAGTCTGATGCTCTATCCAGCTGAGCTACGGGCGCGTATCAGGTGGCTCGGCCGTGGCCGCGTCGATCTGATGTGGCGGGAATAACCGCAACGCTTCGGCTTGGCAACCCCCGTCTTCCCGGAAATCTGACATTCCCGGGGATGAGGGGGCAAGCGCGCCAAAAACGCGCGGGATGCTCAGTCTTCGCGCAAGCCACCCCCGCCAATTGCGGCAACCTCGGCGCTTTCCTGTCGCGCTTGCTTCGCGGCGCGATTCTTCGGCAATTTCTCGGCAATGCCATAGAGCTGTTCGCGCCGGTCCATCTCGCGCCAGACATCCGCGGGCGCGATACCGATCTCGCTCCAGAGCACGACGAGATTGTAGATCAGGTCGGCGCTCTCGAGGATCACCCGCTCGCGGTCGGCCTGGACCGCTTCCAGCCCGACCTCCACCGCCTCCTCGGCCAGCTTCTTGGCCATCTTCGGCAGCCCCTCGCCGATGAGCTTGGCGGTGCGCGAAAAGGCCGGGTCGCGCGTGCGCGCGGCAAGGACCGCAGTGTGAAGCTTGAAAACCGAATCAACCATATCGCGAGCCTCACCCCCTCATGTGAGCATTTCGTGACAGGGAGCATCAGGCAGCACGCAGCGCGAATCACTCCCCAGGAAATGGTAGAGCAAATCGCAGGGCGCGAAATGTTTGTTTCACGCCGAGACGAACTTGGAATGATCAGTCCGCAGCGAAGGGAGCGAAGGACCGGACCACGTCGCGATAGACGGCCTGCTTGAACGGAATGATCAGATCGGGCGTCTCTTCCAGCCGTGCCCAGCGCCAGGCCTCGAACTCTGCCTTGTGACCTCCTGCCGGGTGCAGGATATCGATCTCGCTGTCGGGACCGTCGAGGCGGAAGGCGAACCATTTCTGGGCCTGGCCGCGCCAGCGACCCTTCCAGGCCTGTTGGCCGATATCCACGGGAAGATCATAGCTCAGCCAGACGGGCACCTCCGCCAGCAGCGAGACGGAGGTGACATTGGTTTCCTCCTGCAGCTCACGCAGCGCCGCCTGATAGGGCGTCTCGCCGGGATCGATGCCACCTTGCGGCATCTGCCAGGCGAAGCCCGGCGCAACATGCTCGCGCTTGGTCTTGTCCGCCCGGCGCCCGACGAAGACGAGCCCGTCGCGGTTGAACAAGGCCAGCCCGACGCAGGGGCGATAGCCGGGAGGCGGCTCGGTCATTTCAGGGACCCTGTTGTGGAGGGATTGCGCAGTCCGCGGGCTGCGCTGACCGGCACGATGACGAGGCCCTTGGCCTCCAGAGATTTGGCCCAGCGGGCAATGCGCTCGATCGAGACCGGCAGCGCGCTCGCCGCGCCGATCGCCACACCCTGTTCGCGCGCCTGAGTCTCAAGCCGCTGCAGCTGCTGGTCGATCGCATCGGCGCGGGTGACCGTATCGATCACCCTGTCGACCTTGAGTGCCGGAATCTGCGCCCGCGCTGCCGCGCTCGCGAGCTGGCTGCGCGAGGACGAGCCGTCGTCGAGGACCATCAGCCCGCGACCGGCGATCTCGCGCAGGACCGGCGACAGGGCGTTCTCATCCGCCGTCAGCCGGCCACCGAGGAAATTGACGATGCCGACATAGCCGGTGAAGCGACCCAGCACCCAATGCAGCCGATCGAGATTCTCCGCGGCCTTGGGGCCCGAGAGCAGGGTATGCGGCCCGGGATCGTTGTCGGGATAGTCGAACGGTTCCATCGGCACCTGCAGGAAGACCTCATGGCCGTCGCCACGAGCCCGCTGCACGACGCGCTCCAGCTCGACTCCATAAGGCGCGAAGGCCAGCGAAACCGCGCCAGGCAGCTGCGTGATCGCATCTGCCGTACCATTCTGGCTGATGCCCAGCCCGCCGACGAGAAGCGCAATGCGGCCCGCCGGCTTGGTCTCAGGCGCCGGACCTAACGGGCGGGCATAGACCTGCATCGGTGTCGCGCCGTCCGGCGCCACCTTCGGCAGAAGGCCGAACCGGCTGCGTTCGACCAGCCGGCTGTCGGGAGCCGGCGCGAGCTTGACCTCGCCGCTATCGGGAATCGTGATGACGATCGCACCGGGGGCCTCTGCCCCGGGGCGCACGACGGTCACCCCTGATTCGATTTCAAGCTGGCGCGCTGTGGATTGGGAGCGCGGATCTGTGACATTCGGTTCGGCGGCAGGTGCGGCCGCGATTTCCCTTGAAGGCTGCCTGATCTCGATCGCGGCAGTCGCCATCGGCTCGCCACCGTCGGGATCGCGCCGGAACAGCAGGATGGCAATCACCGCAAGTGCCGCGCAGCCCATCGCCCCGCTCAGGGCAAGCGACAGCCAGCGCGCCCACGGTTTGCCGTGGCGCACCGGGCGACCCTGCCCCAAGGGCCGATCGAGCTCGGTAAGCGGCGTTCCGGCCAAGGGCAGCCGTCCTCAGCTGTTCGAATCGGACCCGAATCAGCGGCCCGCACGCCTAGTCTTGGCGCGTGCGGGGCCAGCAGTCGAGAGCGCCGGAGAACGGCGCTCTCCTCCCAGTCGGATGGAGATCAGTTCGGCTTGGCGGGCTCTGGGGTCGGAACCGGGCCGGCGACGTCCTTCTTGACACCCCGCAACAGATTCAGCGCGGCAAGAAGCTGCGTATCCTTGGCCGGGTCATTCGGCACATAGGAAGCCGAACCCGACTGCTCATCCTTGCCGTCGCCCGACTTGAGATGGCCCTTCAGGGATGCCTCGCCCTTGTTGTCCGTCAGCTTGTCCTTGAGCTCTGGCGGAATTTCCTGGACGACCTCGATATCCGGCGTGATGCCCTTGGCCTGGATCGAATTGCCCGATGGCGTGTAGTAGCGCGCCGTGGTCAGGCGCAGGCCGCCATTCGAGCCGAGCGGGATCACGGTCTGCACCGAGCCCTTGCCGAACGAGCGCGTGCCCATCACGGTTGCGCGCTTGTGATCCTGCAGGGCGCCGGCAACGATCTCGGCCGCCGAGGCCGAAGAGCCGTTGATCAGAACCACGACCGGCTTGCCCTTGGTCAGGTCGCCCGACTTGGCGTTGAAGACCTGGGTCTCCTCGGCATTGCGACCGCGCGTCGAGACGATCTTGCCGCGCTCCAGGAACGCGTCCGACACCAGCACCGACTGGTCGAGCCTGCCACCGCGATTATTGCGCAGATCGATCACATAGCCCTTGATCTTGTCGACACCGATCTCGGCATTGACCTTGTCGAGCGCCTTGCGCAGGCCCTCATAGGTCTGCTCGCTGAAAGTGCCGATGCGGATATAGCCGACATCGCCCTCAACCCGCTCCTCGACCGCCGGGACGACGATGGTGGAACGCGTCAGGGTGAACTCCAGCGGATCCGGCTTGCCCGGGCGCTCGATCTTGAGCTTGACCTGCGTGTTGATGATGCCGCGCATCTTCTCCACGGCCTGGGTCAGGCTCAGGCCTTTCACCTGGTCACCATCGATCTCCCTGATGATGTCGTTGGCGAGGATGCCGGCCTTGGAGGCGGGCGTGTCGCGAATCGGCTTGGCGACCTTGAGGACGCCGTCCTCCATCGTGACCTCTATGCCGAGGCCGCCGAACTGGCCGCGCATGTCCGTGTCCATGTCACGGAAGCTCTTGGCGTCGAGATAGGCCGAATGCGGATCGAGCGAGGAGACCATGCCGTTGATCGCGGCCTCGATCAGCTTCTGCTCGTCGGGCTTCTCGACATAGTCGGTGCGAATCTTCTCGAAGATGTCACCGAACAGGTTGAGGCTACGATAGACCTCGGCCGAGGCCGCGACCGCGCTGGTCGAGGACAGCAGGTGGGTCTGCGTCGCCAGACTGGTAAGGCCCGCGCCAACGATTGCGCCGGCGAGAACGAGGGAGACCTTGCGCATCATCCGCGAACCTTTTCGCTTTGCGATTTCGTCCACCACGGTGCCGGGTCGATCGAAACGCCGTCTTTTCTGAACTCAATATAGAGAACCGGTTCCCCAGTCCCCGAACCTACGATCGTCGCGGCAGCTTCCGACGTTTGACCCATCATCGCAACCGGTTCCCCGGCAAGGACGAATTGGTTCAGCGACACGTCGATCCGCTGCATGCCGGCCAAGAGCAAATAGTACCCCCCACCCGCGTTCAGGATCAAGAGTTGCCCGAAGGAGCGGAACGGCCCAGCGTAAACAACCCAAGCGTCGGAAGGCGCCGAAACTAGGGCATTAGGGCGGGTTGTCAGTGAAATTCCGCGCGTCGTGCCGCCAACGCCGTCATTGTCACCAAAACCACGCAATTGTGATCCGGCAGCGGGCAGCGGCAGCATGCCGCGAGCTTCCGCGAAAGCGATCTTCGGCGCAAGCCGGGCGGGGTCCTTGAAAGCGAGCGCCGCCATGCGTTGCCGCTGCTCGCGGGTCTCGGCCTCCAGAGCCTGGCGCGCCGCTTCCGCGGCGCGATTCGCGACGGAGATTTCCTTCTCGATGCGCTCGACGAAATCGCGCAGACCCTTCGCCTGCGCCGCAAGCTCTCCGCTCATCCCGCGCTGCGCCTCGATATCCTTGGCGGCGCTGGCCTCGCGCTCGCGCCTGGCGTCGATCAGCGAAGCAAGGCGCTGGCGCTCGCCCGCGAGCGTTTCCAGCTCACCGGTCATCGCCTTGCGCTCTTCCGCGATCCCGCCGCGCAACCGCACCAACTCGCCGAGATCTGTGCTGAGGATCTCGATCTCCTGGCGCAGATCGGGCACCACAGCGCCGAGCAGCATCGAGGCGCGCACCGCCTCCAGGATATCCTCCGGCCGCACCAGAACGGCCGGCGGCGGCCGGCGGCCGATCCGCTGGAGCGCGGCCAGGACTTCGCCGATCAAGCCGCGGCGGCCCTCGAGGGAACGCCGGATCGCGGTTTCGCTGGTCTGCAGAAGCGCCAGCCGCTCCTCGATCGCGCCAATACGACGTTCGACCCCCTGGGTACGGGTCGTCGTCTCGAGCAGCGCCTTGTTGAGACCGGCCCGATCGGCCCGGATCGTGGCGATCTCAGCCTCCAGCTTGGCTCGCGCCTCGGCATTGCCGGCCAGCCGTTCCTCGATCGCCTTCAACTCGGCTTCGCGGGCCTGTTTCTCCACCTGTTTCTGCGCGATTTCGGGCGCCACGCGATCCGGATCGGGCCCCGGCTCCTGAGCGTTGACCGCCAGATGACCGAGACCGAGCGCGAGCCATAGCAAAGCGGCGCTGCCGAGGCGGCGCGAACTGGCTCGAATCACTGATGCGGCGGACGTCATGCGCGATGATAGGGATGTCCGGCGATAATCGTCATGGCCCTGTAGAGCTGCTCCAACGCAAGCACGCGCACGAGCTGATGCGGCAATGTCAGGGCCCCGAAGGCCAGCGTCAGATCAGCACGATCCCGAATGGTCTCATCCAGCCCGTCCGCACCGCCGATCACGAGGCTCGCGGTGCCCGTACCGGCGTCTCGCGAGGCCGCGATCCTGCCGGCGAAGGCATCGCTCGTCAGGCTCCTGCCACGCTCGTCAAGTGCAATCAGCAGCCCCGGCGAGAGCTTTGAAAGGATCGCGGCAGCCTCATCGCGCTTGCGCTCTTCAGGCCGCCGCGCCCGGCTTTCAGGCAGCTCCGTGACATCGGGCCCAGTCAGACCAAGGCTGCGCCCGAGACCATGGCTACGTTCGCGGTAGCGCTCGCAGAGGTCCCGTTCCGGCCCGTCCTTGAGCCGGCCGACGGTGATGATGGCGAGCCGCACCGGAAATCAGGATCAGCCGACGAGCCGCTCATTCGGGCGGTCGGCGCCCCACATCTTTTCCAGATTGTAGAACTGGCGCACTTCCGGCCGGAAGACATGGACGATGAGATCGCCCGTATCGATCAGCACCCAGTCGCAGGCAGGCATGCCCTCGACCTTCGGCGTCGGCAGTCCCGTCTTCTTGAAGGCCTCGACGAGGCTGTCGGCAATCGAGGCGACATGGCGGTTCACGCGCCCTGACGCGATGATCATCGCGTCAGCCAGCGAAGTCTTGCCAACCAGATCGATAACGGTGATGTCCTCGGCCTTCATATCTTCGAGAACATGGATTGCGAGGGCCACGCTGTCGGCGGACGGGTTTCCGGGGACAGCAGCCTGGGGAAGCGGCTTCGGCTCGGCTTCACCAAGGGTTTGACGGTTCAGTTCCGTATCCTCACATGACGACGCGCTCTCAGCGCGACGATCCTAAATTAAGCGATATGAGGTCGAAATTCAATCGCGACCAGCCAACTGGCGCAAATAGGTCGAGGACAGCTCGGAGCGCCGGCCATGCAGGAACACCCAGGCGGGGGGCTCCAGCAGCGGCAGGGCGGCAGCGGCATTCTCGGAAACCCGCCAGCGCGACAGCCAGTTGGCGGCCGGCGAAGCCACCGCGCGATGCGTCGATCCCGGGCGGTCGATCACGGCGATGGGCATCATCCGGGCAATGGCTCGCCACTCGTTCCAGCGGTGGAAACCCGCAAGATTGTCGGACCCCATGATCCAGACGAAGCGGACGCCAGGGCAGCGCAATTTGAGGGCGCGCAGGGTATCGGCGGTATAGCGGGTGCGCAGGCTCGCCTCGACCCCGGTGACATGGATGCGGGCGTGATCGGCAAGCTCTTGCGCCGTCGCAATGCGTTCGCCGAGCGATGGCAGGGCCGCATTGTCCTTGAGCGGATTGCCCGGGGTGACCAGCCACCAGACGCGGTCGAGCTGCAGCCGACGCAGCGCCGTCAGGCTCGCCATGCGGTGACCGTCATGTGCCGGGTTGAAGCTCCCGCCGAACAAGCCGATCCGAAGGCCCGGTGCATGGGGCGGCAGGCGCAGATCCTCTGCCCTCACGGCCGGATCTGGCCGCTGCCATGAACCCGGTATTTGAAGGAGCAGAGCTGCTCGACACCGACCGGCCCGCGCGCATGCATACGCCCCGTCGCGATGCCGATCTCGGCGCCGAAGCCGAACTCGCCGCCATCGGCAAACTGGGTCGAGGCATTATGGACGACGATGGCTGAATCGACCTCGGCCAGGAAGCGCTGCGCCGCCGCCTCGTCGGCAGTCACGATTGCATCTGTATGGTGCGAACCGTAGCGCTCGATATGCGCGATCGCCGCATCAAGCCCGTCGACCACCTTCACCGCAATGATCCGGTCCAGATATTCGGTTGCCCAGTCCGCCTCGGTTGCAGGCGTCACCTGCGGATTGGCCGCCTGTGCGGCGACATCGCCACGAACCGCGCAACCGGCCTCGACCAGCATCCTGAGGAGCGGCTGCAAATGGGTTGCAGCACAGGCGGCATCGACCAGTAGGCTCTCGGCCGCGCCGCAGACGCCGGTACGGCGCAGCTTTGCGTTCAGCACGATCGCCTTGGCCATGTCGAGATCGGCGGCTCCATGGATATAGACATGACAGTTGCCGTCGAGATGCGCGAAGACCGGCACACGCGCATCGCTCTGGACACGGGCGACCAGGCTCTTGCCGCCGCGCGGCACGACGACATCGACGGCACCGCCGAGCCCCGCCAGAATCTCGCCAACCGCTGCGCGGTCACGTGTCGGCACCAGCTGGATCGCGTCGCCCGGCAACCCTGCAGTTTCCAGTCCCTGGCGGAGCGCTGCAGCAATCTCGGTCGAGGTGCGGAAACTATCCGAGCCGGCGCGCAGGATCGCGGCATTGCCGCTCTTCAGGCAAAGCGCGCCGGCATCGGCGGTGACATTCGGGCGGCTTTCGAAGATCACCGCGATCACGCCAAGCGGTGTCGCCACGCGCTCGAAGGCAAGGCCATTGGGCTGGGTCCATTTGGCGAGCGCGCGACCGACGGGGTCGGGCAACAGGGCGATGCCCGCCACCGCTTCGGCAACCGCCGCCAACCGGGCCTCGTCCAGCATCAGACGGTCGATGAAGGCGGCGTTCTGGCCGGCGCCGCGCGCCTCATCGAGGTCTCGCGCATTGGCGGCGAGGATCGCCGGCGCACGCTCGCGCAGGGCCTCGGCCATCGCCATCAGCGCCGCGTTGCGCTGCTCAGCCGACGCAAGCGCGACCAGCCGCGCAGCAGCGCGGGCCTGCCGGCCTAGCCCATGCATGACCGTGCCGATTTCCTCTTGGCCATCGCTTGCAGAAACCACGCGCAGCGCGCCTTCGCCAGTCATCGTCAACTCACCCGTTTCCTTGAGCCCGGCGACCTTAGCCGACACCGAGCGCCATGTCGTCACGGTGGATCATCTCGGCGCGCCCGGGATAGCCGAGGATCGCCTCGATATCGCGCGAGGCCTTGCCGAGCACGAGCCCCGCCTCCCCCGCATCATAGGCCACCAGCCCCCGTCCGAGCACCCGCCCATCCGGATCACGGATGAGCACGGCATCGCCACGCGCGAATTCACCCTCGATCCGGCTGACGCCGACAGGCAGCAGGCTCGCTCCACCGCGCAAGGCACGAGCGGCCCCTGCATCGACATACAGGGTGCCGCGCGGCTCGAGCGAGCCAGCAATCCAGGTCTTGCGCGCCGTCGCAGGCGTCGAAGCCGAGAGAAACCAGGTGCAGCGCCCGCCAGCCACGATCGCACTGAGCGGGTTCTTCGTCCGCCCATCGGCGATCAGCATATGAGTGCCGCCCGCCGCCGCGATCTTGCCCGCCTCGATCTTGGTGCGCATCCCGCCGCGGGAGAGTTCGGACGCTGCTCCGCCCGCCATGGCCTCGATCTCCGGCGTGATCAGCTCGACCAGCGGGATATGGCGCGCAGCCGGGTCCCGCGCCGGCGGCGCCGTGTAGAGCCCATCGATATCGGAGAACAGCACCAGCAGGTCGGCGCCCGCCATGGTCGCGACACGCGCGGCGAGGCGGTCATTGTCGCCATAGCGGATTTCGGTCGTCGCGACCGTATCATTCTCGTTGATCACCGGAATCGCGCGCAGATCGAGCAGGCGGCCAAGCGTGGCGCGCGCATTGAGATAGCGGCGGCGCTCTTCGGTATCCGCCAGCGTCAGCAGGATCTGTCCGGCGGTCAGCCCGTGATGTCCCAGCGCCTCGGACCATGTCCGCGCCAGCGCGATCTGCCCGACGGCCGCAGCCGCCTGGCTTTCTTCCAGTCGCAGCGGACCGCTCGGAAGTCTGAGCACGGTCCGGCCGAGCGCAATTGCCCCCGACGAGACGACAAGCACATCGGCGCCGCGCAAGTGCAGTTCGGCGAGATCCTCAGCGAGCGCGGCGAGCCAGGCCTGGCGCAGCCGGCCGCGCTCGCGGTCGACCAGCAGGGCCGAACCGACCTTGACCACGATGCGGCGGAACTGACTCAGCGACGGCGTGTTCACGGAGAAGACCAGGATCGAGTAACGGAAGCGAGGATTGCCTGTTGGCGAAAACCCGACACTTGTAAAGCGCGCCGCCGCCCGTTCGGCTATGCATGCCCATGCAAAAGCATGCCTGAACCCCGGCAATTGCATTGACATTCACTGTTCGAGAGGCCATATGGCGGCCGTCGATATTCGGCCGAACGCCGCGGTCCTGCGCATGTCAATGTGCCCGCCGACGACCTTCCCCGCTCAGATCGAACAACCGGCGCGCGGCCTTCTGGTGCGCTTCAACATGACGCTGCGAAGATTTCGCTGGATCTCGGGCCCGGGTTCAGCGCGATGTTTTCGCATTTCGAATGAAGGAAACCAGGATGCAGGTTCTCGTCCGCGACAATAACGTCGACCAGGCGCTGCGAGTGCTTAAGAAGAAATTGCAGCGCGAAGGCGTTTTTCGTGAGATGAAGCGCCGCTCAGCTTATGAGAAGCCATCCGAGCAGCGCGCCCGCGAAAAGGCCGATGCCGTTCGCCGTGCCCGCAAGGCCGCTCGCAAGCAGGCTCAGCGCGAAGGTCTCATCGCCGCGCCGAAGCCCAAGGCGAAGCCGACCCGCGCCGCAGGCGCAGCGCCTGCGCGCTGATTACAATACACATCCGGCCAGTTCTGGATTATTGCCCCCGCGGGCTCGCGAGTTAGAGCCCGTTCAACCCAAGAAGGTAGACCTTGAAGAACCCGAACGACCGCAGCTTCACTGATCGTCAGTCCAACTCCGCCAATGCCAAGAAGGCGCTGCTAGAGCGTTTCCAGGCACGGCCGAAGGCCGATGACCCGATCATGCAGCAGCGCCGCGCGGAGCGCCAGGCCATTGCCGATGCACGCGCTGTCCGCGACGCCGAAAAGGCCGCTGCCCGCGTCGAGGCTGAGCGCCTCGCGGCGATCGAACGCGCCGCCCAGGAGGAAGCCGAGCGTCAGGCCGAACTGGTGCGTGAGGCCGCCCGCAAGGCCGAACAGGCCAAGCGCGATGCCGAGCGCCCCCGCAAGGTTCTGCTCGAGGCCGTCCAGTACATGCAGATGCGCGCTGCCGGCAAAGGCCGCCGCTGAGCGACGCTCCGCCTTCCGGGGTCGAAAGACCTCGATCCCAAGACGACGATACGGGAATGAGCCGCGTGTAACGCGCGCCTCATTCTTTCTGTTTTCGCAATGCTCCTCCTTCGCAGCGACGAGCAATTGCACTTTGCCTCAAGGGCGCAAGCGCCCTCTTCCCGTCGCGCCCAGGCTCTTTCCTGGCCCTGCGCCACGGAGGAAAACTCCGGAAATCCGGCGTTTATCGCCGATTTTCGGCCTTGCTCAGTCGACCTGACATCAGGCTCCACTAACGCAACGGCACTCCCTTGCCTCTGAAGCGGCATAGCCTCTCCCGTTCTTGTGCAGTCGCGAAGGCAATCACGATCGAACTTCTAAGACTTTAGTATTACGCCTATCGCTTGCCACGGCAACTGAATACAGCAACTCTGGGATATCGCGGCCAGCAGGCCGCAATAACGACACGCCAGATACATGGCGGCACACCCAGGGAGGGAATCCATGACTACGGAGACCGCTAAACCTCGTTCGAATCGTCGCAACTTCCTCAAGGTCGCAACACTTGCGGGCGCTGGCGCCATTGCCATGCCCCAGGTCAGCCGCGCCCAAACGGTGACGTGGAAGTTCCAGTCCACCTGGCCGACCAAGGACATCTTCCATGAATTCGCCGGCGACTTCGCCAAGCGGGTCAATGACATGTCCGGCGGCCGGCTGAAGCTGGACGTGCTCGCCGCGGGCGCAGTCGTCCCGGCCTTCCAGATGCAGGATGCGGTCGCGGCCGGCATTCTCGATGGCGGGCATGGCGTCTGCGCCTATTGGTACGGCAAGAACAAAGCCTTCTCGCTCTTTGGCACACCTCCGTCACTCGGCTGGGACGCAACCAGCTTCCTGGGATGGATGAATCATGGCGGCGGCTATGAGCTCTATAACGAGCTGGTCGGCCAGACCCTGAAGCTCAATCTCGTAGGCTTCCTCAGCGGGCCGATGCCCTGCCAGCCGCTTGGCTGGTTCAAGAAAGAGCTCAAGACCCCCGACGACTTCAAGGGCCTGAAATACCGCACAGTCGGCCTCGCGGCCGATTTGATGAAGGAGATGGGAGCCGCAGTCACGATTCTGGCCGGTGGCGAGATCGTGCCGGCGCTCGAACGCGGCGTCATCGACGGCGCCGAGTTCAACAATCCCTCCTCCGACTCGATCCTTGGTTTCCAGGACGTCGCCAAGGTCTACATGCTGCAAAGTTACCATCAGGCAGCCGAGAGCTTCGAGCTCATCTTCAACAAGACGAAATTCGATGCGCTCGCCCCCGAGCAGAAGGCGATCATCAAATATGCGGCGGAAGCAGCCTCCTCCGACATGATCTGGAAGGCGCTCGACCGCTATTCCAAGGATCTCGACATGTTGCGCTCCAAGGGCGTCAACGTCGTCCCGACCCCGGAGGTGATCCTCAAGGCCCAGCTCGTCGCCTGGGACAAGGTGCTCGACAAGCTTTCTGCCGAAAACGCCTTCTTCAAGAGGGTGGTCGAGTCGCAGAAGGCCTGGGTCAAGCGCACCGTCGCCTATGAACGCGTCAACACGCCTTCGCGCGAACTGGCCTTCACCCACTTCTTCAAGGCCTGAGCCTCTGCCCGCATCCGGACGCCCGCCACCCGCAACCGGCCTGGCGGGCGTTTGCGCCGACGAGCTCTGCAACGTGCCGTGGAGACCCTGATGGGCATCGTGCTCGCGATCGACAAGTTCAATACCGCCATCGGGAAACTCGCCGGCTGGACGATTCTGATCCTGACCCTGGCGATCAGCTACGAGGTCTTCTCGCGATACGTCCTGCGTGCACCCACCGAATGGGCTTTCGACGTCAGCTACATTCTCTATGGCACTCTGTTCATGCTGGCCGGCCCTTACGCGCTCGCACGCAATGCCCATGTGCGCGGCGATTTCCTCTATCGCCAATGGGCCCCGCGCACGCAGGCCGGGCTCGATCTGGCGCTGTATTTTCTGTTCTTCTTCCCCGGAGTCATCGCGCTGGCCTGGGCCGGATACAAGTTCGCCGCCTTCTCCTGGATGATCGGGGAGCATTCCTCGAACTCTCCCAACGGGCCGCCGCTCTATCACTTCAAGTCGCTGATCCCGATCGTCGGGGTCCTGATGTTCGTCCAGGGGCTCGCCGAGGTGGCGCGTTGCGTCATCTGCCTGCGCACGGGCGAATGGCCCCCTCGCCTGCATGATGTCGAGGAGACCGAGAAGCTCATCCTCGAGGAAGCCGCAACCCGCGAGGGATCGATTTGATGTTCGGACTGGGCAATCCCGAACTGGGCGTGGTCATGCTCGTCCTGTTCATTCTCTTCATCATGCTCGGCTTCCCCATCGCCTTCACGCTGATGGCACTCGGCGTCGGCTTCGGTTACTGGGCGATGGGCGACAATGTATTCGCGCTGGTCGTGCAGCGAGCCTATTCGGTCATGGCCAGCGACGTGCTGGTCTCGATCCCGCTCTTCATCTTCATGGGCTACATCATCGAGCGGGCGAACATCCTCGACAGGCTGTTCCACTCGATCCAGATCGCGCTCGGCAATGTTCCCGGCTCGCTGGCCATCGCGACGCTCGCGACCTGCGCGATCTTCGCGACCGCAACCGGCATCGTCGGGG
This sequence comes from Allobosea sp. P4_E12, assembly GCF_056401655.1. Classification (NCBI taxonomy): domain Bacteria; kingdom Pseudomonadati; phylum Pseudomonadota; class Alphaproteobacteria; order Hyphomicrobiales; family Alloboseaceae; genus Allobosea; species Allobosea sp. P4_E12. The sequence goes on along the minus strand of NZ_JBFUIY010000005.1, from coordinate 50,823 downwards.
CGGTGGTGACGCTGATGGGGCTGCTCGCCTTTCCCGCCATGCTGCGTGCCGGCTACGACGTGAAGCTCTCGGCCGGCGTCGTCTGCGCCGGCGGCTGCCTCGGCATCCTGATACCGCCGAGCGTCATGCTGATCCTCTATGGCGCGACCGCGGGTGTCTCGGTCCCCAAGCTCTATGCGGGCGCGCTCTTCCCCGGGCTGCTGCTGGCGGGCCTCTACATGGTCTATGTCATCGTTCGCTGCACCCTCAACCCGGCGCTGGCGCCGAAACTGCCGAAGGAACAGACGGACGTTCCCTGGAGCAAGGTCCTCTGGGCGCTGATGACCAGCTTCTTCCCGCTGACCATCCTGATCATGTCCGTGCTCGGTGCGATCTTCTTCGGGCTCGCGACGCCGACCGAAGCGGCCGCGATCGGCTCGCTCGGCAGCCTGATCCTGGCCGCAGCCTATCGCTCGCTCTCGTTCGGCAAGGTCAGGGAATCGGTCATCCTGACGGCGCGCACCTCGGCGATGGTCTGCTGGCTCTTCGTCGGCTCCTATATCTTCTCGTCGATCTTCGCGATTCTCGGCGGGCACGAGCCGATCAAGGATCTGGTCACGGCGTTGAACCTGTCGCCGACCATGTTCCTGATCGTCGCGCAGCTGATCATCTTCGTGCTCGGCTGGCCGCTGGAATGGACCGAGATCATCGTGATCTTCGTGCCGATCTTCCTGCCTCTGCTGCAGTTCTTCAATATCGACCCACTGTTCTTCGGCATCCTGATCGCGCTGAATATCCAGACCTCGTTCCTCTCCCCGCCGGTAGCGATGGCACCCTTCTATCTGAAGGGCATCGCGCCACCGCACGTGACCATCAACCAGATCTTCTCCGGCGTGATGCCCTATCTGCTGATCGTGCTGTTCGCGATGGTGCTGATCTATGTCTTCCCCGGCATCGCGCTCTGGCTGCCGAAATACCTTTACGGCTGAACGCCGCCGAGCATCCTGCGAGCAGGACAGGAACCTGCCGCCCTTGCGGCCCCGCTTGTTCGGGGCCGCTGCCTTGCCTACAGATCAAGGGCCCTGCGAGACGTGCTGGGACGGAGGGCGAGGTTCCGCCCGTGACCCGAGGCCTCATGACCACGACGCCGACGCCTGTTCCCGAGACCGGCAGCCCTCAGCCTGGTCGCAAGGGGCGACTGCATGGCGCGACGGTCGCGACGCTGCGCCGGATGATCATCACCGGCGAATTGCCGGCGGGACAGAAGCTGCGGGAGCAGGAGATCTGCGAACAGCTCGGCGTCTCGCGCACGCCCCTGCGGGAGGCCCTGCGCACATTGGCAGCACAGGGATTGGTGAGACTGACGCAGAATCGCGGCGCCGAAGTCGCCTCGCTGACCCTCGACGATATCCTGGGGCTCTACGAAGTCGTCAGCACCCTGGAAGCCCTGGCGGCGCGGCTCGCCTGCAAGAACATCTCGGACGAGACCGTCGCCGAGATCGGCATGCTGCATTACCGGATGATGCGGCACCAGGCGCGCGCCGAGCAGCTGGAGTATTTCGCGCTCAACCAGCAGATTCATCGGGCACTTGTCGAGGCGGCGCGCAACGCGGCCCTGCTCGAAGCCTGGGAGGGATTGTCCGCACGCATCGAGCGCGCGAAATACCTTCCGAACCTTCAGCCCACGCGCTGGAAAGCGGCGATGCAGGAGCACGATGCCATGCTCGCCGCCCTTGTCGCCCGCGATGGCGAGGGCCTGGCGCGGCTCATCCAGATCCATTTTGCCAATAGCCTCGCCGCCATCCTCGCCGCCGCCAACCCGGGCGGGGAGCATGCGGCCGAGACCCCAACGCGGCAGGGCGATGACGAGCATGAGACGCCCTGACGGGCAGCTCTATCGCCCCTGCCAGTTGGGCGCGCGCTTGGCCAGGAAGGCTTCCATGCCCTCGCGGAAGTCAGCGCTCATGTAGCACATCAGGACGAGGTCCTCGTCGTCGGCATGGCCGCGTGCAGCGGCGATCCGGCGCAAGCCTTCCTTGGTGGCGCGCATTGTCAGCGGCGCATGACCCGCGATGGTCTGCGCCAACTCTCCGACCCGAGCGAGCAGAGCCGCATGATCGGCCACCAGCTCGCCGTAGAGGCCGGCGCGGTGGCCTTCCTCCGCCTCGATCAACCGAGCCGTGAAGACCATGTCCTTGACCCGCGCGGGCCCAAGCAGCGAGGCGAGCCGGGCGAGGTTGTTCATCGACAGGCAGTTGCCGAGCGTGCGCGCGATCGGGAAGCCGAAGCGGGCCGACTGCGTCGCGACCCTGAGATCGCAGGCACAGGCGATGGCGGCTCCGCCGCCGGTCACGGCGCCCGAGATCGCCGCGATTGTCGGAAGCGGACAGCTCTCGATCGTGGTGATGATCTCCTCGATCCGCGTCTCGTAGTTGAGGGCGTCCTCTGGCTGGTTGAACGCACGAAACTGCGAGATGTCGGTGCCTGCAGCGAAGGCTTTGTCACCTGCCCCGATCAGGACCAGCACCTTGGGTGAACCATGGCCCTCGATATCGCCGCAGATCGCGGCGATGCGGTCATACATCCCGAAGGTCAGCGCGTTGCGGGCCTGCGGACGGTTGAGGGTGATGGTGCCGACCCCGTCCTTCAGATCGTAAAGAATCTCGTCGTTCATCAGCCCGCTGCTCCTTCAGATCACCCCGGCCTCGCGCAACCGCGCGACCGCTCCAGAGCCATAGCCGAGTTCGGCCAGGATCTCGGCATTGTGCTCCCCTGCCTCCGGCGTCGGCGAGACGACGCCGGCGGGTGTCCGCGACAGGCCGACCGGCTCGCCCACCACCCTGAAATCCCCAAGGATCGGATGGCTGACCGGCTGTGCGATGCCGAGATGCTGCACCTGCGGGTCGTCGAACATCTCGTCGACGGCATAGATCGGTCCGGCCGGAACGGCATGGTCCTCGAAGGCCGCAAGCCAATGCGCCGAATCCCTCTGGGTCAGGATGCTCTCGATGATGACCCGCAGTTCCGAGCGCTTGTCGTAACGCTTTTCCATGCTGTCATAGACCGGGTTGTCGCCGAGTTGGGGATGACCGATCGCCTTGCAGAAGGAGCGCCAATGGCCCTCGGCGCCGACGCCGATATTGATATGGCCGTTCTTCGTCGCGTAGACGCCCATCGGCGTCGAATAGGGGTGATCGTTCCCGGCCTGCGGCGGCACCGTTCCCTCGACCAGGAAGCGCGCAGCCTGGAAATCCATCATCGCGATCTGGGCTTCGAGCAGGGAGGTCTGGACCCATTGACCGAGCCCCGACGTCTCGCGCTCGGTAATCGCCACCAGCGCCCCAAGCGCGCCATAGAGGCCCGCAGCCGAGTCTGCGACGGCGATTCCGGCGCGCACCGGCCCCTGCCCCGGCAGGCCGGTGACCGACATCATTCCACCCATCCCCTGGGCGATCTGGTCAAAGCCGGCGCGGGTCCGGTAGGGACCGCTCTGGCCGAATCCGGAGACCGAGACCAGGATCAGGCGCGGATTGAGCTTGTGCAGCGTGTCGAAATCGAGCCCGAGCCTGTCCTTCACGTCCGGGCGGAAATTCTCGATCAGCAGATCGGCGCTCTCGATCAGCTTGAGCAGGATCGCTTTGCCCTCGGCAGTCTTCAGGTTCAGCGTCAGCGAGCGCTTGTTGCGGTGCAGGTTCTGCATGTCATAGCCATGCCGCGCGCCGCTCATGTTCTCGTTCGGATCGAGCCCCGGCGGGCTTTCGACCTTGATCACGTCCGCACCAAAATCCGCAAAGACGCGTGCGCAGGTCGGCCCGGCCCGCACACGTGACAGATCGAGAACACGCAGTTTCGCAAGGGCGGAGGAAGGCGTCGGGCGGGGCATGGCTCGGCAGGCGTTGGCGACAAGGGCGCCGACTATGGGTGCACCCCGGCGGGGCGTCAACGCCTCTCACATCTTGCATGCAAAATCATGCGGATGCAGGCCCCTTCAGCTAAGGCATTCGAAGACAGCCCCAAATAACCAGGAAATATGTATGCAAACGATAGTCGAAGCTTGAGCCACCGGATCACGTCCGCTTCGCCGCTCCTGTTCTCGTCGGGCTTTCCAAGGCAACAGGATCGCTGGCCGGAAAGGTCGCCCGAAGAGCATCGTTCAGTTCGGCGTCCTTGCCCTTCCCGCGTTGCGCCTTCCTTTGCTCCGCCTGCTCCTTGCGCAGGCTTTGCGTGGCCGGATTGGCCTTCTTGACCGCGCTCGCCATGACATCCCCCGCTTCGGATCACTGATTGTCGCGATATACGCCGCGACATGAAACGAAACGCGAAGCCCGCCTCAGCGTTCCCTGAGCCGGGCGCTAGGCCCGCCTGGGACCATAGGCATGGTGCACGATACGGCTGAATGAGCGATAGAGTTGCTCGAGCCGATCGAAATTCCCGCCATCCTGCGTGATCGGCCCGGCGCTATTGGCGATGGCGACCAGTTGCAGCGCGATATCGCCGCGCGGGATGTCGTTGGAAAGCTCGCCCCGTGCCACGGCCTGATCAATTCCGGCGACCACGAGATTCTCGAGCGTCGCACCGAACTGAGCCAGCGCCTCGCGCGCTTTTGGGCCGATCACATCCTGCTCCAGCCGCATCCGGCCGATCAGGCTCCAGGGATTGGCGGTCGTGGCCGTTGGATTGTAGCGGAGATAGCGCTGACGGTTCGACTCCATCATGCCATGGATCTTCTCTTCAAAGCTCTTGTCGCTGCGCCAGTTCGCCTCCCAGTTGGCCAGCGTCTGCTCGACGTAGTCGACAATTACCTCCTCGGCGAGGTTGAGCTTGTTGCCGTAGTAGTAGTGGATGTTCGCGCGCGTCGTGTTGAGGACGTCTGCGACATCCCGGAAGCGGAAGCCCTGGTAGCCATTGCGGATCAGGAGCTCTGCCGAGATTTGCTTGATCTCCTGCTTCATATCTCACTCCGCCGCATCGATTGCGCCCTTCTGGAGCCGTTTCGAGCCGCCGTCCAGTGTGCCGCGTCGCGGATGGATCGTCTCGCCAGAACGCTTCTGCATTGGCGCCATGCCAGATCGCGAAGGGGCTGGACGCAAGCCGGCAGCACTCCCATCTGCCACCGGCGCGGCATGATGAGCCGGGCGTCGATACGCAGGAGCGCTGCATGGTTGATTTCTCGGTCCTCGACCTCTCCCCGGTGATCGAGGGGCAGGAGCCCGGCGACGCTCTGCGCAATTCGCTCGACCTTGCCCGCCACGCCGAGGCGCTCGGCTATCGCCGCTACTGGGTCGCCGAGCATCACAACATGGTCGGCATCGCCAGCGCCGCAACGGCGGTGGTGATCGGCTATCTTGCGGCTGGAACCAAGACCATCCGCCTTGGTGCCGGCGGCATCATGCTGCCCAACCACGCGCCTCTCGTCATTGCCGAGCAGTTCGGAACGCTGGAATCGCTCTATCCGGGCCGAATCGACCTCGGCCTCGGCCGCGCTCCGGGCACCGACCAGCGCACGGTCCGGGCCCTGCGACGCGACCCGATGGCCTCGGACAGCTTTCCTCAGGATGTGCTCGAGGTGCAGGCTTTCCTCGCGCCCGTGCAGCCCGGGCAGGTGGTGCAGGCCGTGCCAGGGGGAGGCACCGAGGTGCCGCTCTGGATCCTGGGTTCCAGCCTGTTTGGCGCGCAGCTCGCTGCAGAACTCGGCCTGCCCTACGCCTTCGCCTCGCATTTCGCACCGGACGCACTGATTCAGGCGCTTGCGATCTACCGCGAGCGCTTCAAGCCGTCAGAGCAGTTGGATCGGCCCTATGCGATGCCGGGCATCAACGTCATTGCCGCCGATACGGATGAGGAGGCTCGCTATCTCTTCACCTCAGTCCAGCAGCGCTTCATCGACATGATTCGCGGCACGCGCGGCAAGCTGCAGCCACCGATCGACGATATCGAAAGCTACTGGTCCCCGGCCGAGAAGGCGCATGTCTCGCAGATGCTGCGCTACGCCTTCGTCGGCTCGCCGGAAAGCCTGAAGCGCCAGCTCGATGCGTTCCTCGACGCGACGGGGGCCGACGAGGTGATGGTCACCGCACCGATCCACGATCACAGCGCTCGCAAGCGCTCCTACGAGATCCTCTCCGGCATCGTTCCGGGCCTGGCGAGAAACCAGACCAGGGCCGCGTGAGCGTCATTGCACCCATGACGCGCTGACGCTGAGACTGGCGCGTCGCGAGGCGCGCCAGAGATTGAGGGCAAGCGCCGCGAGGAAGAAGCCGGCCTGGACCACGACAATGCATGGGCCGGTCGCGGCATCGAGATGAAAGCTCAGGATCGTGCCGAGCACGCTTGAGACGGTCGCGACGCCGGCCGCCACGATGAGCATTCGGTCGAACTGGCGCGTCATCAGATAGCCGATGGCCCCCGGCGCGATCAGCATCGCAACGACCAGGATGATACCGACTGCCTTGAGTGCCGCGACGATCGTCAGCGCCAGCAGTATCAGCAAGCCGAAATGCAGCGCTGCGACCGGCAGGCCAATGGCACGCGCATGAGCCGGATCGAAGGAGACAAGCAGAAAATCGCGCCGCTTCGCCAGCATGATCGCGATGGTCGGCACCGCGATCAGCGCCGTCTCCCCGATATCGGCCCAACGCACGCCGAGCATGTTGCCGAACAGGATGTGCATCAGGTGCTGGTCGCTATCGACCTTGACGAAGAGCACCAGCCCCAGCGCAAACATGCCGGAGAAGACGATGCCCATCACCGTGTCCTCCTTCACCCGGCTGTTTTGCTTGAGGTAGCCGATACCGACGGAGCAGCCGAGCCCGGCAGCGAAGGCGCCAATCGCCAGCGGCAAGCTCAGGATATGGGCGAGCACGATACCGGGCAGCACCGCATGCGAGACCGCATCACCCATCAGCGACCAGCCCTTGAGCACGAGGAAGCAGGAAAGCACCGCGCAGACGAGGCCGACCAGCACCGCGACGATCAGCCCCCGCTGCATGAACTCATGCGCGAACGGCGAAAGGAACCAGGTTTCGATCAGGCTCATGCGGCTTGCTCCGGAAGGGCCCGGGCCGCCCGGCGCGCCGCAAGACGGCCGTGCTTAGGCGCGAAGATGAAGGCGAGCAGGAACAATACGGTCTGGAAGACCACGATCAGCCCGCCGGTCGAACCGTCGAGAAAGTAGCTGGCATAGGCGCCGATCGCGCTGGTCGTGACACCCATCGCAACCGCGATGATGATCAGGCGACCGAAACGGTCGGTAAGCAGGTAGGCGGTTGCGCCCGGCGTCACCACCATGGCGATCACGAGGCAGGCTCCGACCGTCTGCAGGGCTGCGACCGTGCAGGCGCTGAGGAGCACGAAGAAGAGAATCTTCAGGCGCGTCGGCGAGAGCCCGACGCTGCGTGCCTGGTTCTCGTCGAAGAAGACCAGCATCAGGTCCTTCCAGCGCACTATCAGGATCACCAGAGAGACGAAGGCGATGATCGCGACCTGGACGACGTCCTCGTCGGAGATACCCAGGATGTTGCCGAGCACGATCGATTGGACGTTCACCGAAGTCGGGTTGATCGAGACGATCAGCAGCCCGACAGCAAAGAACGTGGTGAAGACGATGCCGATCACCGCATCTTCCCGCAATTGCGTGCGCACCCGGACCAGGGACATGGCGAGCGCTGCCAGCAGGCCGGAGAGGAAGGCACCGGCGGCATAGGGCAGCTTCAGCAGATAGGCGAGCGCGACGCCCGGCACGATCGCATGCGCCAGTGCGTCGCCCATCAGCGACCAGCCCTTGAGCATCAGATAGCAGGACAGGAAGGCGCAGACGCCGCCAACCAGCGCCGAGACCCAGATGGCCTTGACCATGTACTGGTAGGCGAAGGGTTCGAGCAGGAGGTCGATCACCGGACCGCATCCCTGCTGGCGTCGACGACCACCTCGTGATCGCGCTCGCCATAGAGTACGAGCGGACGTTCGTCGTCGGTCAGGACGGTGACGCGCCGGTCGTCGGCATCGTCGTGGAGTTGCGCGCCCCCGAGCCGGAAATGCCGGAGTACGCCGCCGAAGGCCCGTTGCAGATTGGCTTCCGTGAAGGTGGTCGCGGTCGGGCCGGCCGCCAGCACGGTCTTGTTGAAGATCACGACCTGGTCGCAGAAATCCGGGATCGAGCCGAGATTATGGGTCGAAACCAGCATCAGGCGCCCTTCGGACCGCAATTCCCGCATCAGGCCGACGATCGCATCCTCGGTCTTGACGTCGACACCGGTGAAGGGCTCGTCCAGCAGGATGACCTGCCCGCCCTGCGCCAACGCCCGCGCGAGAAAGACGCGCTTGCGCTGGCCACCGCTGAGTTCCCCGATCTGGCGGCGTCGGAAATCCAGCATATTGACGCGCGCGAGCGCCTCCTCGACGGCCTCCTTGTCGGCGCGCCGGGCCATGCGCATCAGGCCCATATAGCCGTAGCGTCCCATCATCACGACATCGTCGACGAGAACCGGAAAGCTCCAGTCGACCTCCTCGGACTGCGGCACATAGGCGACGAGCCCGCGCTTCAACGCCTGCCGCACCTCCAATCCCGCGATCGCGACGCGGCCCTGAGCCGGCTTAAGAAAGCCCATGAGCGTCTTGAACAGGGTCGACTTGCCCGAGCCATTGATGCCGACCAGCGCGCAGATCGTGCCCGCGCCGAGGGCAAAGGAGGCATCGTTCACCGCTGTCACGCCATTGCTGTAGCGCACCGTCACGCCCTCGACCGTGATCGAGGGTGTCAGGCCAAGCGCGCCCGGTCGGCCAGTCACATGAATGTTCACTGCCCGAACCCCTTCGCGATCGTGTCGACGGTCACCTCCAGCAGCTTCAGATAGGTCGGTACCGGCCCGTTCTCGGCGGAAAGCGAGTCGACATAGAGGACGCCGCCATAGGCCGCTCCGGTTTCGCGGGCGACCTGCCTGGCAGCCTTGTCGGAGATCGTGCTCTCGCTGAAGACGGCGGGAATCGTGTTCTTGCGCACGAGATCGATCAGGCGACGCACCTGCTGCGGTGTGCCCTGTTCATCGGCATTGATCGGCCAGAGATAGGCCTCCCGCCAGCCGAAATCGCGCGTGAGATAGCTGAAGGCGCCTTCGCTGGAAACGAGCCAGCGGCGGCCTTCCGGCACCTTGTCGAGCCGGGCACGCAACGGCGCGTCGATCGCCCTGATCTGCTCGGAATAGGACTTCGCGTTCCTGGAATACGTCTCGGCATTCGCAGGGTCCGCAGCCGCCAGCGCCTTTCGAATGTTCTCGACATAGATCAGCGCGCTCGCCGTCGACATCCAGGCATGCGGATTGGGCTTGCCCTCATAGGGGCCCTCCTTGATGCCCATCGGCACGATGCCTTCGGTCACGACCGCGCTCTTCACATCCTTGACGTTCTCGAAGAAGCGCTCGAACCAGCGCTCGAGATTCAAGCCGTTCCAGAGCACGAGATCGGCCGATTGCGCCTTCACCACATCGAGCGGCGTCGGCTGGTAGTCATGGATCTCGGCACCGGGCTTGGTGATCGATTCCACGATCGCTGCAGTGCCAGCGACGTTCTGCGCGATGTCCTGGATCACCGTGAAGGTCGTGACGACGCGCAACGGCTTGGCCTGCCCCGCCTGAGCCAACACTCCCTGGCTCGTTGCTGCAAAACCGGCCGCGAAGGCGATGGCGGCGGCCAGAATCGTGAAGCGTCGACGCGAAGGCATGATCTCTCCTGCTACAGGCTCGATCCATTTACGCTAATGCAAATCACTTGCATCTGTCAACGCAATTGCAAATGATTTGCGATAAGCCTCAATTTTTGCGAATGCGTCTCAACATGCTATCCCGGTGGCATGAAGGGAATCGACAAACGGGTAGCCCTCTTCGAGGAGGAACTCAGGCGGGCGGGACTGCGGATGACGCAGCAGCGCCGGCTGATTCTGCGCGTGCTGGCCGAGGCCGACGACCACCCCGACGCCAAGGGCATCTTCACGCGCGCCTTCGCGCACGACCCGACCCTGTCGCTGTCGACGGTCTATCGGACGATGAAGCTGCTGGAGACTCAAGGCGCGATCGAACGCCACGCGTTCGAGGACGGCGTCTCGCGCTACGAGCACGCAGACCAGCATCACCATGATCATCTGATCGATGTCGAGACCGGTCAAGTCGTCGAATTCTCGTCGCCGGAGATCGAGGCGCTACAGGCCAAGATCGCTGCCGAACTCGGCTATGAGATCGTCCGTCACAGGCTCGAATTGTACGGACGGAAGATGCCCGGCACCAGCAAGCGCAAGAGTGCAGGGAAGACTGACTGAGCCGCCATGGTCGGGCAAAATCCCGACCATCACCGTCTCCCCGCAAATGCATCCTGAGACATCATGCGCGCCACAAGGTCGGGCACGATGTCGGAGCGATCAGATCATCTGACCTTCTTGTGTTTGCATCGGTGCGATAACCACTTTCCGCTCTTCGCACCGATGCTGTGGCCGGCCTCAGCCCGCCTTGCGCTTGTTCTGACGGTTTGAAATCAGATCGTCGACSACGGCSGGATCGGCCAGCGTCGACGTRTCGCCGAGSGCGCCRAAKTCGTCCTCGGCGATCTTGCGCAGGATRCGGCGCATGATCTTGCCCGACCGSGTCTTCGGCAGGCCGGGCGCGAACTGGATCAGATCCGGCGAGGCGATCGGGCCGATCTCCTTGCGCACATGGGCGACCAGTTCCTTGCGCAGCGCCTCGCTCGACGCCTCTCCCTGCATCAGCGTGACATAGGCGTAGATGCCCTGCCCCTTGATGTCATGGGGATAGCCGACCACCGCGGCCTCCGAGACCTTCGGATGCGCCACCAGTGCCGACTCGACCTCCGCCGTGCCCATGCGGTGGCCGGACACGTTGATCACGTCGTCGACGCGGCCGGTGATCCAGTAATAGCCGTCTGCGTCGCGCCGGCAGCCGTCACCGGTAAAGTACTTGTTTGGGTAGGTGGCGAAATAGGTTTCCTCGAAGCGCTTGTGGTCGCCATAGACCGTGCGCATCTGGCCGGGCCAGCTCTCGGCAATCACCAGATTGCCTTCGGTCGCCCCCTCCAGCACCTTGCCTTCGGCATCGACGATCTCCGGCTTGACGCCGAAGAAGGGCCTTGTTGCCGAGCCGGGCTTGAGCTTGGTCGCACCGGGCAGCGGCGTGATCAGGATTCCGCCCGTCTCGGTCTGCCACCAGGTATCGACGATCGGGCAGCGATCATCCCCGACGACGCGGTGATACCACTCCCAGGCCTCCGGRTTGATCGGCTCGCCGACCGAGCCGAGCAGGCGCAGCGACTTACGCTTGGTCTTCTTCACGGGCTCCTCGCCGGCGCCCATCAGCGAACGGATGGCAGTCGGCGCGGTGTAGAAGATGTTGACCTTGTGCTTGTCGACGACCTCCCAGAAGCGCGAGATCGTCGGATAGGTTGGAATGCCCTCGAACATCAGGGTCGTCGCGCCGTTCGCCAGCGGGCCGTACACGATATAGCTGTGCCCGGTGACCCAGCCGACATCGGCCGTGCACCAGTAGATGTCGCCGTCATGGTAGTCGAAGACGTATTGATGCGTCATCGAGGCATAGACGAGATAGCCGGCGGTGGTGTGCAGGACGCCCTTGGGCTTACCAGTCGAACCCGAGGTGTAGAGAATGAAGAGCGGGTCCTCCGCCTTCATCTCGACCGGCGGACAATGCCCGGAGACCTTCGCCGCCTCCTCGTGATACCAGACGTCACGGCCCTCCTGCATCGCGACATCGCCGCCGGTCCGCTTGACCACGATCACGGTCTTGACCGGGGCCTTTTCGGCCGCCGCGTCGACATTGACCTTGAGCGGCACCTTGCGCCCGCCGCGCAGGCCTTCATCGGCCGTGATCACCACGTCCGAGGTCGCATCGGCGATGCGCCCGGCCAGCGAATCCGGAGAGAAGCCGCCGAAGACGATCGAGTGCACCGCACCGAGCCGCGCGCAGGCGAGCATCGCATAGGTCGCCTCGGGGATCATCGGCATGTAGATCGTGACGCGGTCGCCCTTCTTGACGCCCTGCGCCTTCAGCACATTCGCGAACTTGCAGACCTCGGTATAGAGCTGGCCGTAGCTGATCTTCTTGGATTCCGACGGATCGTCGCCTTCCCAGATGATGGCCGTCTGCTTGGCGCGCGTCGCCAGATGCCGGTCGACGCAGTTGTAGGAAACGTTCGTGGTGCCGTCTTCATACCATTTGATCGAGACCTTGCCCGGCTTGTAGCTGACGTTCCGCACCTTGCTGAAGGGCTTGAACCAGTCGATCCGCTTTCCGTGCTCGGCCCAGAACTTGTCGGGGTCCTTGATCGAGGCCGCATACATCTTCTTGTATTTGGCGTCGTTCAGATACGCCTTTTTGGCCCATGCGGCCGGCACGTCATAGATCTTGTCGGACATAGAAGACTTCTCCCCGGACTTGCACCGCAATCAGCCCATCTTCGTCGCGGCTCATGGCATGAGTGCCGGATTCCTCGGCAAATAACGACCGCTTCTTTCGAATTGCGCGCATCATAAAGCGCGAAAGAGCGGCGGCAAGCCACGCGCCCTCGCACTTTGGTTTCAAAGACTTTTGGCGAGGGTCGGATCGGTTCGCCACGCGCCGGATTGCCCGTTATCGCGCAAAATTGGCCGTCATTGCCGCAACCGACGCGGCCCTGCCATGCGCTCGACGAACCACTCGAACGGCCCCTTGCTGAAACTCCGCGACCATAGTGACGCCAGCACCAGCAGGTACGCGTAGATGACGGCTGCCGCGAGCATGCAGGCGGCGGGCCCGAGGCGCCCGTAAAGGCCAAGGCCATAACCGAGAAAGATCAGCACGCAGACGATCGACTCGGACATGTAGAGCGAAAGGGACAGGCGGCCATCCGCCTGAAAGATCCGGCCAATGCGCATGCCGAGCGGCCGGTTGAAGAAACTCAGGCCGGCGCCGATCATCACGAGGCTCATCAGCGGCGGGAAGACGCCGCGCAGGATGAGTTCCGCTGCAGCAAAGGCCGGTTTCGCCGGGCCGGGAGGCGCCATCGCCGCCGCGGCATAGGCGAAATTGCCGACGAGGGCGGGCAGCCAGAGAAAGCGCGCCAACGCCGCGCCCGGTGCGGCGAGGCTGCTCAGCGAGGCGGTGCCGAGATGGCGGAAGGCGGCCATGCCGAGGAAGAACATGCCCGCGACATGCGGCAAGGTGATCAAGGGCGCCAGCCCATAGAAGATCGCCCATTCCATCAGCCGATAGCGCGCGATCGCCAGGAAATCGCCGGAACGATGCACCGCAACGACGGCTGCATCCGCACCGGTGGCCGGATCGGGCTCGATGATGCCGATGATTGCAAGCAGGGCATGGGTCAGGATCGCCAGCAGCCACATCAGGGCAGCCGCCTTGAGCAGGCGTCCCAGCGACCAGCGGGCCGCGAGCGGCAGGATCATTCCGAGAAGCGCGTAAGCCAGTAGGATATCGCCTGCGAAGAGCAGCAGGCCATGGGCAACGCCGAGCAATCCGAGCGCGAGCAGGCGACGCCGATAGCGCCCTTCGCCGTTGGTTGCGATCTGCCGCGCCGCGCCATAGCCGAACAGAAACGAGAAGATCAGAACGAATTTCGCTTCGAACAGGGCCTGGATCAGGAACACTGCAAGATGATCCAGAGCGCCGGGAAAGGCGGAGCGCCACCAATCGCCGCCAAAGCCGAACGGCATGGCGAAGAAGGGCAGGTTGACGACGAGGATGCCGAACAGGGCGATGCCCCTGATCGCATCGACGGCCGGGTCGCGCCCCGGCACCGCACCACGTGCAGGCGTCATTGCGCGGCCTTGGTCAGCTTAAGGAGCGCCTCGCGCGCAGCCGCCGTATCGGCGGGGTCGAGCTTGGTGACGAAGGCGCCGTCGACGGCAAGGCGGATGGCAATCGCCAGCCCGCGCGGCAGGCCATCCGAACAGGCGGCCTCGAGCCAGCGACGGTCGGCGCTGAGCAAGGGCACCAGCGCCGGCGACTCCGGAGGCAATCCCGCCAGCAGGATCCCGAGCAGCCGGTCGACATCGCCTCCGTCGGTGAAGGCCATGCGGATATAGGCGCGCAGCCAGCGGCCCGGCCCATCGGGCTCGGCAGCGCTCGCGCGTTCTTCGGCGATCGCAAGATCGACAAGGCTGATGATGCCCTCGACCAGAGCGATCAGCAGGCGCTCCTTGTCGGGGAAATGGTAGAGAATGCCGCCCTTGCTCACGCCGGTTTCGGCTGCGAGCCTGTCGAAAGTCAGGGCGTCGATACCGCCCCCGACGATGATCGCGCCCGCTGCCTCGAGCAACGCCGCCTTCTTGCTGCTACGCACGTCCATTCTCCATAACTATACCGTCTGGACGGTATAGTTATGGCTTGACCCCTGCGACCGCAAGAGGTCGCAGAGCTCGTCAATCCTTCAGAGCCCGCCCATCTTGCAGACCAGTGCCCATTCATCGTCGGTCACCGGCTGCACGGACAGGCGGAAGGACGTGACCAGCGCCATCTTGGCGAGTTCCGGCGTTGCCTTCACCTGAGCAAGGGTCACAGGCTTCGGCAGCGGCTTCACCGCCTTGAAGTCGACATAGACCCAGGGCTCGCCTGGGTTCGCGATATAGTGCTCCTTGATGACCTCGACGATGCCCACGACCTCGAGCCCCTCGTTCGAGTGGTAGAAGAAGACCTGGTCGCCGAGCTTCATCGCCATCAGGTTGAGCTTGGCCGTATGATTCTTCACGCCATCCCAATGCGTGCCCTTGGCGCCCGCCTTGACCTGGTCATCCCAGGACCAGACCGATGGTTCGGATTTGACCAGCCAGTGAGCCATCAGACGTCATCCTCTTTCGTCGGAGCAGGCGGACGCAGCGCGGCCTCGCCCTGTTCGTTCCAGAATCGCACCATCTCGCGTGTCAGCGCGGCATAATCCTGCGGGCCGAGTTCGACCCTGACCTCGCCCTCGCCGAAGGGCAGAATCAGCACGAAGCGGTGGGTGTCGTCGCCGCGCCGCCGTCGATGCTGGATCACCGGTCCGGCCGGCACACGCCCGGCCAACGCCACCGGCATGCTCTCGGCAACCAGCTCCGAGCCGGTGGTCTTCCGTACCTCAGCGACGCCGCGCGCCACCCGCTTGCTCAGATCCGACCAGTCGCCTGCCATTGCTGCCTCTGCTACGTCACTGCGTTACGGCCGGATCTCGACCCGGGTCCCTTGCGCAACGCGAGCCCAGATCCCGCGAATCTCGGCATTGGTGACCGCAATGCAGCCATCCGTCCAGTCGCGGCTGAGGTGCAGCCGGCCCAGCCAGCCAAGCCCGTTGCGAATGCCGTGGATCATGATGTCGCCACCCGGGGCAAAACCTGCGCGCTCGGCGTCCTCACGATCCAGGCGATCAGGATAGGAGATGCGAAGCGCGAGGTGATAGCGGCTGCGCGGGTGCTTGAAATCAATGTCGTAGACGCCTTCCGGAGTCCGGCCGTCGCCCTCCTTCACCTTATCACCGACCGGACTCGAACCCAGCGCCACCGAATAGCGGGCCAGGACGCGGCCATCCCGTTCCAAGGTCAGCTGACGTGCGGCCTTCTCGATGAGGACGCGGGTCGCCTGTTCGTCGGGAGCCGCGAGTTCAGGAACCGTTCGGGCGATCTGCAGGAACTCCAGCCCCAGGGCAAGCACGAGACCTGCACTCACCGCCATGGCCGCGCGTCGCAGAGGCTTTCGCGCCAACTCAGTTCTCCGCCCGGACCGGTCGCGCCAGCAATCCCGTGACCGCTTCGCGAACGCCGATGCGTTCGGCGATAATGGCCGCAACGGCCTCGGCGATGGGCGTCTCGATGCCGCGTGCCTGCGCCATCTCTGCCAGGACCGACGTCGTGAAGGCGCCCTCGGCCAGTTTGCCTCCAGCGGCCTCGGCCGGTGTCTTGCCCTGGCCGAGCGCCAACCCATAGGCGAAATTGCGTGACTGTGCGGACGCGCAGGAGAGCACGACATCGCCCAACCCCGAAAGCCCCATCAACGTTTCCGGCTGCGCACCAAAAGCCTCGCCGAAGCGCCTGAGTTCGGCAAAGCCACGCGCCACCAGCGCGGCACGGGCGCTCTCGCCATAGCCGAGCCCGATCGCGATCCCCGCTGCGATCGCCAGCACGTTCTTCGCGGCTCCGCCGATCTCGACGCCACGGATGTCGACGCCGTGATAGATGCGAAAGGAGGCAGAACTCAGCGCCTCGGCCAGATCCTGCGCCAGATCCGCCTCGCGCGCTGCCAGTGTCAGAGCCGTCGGTAACCCGCGTGCGATATCGGCGGCAAAGCTCGGACCGGACAGGATGGCCGGGACCGCACCGGGCCAAAGCTCGGCGATGATTTGCGTCGTGAACAAGCCGCTCTTCTGCTCGATGCCCTTGGCCGCCGAGATCGTCGGCACGCCATCCGGCAAGGCTTGCGCGAGCGCGGTGCAGACCTGTCGCAGCGCCTGGGTCGGAACCGCGAGGATCAGCGCCTGTGCATCGGCAAGCGCGGCAAGCTCGGCAACCGGCGATACGGCGGCAGGCAACGTCGCGCCGGGCAGGCGCGGCACCTCTCGACGCTCCCGCATGGCCGCGATGGCCTCGGGATCACGGGCCCAGAGCAGCACGTTTCGCCCGGCCCGCGCCGCGGCCAGAGCCAGTGCGGCACCGAAGGAGCCGCCGCCTACGACGCCGATTGTCTCGAAGGCCTTGCTCATCTCGGCGCGCTCACGTCGCTCACGGATCACGCTTTGGCCTTGAACTCGTCCAGCGGCCAGCGTGGCCGGGCAACCGCGCTCATGTCGTCGACAAGCCCGAGCCTCAGCCTCTCAAGCCCAGCCCAAGCGATCATCGCGCCATTGTCGCCGCAAAGCGCGACCGGCGGCGCGACCATCGGCAGGCCGGCCTCGGTCGCAAAGCGGGTCAGTCCGCGCCGGATCGGCTGGTTGGCGGCAACGCCACCGGCGACCACCAAGGCCGTGGGCATGATCCCGGCCCCACGGCAGGCGCGCAGGCCCGCTCGCGTGCGGTCGACCAGCACGTCGACGACCGCTGCCTGGAAGGAGGCGCAGAGATCGGCGACGTCGCGGTCGGAGAGCGGCGCAATGCGTTCGGCCACCAGCCTGACCGCGGTCTTGAGGCCGGAAAGCGAGAAATCGGGATTGGGGCGCCCAGCCATCGGCCGCGGAAACTCGAAGCGTTCGGGATCGCCCTTCTCGGCTTCCCGCTCGACCGAGGGGCCGCCCGGATAGGCCAGACCGAGCATCTTTGCGATCTTGTCAAAAGCCTCGCCGACCGCGTCGTCGATGGTTCCGCCCAGGCGCAGATAATCGCCGACGCCGCGCACCGCCAGGAGCTGCGTATGCCCGCCCGAGACCAGCAGCAGCAGATAGGGAAAGGCAACGTCGTCGGTCAGCCGCGCCGTCAGCGCATGCGCTTCGAGATGGTTCACCGCAATGAAGGGGCGGCCGGTTACCAGCGCGATCGCCTTCGCCGTGGTCAGCCCGACCATGACGCCGCCAACCAGACCCGGCCCGGCAGCAGCAGCGACCGCGTCGATCTCGGAGGGCTTGAGTCCGGCATTCGCGAAGGCGCGAGCGACGATGCGGTCGATGGCCTCGACATGCGCGCGCGCCGCGATCTCCGGCACCACGCCACCATAAGCCGCATGTGCGGCGATCTGACTCAGGATCTCGTTGGACAGGATTTTGGCCTCGCCGGCGCGATCGACGCCAACGATTGCAGCCGCGGTCTCGTCACAAGTCGTCTCTATCCCCAGAACGCGCATGATCGATCGACAAATCTCGGACAGGTTTCGGCCGGAACAGGCCACAAGGAGAGGCGGGCGGAGCTCCGACGGTTTCGCGCCGGGGATTCCCTCGTATAGTGCGCCACGGAGCATAAGGCCAAGAGGCCGTGGAGTTCGCCGGCCAGCGGCCGGCATCAGGAAGACGCAAAGAGAATGAATGAGATCGCAGCTTCGGTTCGCGGACGCCAGGTCGGCCGCTTTGTCATCGGCACGCGCGGCAGCCCCCTGGCGTTGGCGCAGGCCAATGAGTTCGCGCGCCGCCTCGCCGAGGCTCATGGCTGGGCAAAGGACGAGCTGCCGCTCGAAATCATCGTCACGACGGGTGACTCCATTCGCGATCGCCCCCTCTCGGAGGCCGGCGGAAAGGGTCTGTTCACCAAGGAGATCGACCAGGCTCAGATCGAGGGCCGGATCGACTACGCTGTCCACTCCGCCAAGGATCTTCCCACCAAATTGCCCGACGGCCTCACCATCGCTGGCTATCTCCCCCGCGAGGATGTGCGCGACGCGTTGATCGCACGCGGCATTTCCCGCGTTGCGGACCTGCCGCAGGGCGCGGTCGTTGGTTCGGCCTCGCTGCGCCGCCAGGCCATGCTGAGGCGCGCCCGGCCCGATCTCGAGATCGTCCTGCTGCGCGGCAATGTCGCAAGGCGGCTGGAGAAGGTGGCGAGTGGAGAGATCGACGCGACCCTGCTCGCCATCGCCGGGCTGAAGCGGCTCGGGCTCGCCGACAAGGCAAGCGGCATCCTTTCCATCGAGGAATCGCTTCCGGCCGTCGGCCAGGGTGCGATCGCTGTTGCGGTTCGCATCGGTGACACCGCAAGCACGGAAGCTGTCCAGCCGATCCTTTGCCGTGACACCGGCATCGCACTCGCCGCCGAACGTGCCTTCCTGACCGAGCTCGACGGTTCCTGCCGGACACCGATCGCCGGTCATGCCACCGTCGAGGGCGACCGCTTCCATTTGCGCGGGCTGCTGCTCTCGCCCGACGGCACGGCGATGGCCGAAGATAGCTGCAGCGGTCCCGTCAGCGAGGCCGCGGAACGTGGCGCCGAACTCGGACGCGCCTTGCGCGCCAGGGCTCCGGCGGGGATCTACTCATGAGGCCGGGTGTTCCATGAACGCCAACGACGCGACAGGAGGGCGCATGCGCGTATTCGTGTTCAGACCGCAGGCGGATGCCGAACGCAGCGCTCGCGCGCTCGCCGCCCATGGACATGAGCCGATCGTGGCGCCGCTTTTCGATGTGGTCCGCCTCGCCGAACCGGTACCCAAGGGCACATTCGCGGCGTTGATCCTGACCAGCGGCAATGCTGTGACGGCCCTCGCCGATGCCCCATCCGCCTGGCGGGACCTGCCGGTCTTCACCGTCGGGGCGCGGACGGCCGCGAAGATGCGCGACGCCGGTTTCGAGGATGCCCGCAGTGCCGATGGCGACCGCAACGACCTGATCGCTCTGGTCCAGCGCAACATCCCCACGCCGGCACGCCTGCTTCTGGTCGCTGGCCGGGACCGCCATGACGATATCGCGGAGCGCCTGGGCAAGGCTGGCTACGAGATCGCGAACTGGACGGCCTATGCGGCCGAGGCCAAGCCCAGCCTGCCCGAAGTGGCGGCCGCCAGCCTGCGGGATGGGCGCGCCGAAGCCGCACTTCACTATTCACCACGAGGCGCCCAGACCTTCCTCGCCCTGACACGCGCCTCCGCTCTCAGTGAACAGGCGCTGGAACTGACGCATGTCACGCTTTCGGCGGAGGTTGCGGCCCCCTTGATCGCAGCAGGCGCCAGCACGGTTCTGGTTGCGGAATACCCCGAAGAGGCGGCCCTGCTGGCCGCGCTGGATCAAGTGACCGCTCGCAATCGTCGCGCAGGGGATGTTAGACAGGCCGTGGCCGCGCCGGCCGGCGTCGAGACGGACAAGGATGCGATGAGCGAGCCGCAGACAGCCACGCCGCGCGGACGCCAGCGGCGAACTCCCCCGACCATCGACGGTAGGGTAGAGGCGGCAGTGACCACGACACCAGAAGCTGCTTCGGCAGAGACGGACCAGCCTCCCCCCGCAGCCACGCAACCCAGTGAATTCACACCCGGAATCACATCTCCGGCGCCTGAGCCCGTTGGCTTGGCTCCATCTGTGCCTGCGCCGCCCGTTTCAGGCGAGCCGTCTCCCCCTCCGCGGCTGCCATGGGCTGCTCTGGCCGCCACCGGCCTGATCGGCGGCATCCTTGGGGCGGGTCTCATGACACTGGTCGGTTCCCGCTCGACGCCCGATACCAGCGAACAGCAGATCGCCGAACTGAAGGGGCGCATAGAGACCCTGCAGCGCACGACGACCAATCTGCAAAGTGCTGTCACAAGCCTGCCCCAGCGCGCAGCGCTGGAGGCGCTCGATCGCCGGGTCAGCGCGACATCGGAAGCTGCCGCCACTGCCGCCGCGGAAGCAAAGACCGCCGCAGCACGGCTGGCGGAACTCGCAAACGCTCCCGCCCCGGCCACGGCCGAGAACAGCTCCGCCATCGCCGGGCTGACGCAACGCCTCGGCACCGTCGAGACGCTGGCCAAGTCCGCGGCCTCGCCGAGCCCGCAGGCATTTGCCGCCGCGCGCATCGTGCTCGCCGAACGCATCCAGGGCGCGCTTTCTGCCGGCAGGCCCTTCGCGGCCGATATCGCGGCTCTCGGCAAGGGCGGCGGCTCGGCCGAACAACTGGCCGCGCTCTCCGCCGTCGCCACAACCGGCGCACCGACGCAGGATGCGCTGCTGGCGCAATTCCGGGTTCATCGCGCCATGTTCGATCGCGAAATGACGCCGGCCGCCAAGGATTGGCAGGATCGCCTGCTTGGGCTCGCCAGCAAGGTCGTCACCATTCGCCCGGTCGGAGATACCGGCGCAAACGACCCTGCAACGCTGGTGATCCGCCTGGAGAATGCGCTTGCGCATAACGAATTCGGCAAGGCCGCCGGCCTCTGGGCTCAATTGCCCGAGCCGGCGCGGCGGGACAGTGCCGAGTTCGGCACCAGTTTGCAGAGGCGCGCTGCCGCTGACGCCGCGATCGGCAGGATTGCACAGGATGCGGTTGCCGCGCTCGGCGCGGGTGGCTGACGGAGGATAGCGTTCAATGGTTCGCGTGCTGCTCTATCTCTTTGTCATTGCCTGCCTCGCGGCTGGTGCCGTCTGGCTGGCCGACCGCCCCGGCGAGGTCTCGGTCCTCTGGCAGGGCTACCGCATCGAGACGAGCGTCGCGATCGCGGCAATCGGCGTCATCATCCTGGCCTTCCTCGCCATGCTCGGATGGGCCGCGGTGCGCTTCGTTCTGGGCCTGCCCTCGGCCTTCAGCTTCGCCTCGCGAGCGCGACGTCGGGCCCGCGGCTTCGAGGCCGTCTCCCGTGGCATGGTCGCAATCGGTGCGGGTGATCCAGTGGCTGCCGGCCGCTACGCCGTCGACGCCCGCAAGTTTTCCGGCAACGAGCCGCTGACCCTGCTGCTCGAAGCACAGACGGCCCAGCTCTCGGGTGACAGGGGCCGGGCGGAAGCCGCCTTCAAGGCCATGCTCGACAAGCCGGAAACTCGCGTGCTCGGCCTGCGCGGTCTCTTCGTCGAGGCCCGTCGCCGTGGCGACATGACGGCTGCGCGCGCCTTCGCGGACGACGCCGTGCGGCGCTCCCCCTCGCTTGCCTGGGCCAATGACGCCCTGCTCGATTTCCACACCAGCGCCGGAGACTGGCAAGCAGCGCGCACAGCCGTCGAACGCCGCGCCGCCCTGCGTCTCGCCGAAAAGGCGGATGCCAAGCGCCAGCGCGCTGTGCTGCTGGCGGCGGAAGCCCTCGACGCGAAGGGCAGCGAACCGGAGAAGGCCTTGGCCGCCGCCCTGGAAGCGACAAAACTCGCCCCAGGCCTCACGCCGGCAGCTGCCCTTGCAGGGCGCATGCTCGCCGAGCGCGGCGATATCCGAAAGGCCGCCAAGCTGCTCGAAGCCGCCTGGCGCGAGGTCCCGCATCCCGACATCGCCGCCGCTTATCTCGATGTGCGCCCCGGTGACAGCGCGCAGGACCGGCTCGCACGGGCCGAAACGCTCGTAAGGCTGCGTCCGGCCGATCCGGAAGGCGTGCTGGCTCTGGCCGGCGCGGCGATCCATGCCCGTGATTTCGCCAAGGCCCGCCAGGCGCTGAAGCCGCTGCTGGCCGGCGGTGCGTCCGTCCGCGTCTGCCTGCTCATGGCCGAACTCGAAGAGGCCGAACATGGTTCGGCCGGCCGGGTTCGCGAATGGCTCTCGCGCGCCACGCGCGCGCCGCGTGACGCAGCCTGGGTCGCGGACGGGCTGGTCTCTGACCATTGGCTGCCCGTCTCGCCGATTTCCGGGCGCCTCGATGCCTTCGTCTGGACGGTTCCTCCGGCGACACTCGTCAGCCAGGCGCCGGCGATCGACGATGTGCTGGCCGATCTCGACGATTCCGCACCGCTGCTGGAAGGGCGTGCCGAGACGATGGCACCCGTCGAGACCGCCAAACCGGTGATCGAGCAGGCAACGCTCGTCGCACCCGAGCCGGCGAAAATCGAACCCGCGAAGCCTGCAGGGGACGAGAAGCCTGCGACCGAGCCTGTCGCCAAGGGTGAACCGGCCGTCGCGGCCAAGCTCCCAACTCCGGTCGCCGAGGCGACAGTGGCTCCTGCGACCTCAGCCTCGGTCCGCGATCATCGCCCCTCCCCGGTGATCTTCCCGGTATCGCACGCACCGGACGACCCGGGCCCCGAAGACGTTCAACCGGCCACGGCCGCCAAGGCAAAGTTCCGCCTCTTCGGCTGACCGGCGAGCGCGCCGGCCAGCGCGCTCGCCTCGTCTGCACGGGCGATCGCGCGAAAAGGGGTGCGGGTCTCCCTCCCGCCCCTTATAGCGGTCTGCATGAACACCGAACCTACTGCCCCACTATCGACCTCCCCGGACAACGCAGAGGGCGTCAGCCTGCATGTCGCTCCGGAGCAGGCAGGAATGCGCCTCGACAAGGCGCTCGCCATGCTTGCCGGCGAAATCTCACGCGCCCGCCTGCAGCAGGTCATCCGGGAGGGTGGTGTGAGCCTCAACGGCGCGATCGCAGGCGATCCGAGCCGGAAGGTCGCCGCCGGCGACGTCCTGACCCTGGTCATGCCTGCGGCCAGGCCGCCCGCGCCCCTGGGCCAATCGATCCCGCTCGAGGTCGTCTATGAGGACGATGCTCTGATCGTGATCAACAAGCCGGCCGGCCTCGTCGTTCATCCCGCGGGGGGACATGAGGACGGTACTTTGGTCAATGCGCTGATCGCTCATTGCGGAGACAGCCTCTCCGGCATTGGTGGCGTCAGGCGACCCGGCATCGTGCATCGGCTCGACAAGGATACCAGCGGGCTTCTCGTCGTGGCCAAGACCGACAAGGCCCATCAGGGGCTTGCCAAGCAGTTTGCCGACCATGGCCGCACCGGGCCGCTGGAGCGCGCCTATCTCGCGCTGGTCTGGGGTACGCCGCGCAGGCCGCATGGCACGATCGAGGCCGCCCTCGAGCGTTCACACCGCAATCGCGAGAAGATGGCGGTCGTTGCCGAAGGCCGCGGCCGCGAGGCAATCACCCACTTCACCGTTCTGGAGCGCTATCCGCCGCTGCTTCGCGGGCAGGAGGAAACCGAAGCCCTGGCCAGCCTGATCGAGTGCAGGCTGGAAACTGGTCGCACGCATCAGATCCGCGTCCATATGAGCCATCTCGGTCATCCCTTGCTGGGCGACCAGCTCTATGGCTCCGGCTACATGACCAAGGCAAGCCGCCTTCCTGACGGCGCACGCGATGCACTGGCCGCCCTCGGCCGGCAGGCACTGCATGCAACGGTACTCGGCTTTGCCCATCCGGTGACGGAGGCGGAAATGTATTTCGAAGCGCCTCCGCCTGCCGATTTTGCAAATCTGCAAGCGGAACTCGCGGCCCTGTGAGCTAATCTGGCCACTTCGCCCACTTTCCGCCAAGCTCCATTGGCATATAATGAGGCTTGGATGCGGATGGCTTAAGGGGCGCCGCATGGGGCCGGGCTCGACGAACCCTCACAGGGTTCGCGCGTTGGTTCAGGCACATCATCCAAAACCTGCGCGAGGGTCGTTCGCGCGGTTGGCTTGCCGCGAAGCGGGAGCCAGGAAAGGAGAAACGAGCATGGCGATTGCATCGCTGCCCGTCATGTCCGCGGAGGGCGGACTTTCACGTTATCTCGAAGAAATTCGCAAGTTCCCGATGCTGGAGCCGAGCGAGGAATACATGCTCGCCAAGAGCTGGCGCGAGCATGGCGACCGCGATGCGGCGCATAAGCTCGTCACCTCGCATCTGCGGCTGGTGGCCAAGATCGCCATGGGCTATCGCGGCTACGGCCTGCCAATCGGCGAAGTCGTGTCCGAAGGCAATGTCGGCCTGATGCAGGCGGTCAAGCGCTTCGAGCCCGACAAGGGCTTCCGTCTTGCAACCTATGCGATGTGGTGGATCAAGGCCTCGATCCAGGAATATATCCTGCGCTCCTGGTCGCTGGTGAAGATGGGCACCACCGCCAACCAGAAGAAGCTGTTCTTCAACCTGCGCAAGGCGAAGAGCAAGATTTCGGCACTTGGCGAGGGCGATCTCAAGCCGGATCAGGTCAAGACGATCGCGACCAAGCTCGGCGTCAACGAGCAGGACGTCATCGACATGAACCGCCGCCTCGGCGGCGATGCGTCGCTGAACACGCCGTTGCGCGAGGATGGCGAGGGCGAATGGCAGGACTGGCTCGTCGACGACAGCGAAAGCCAGGAACGTCGCCTGGCCGACTCCGAGGAAAGCGACAACCGCCACCAGGCGCTGCGCGAAGCACTGACGGTGCTCAATCCGCGCGAACGCCGGATCTTCGAGGCTCGGCGCCTGGCCGATGACCCGATCACGCTAGAGCAACTCTCCGAGGAATTCGGGGTCTCGCGCGAACGCGTCCGGCAGATCGAGGTTCGCGCGTTTGAGAAGGTGCAGGAAGCGGTCAAGAAGGCCTTGACCAGGATCGAAGCACCGCGCGCCGCCCTGCCCGCGAACTGAGACCTGAATTCATCGGCAGCACGATACGAAAAGGGGGCGGTGACGCCCCCTTTTCTGTTCAGTAGAGCGGCGCCAGGGGCTGCAGGGGCAGCCGGAACGGCCCGAGATAGACCCGACCCTCGCGCAGGACGACCGGCGGCAGAGGCGTAAGCCCAGGTGTGCCGCCGCTCGGCTTGCCACCAAGCAGTCCGCCAAGACCAGCGGCAAGACCACCGAGCTTTATGCCGCCAATCCGGTCGATGCCGGCGACACCGGCATCGATCTGACCGGACAGGCGATGCGTCTGGTCGAGCAGCAGACGCCCGCTCGCCTCGAGCCGGGCAGCCCCCTTTGTCATCAGCAGTCGCATCAGTTCGATCTGCCCGCCGGTGGTACGCCAGGCTTCGAGCGCATCGGGATTGAACCCGGCCTTGAACGCCAGCGATTGCGTCAGACTCGCCTGCATCTCGACATCACCAGGTTCAGTGGTTCCGAGCAGCGCATCGAGCGCGGGCAGCACCGAGCCTTTCGCTGTCAGCGCAAGATCCGCCACCTGCTCGGTCGCAAAACGCGCCGGGTTTCGGCGCAGATGCACGTCCAGCTGATTGGCGCGCCAGGTTTCGTCGCTCGCGCCGGGCGCGGTCAATGTCGCATTCGGCTCGACCAGCACCATGGAGAAACGCTCGGGCTCGCGCTCTTTCAACGCCAGGCTGGCCTCGAGCTGACTCCAGCCGAGATCAAGTTTGCGGCCTTCAGGCAGGGCAGCCTGCAGCGGCCCCTTCACCTCCAGGATGACGAGGCCGGGCGTATAGATCTGTCCGACCGCCACACTCGGGCCAGTCTCGACCTTGACCGTATCGCCCCAGCGCGACGAGGTCAGCGTCAACCCCGCGCAGCGGACGTCGATCCGAAAGGGAAAGCCTGCGACGGAGCGATCGCTGCATGTCCACGTTCGGCCCATCTGCGCCTCGCGGGCAACAACGAGGTCAAGCCCCTCGACCACCCGCCCTTTGACGACGAACCAGAAGCCGGACCAGGCCAAGGCCAGCAGCACGAGCAGAGCGAAGGGCGCATAAAGCCAGAAGCGGCCTCGGCGGCGCTCGGAAGGGAGGTCGGTCATGCAGCAGCGATCCATTGCGCGAAAGCGGCCGGATTGTTAGCTCCCGGTCGCAGGAAGCGCCAGACCCGCCATTCTCTCGGCCGATTCGAACGCTTCCTTCGTCAAGCAGCTTCTGACGGCGAAACTGTGGGATAACGATGACAGCGAATGCAGCTTCTGACGATCTGTGGGTCTTCGGCTACGGTTCGTTGATCTGGCGCCCCGGCTTCGCCTTCGAGGAAAGCGTGGCGGCCCGACTCAACGGCTATCATCGCTCGCTCTGCGTCTTCTCGCATGTCCATCGCGGCACCCCGGAACGGCCGGGCCTCGTGCTTGGGCTCGATCGTGGCGGCATTTGCCGAGGGCTCGCCTTCAGGGTGGCGCCCCCCCATGCCGCCGGGACCATCGCGTATCTGCGCGAGCGCGAGCAGGCGACCTCCGTCTATCTCGAACGCCATCTGCCCGTCAGGCTCGAGGACGGCCGCCGTATCCGGGCGCTGGTCTATGTGGCCGACCGCAAACACCTGCAATATGCTGGCCGCCTGCCGGCCGAGGAATTACTCAAACTGGTGCGCCAGGGCCGCGGAAGCTCCGGAGAGAACCCCGACTATGTCCTGCGCACGCATGATCACCTGCGCAAGATGGGCATCTTCGACCCGGTCCTGAGCCATCTGGCTCATGTGCTGGCACCCGGTCTGCCCGAGCCACGCCCGCCGCTCTAAGCCTCACACCTGCGGCATCAGGTCGAGCAATGCAGCCCGGCGACTCAAGCCGTCCTCGGCGAGCAGATGGATATGGATCTCGCTCGCCCCGGCAAGCACGACGGACCGGCGCCAGCGCGTCAGCGCAGCTTCAATCCCGAAGGGACCGCTCTCGCGCGCCGCGATAATCTGCCGGTCCTCGGATACCGCGAGCAGCACGGCATCGCTGAAGCCGAGAGCATGATCGTCCGTGACCGAAAAGACCGAGGCGACATAGCGGCGCCCTGATCGACCACGCCAGGCGGTGAAGCGACGCTCGCCCAACCCTGCGGTGCTGCGCAGCGGCATTTCGCGCGCATCCGCACCGGGTTCGATGCTCCATTCGTCTAGCTTAAGGGCGAGAACAGGCATTTGTTCCTCCTTTGTTCCGAACAAAAAGAGAACAAATTTGAACGCCTGTCAAGCATGGCCCGCCTTGCGGGCGGAATGCGCCACCGGGGCTCGTCTAAGCGAGGGGGTCCTGCCCGATCCTGGCGAGTTCGCCGCGCCCCGTGGCGAGCAGCTTGTCGCTGGCAGTCTCGATGCGATCCTGCAACTGCGCCTGGAAAGCTTCCTTCGACATGCCGGGCAGGAGCGGCGGCAGGATCTCGACGCGAATCGTTCCAGGGCGGCGCAGGAATTTGCGGCGCGGCCAGTAGAGCCCCGAGTTGAGCGCGACCGGCACGCAGGGCACGCCGAGCTCGGCATAGAGATGTGCGACGCCGAACTTGTAGGCCGGCGGCGCCCCGGCCGGACGGCGCGTTCCTTCCGGGAAGATCAGGAGCTGGCGGCCGTTCTGGCCAAGCTCGACCTTGGCGCGGCGGGTCACATGCGAGAGAGCCCGTGCCCGCGCGCCACGATTGACCGGAATCATGCGCATCTTCCACAGGCACCAGCCGAAGAACGGGATCCAGGTCAGTTCACGCTTCAGGATGAAGACCGGGTCCTGGAAGATAGTGACGAGCGCAAAGGTCTCCCAGAACGACTGGTGTTTCGCGGCCACCATCATGCCGCCCTGCGGAATATTCTCGAGACCGCTAATCTCATAGCGGGTTCCAGCCGTCACCCGCATGAGCCACAACGCACTGCGCGCCCAGGTCAGGGCGACCCACAGCATATAGCGCCGCGGCAGGACAAGCGCGGGCAACGCCGCGAAAATCAGCCACAGGATCAGGTTCAGATAGAACAGGACGTTGAAAAGGAGCGAGCGCAGCACGAGCATGGCGCGCAAAGAGCGCGCCGGCTCGCCGACGTCAAGCGCCGCGCTCCTCCGCCCCCAGGCGCGTGCGCTTTTCGTTCTCGGGGCCGAGCACGCTGGCAGGCTTGGAGGAGACCGGCTTTCGCCCGCCGATGATCACCGACAGGCGCGATGTTTCCGGATCGTCCTCCAGCATGCTGCGTAGCCGCGCCACCAAGTATTTCACATATTCCGGGACGAGCACCCTGGCGACGCGCCATTCGTTCCACCAGCTCGATGCATCGATATGCTCGGTCACCACCGGGTGCGGCACGACGCGAACGCCTGGCATGGCGTGGCTGAACTCGGCCAGCGCCCGCGGCATATGATAATTGGAGGTCACCAGCAGCAGTGACTTGAAGTCGTGCCTGCGGACCCAGCGGCGTGCCTCGATGGCATTGCCGATGGTGTTGCGGGCGCGATAGTCGAGATCGACGCAACAGCCGAGCAGCTCGCGCGCGGAGGGATTGAGCTTTGCAAGCTCCTCACGGCCGGTGCGCTCGTTGACACCGCTGATCAGCAAGCGCGACCCACGTTCGGCCCCGAGCAGGCCGATGGCATCGCCGACGCGCTGGGCCCCGCCGGTCACGACGACGATCGCATCCGTACGCGGCGCGACCGTCGGCTCGCGCTGTTCGATCCTGGCAATGAAACCGGCATAACCGCCGGCGAGCGCGAGCGCGAGCAGGGCAGCAACGGCAAGGGTCAGGCGCCATGCCCAGACTCCTGCAGAGCTCCTCCTGCTCGTCGCGGTCGGCGACATCGCGTTGTCCCCCCCCCTCACCGGCAGCTGTCCGTGTCTGATTCCCATCATCACCATGTCTTGCCAGGCTAAACCGGCAATCGGGCATAAGGGCGACGTGAAAAGTCGTCCTCCGCCCCAGAGATTAAGACTTCACTACCCCAGCACCCGCAAATAATGGCGCACGGTAAACCGCGAAACGAGACCGGATATCGCCGCCACCACCATCGCCACCAGAAGCACAGCGGCATAACCCGACCAGCCGATCTCGAAAGCACCAAACATGGCCTGAATCTGCTCTGACCCCGGCGACGAACTCCAGCTGGAAGCGAGCCAGCCCAGAATGGCGATGGCCACGATTGCAGCAAGCCCTCCAGCCGCGCCCCCCTTGAGCCCGAGCCTGACGAACCGCGCCTGGAATTCCCGCGCGATGAAGTCATCATCAGCTCCGACAAGATGCAAGACCTCGACGCTGTCGCGGCTGCCGGCCATTGCTCCGCGCGTCGCAAAGGCCACGGCCAGCGCCGCGGCGGTCAGGACCAGCAGAACGACGACGACACCGGCAAGGATGATGGTGTTGGCCATGGTCGAGAGGCGGCGCAGCCAGAGGCGGTGATCGTCCAGGCTCGCGGTCGGGACGTCGCGCCGCAGCGTTTCCTTGAAAGCCGCGATTTCCGCCGAATTGCCGCTGCGCAGCTTCAACACGATCAGCCGCGGCACGGGCAGTTCGACGAGATCGAGCCCCGCGCCCAGCCAGGGCTCGAGCAGCTTGTCCGACTCCGCCTTCGGTACGGCGCGCACCTCGTCGACGCCGGCAACGGCACGTGCCATCTCGACCGCGCGCGCAACGTCGCTCTCGATATTGCGGCGTGTGTCCGGCCGAATCTGGATCGTCATCTCATTGGCGACGGCACCGCGCCACTGCTCGGAGGCGTGTGCGGCGAGCAGCGCCGCGCCGGCACTGAGGGCCGCGAGAAAGGTCAGGATCGCGATCACCGCGACCAGCGCCCGGCCGGCAGCCGAATCGACCGGAACCAGCGGCTGGTCCCGTCGGAGATTGAGTGGGAGCGCGCGTTCACGCGGTTCCCCATCCTGCTCGAAGTCAGCTGTCGACATGAAGATGGCCGTCGGCAATGACAAGGCGCGGAGCATCATAGAGCTCCATCAGCGCGAGATCGTGGGTTGCGATCACGACGGCGGTCCCGAGCGACTGCAATTCCATGAACAGGCGCAGCAATCGCCGGCCGAGCGCCGGGTCGACATTCCCGGTGGGCTCGTCCGCCAGCAACAACTCCGGCCGCCCGATCAAGGCCCGCGCGATCGCGGCGCGCTGCTTCTCGCCGCCCGAGAGAATGGTCGGTACGGCATGCATGCGCTCGCCGAGACCGACCCAGCGCAGCAGTTCGACGACCTCCGCGCGGTAGCTCGTCTCTTCCTTGCCGAGCACGCGCAGCGGCAACGCGACATTCTCGTAGACCGTGAGGTGATCGAGCAGGCGAAAATCCTGGAACACCACCCCCATGCGGCGACGGAAGGCCGTGAGCGTCGTCGCATCCAGCCGCGACACATCCTGGCCGAACAGGTTCACCAGCCCGCGCGTCGGCTTCAGAGCCATTAGCACGAGCCGGATCAGGGTCGTCTTGCCGGCGCCGGACGGGCCGGTCAGATACTGGAACGAGCGCGGCGCGATGCTGAAGTTGATGTCCTTCAGCACCTCGGGCCCCATGCCGTAACGCAGACCGACATTCTCGAACCGAACCAAGCCCTCGTCCCTTCGGAGCAAGCCCGGCAGTCGCGGGCATCCCTTGCGAATCTCGACCGCGATCCTACACCGCAAGCCGGTGCCGGCGGAAAGCCGGCCGATCTTCAAACCATGCAGTACAGGTTCTTCACGGGGCGTTAACCATAAATCCCTCCAATGGGTCGAGACCTCCACGAGCCGCACGCGAGAGCTTGAATCGCGCTGCGCCAGGGAAGAAATCTGCAGCGGCACCTGAGCCGCGCGTACCGGTGCCATTGCGAAAGAGTCATTCGCCAAACCATGCTGATCGTCTGCCCGTCCTGCTCCAGCCAATATGAACTCGATGCGGCCAAACTTGGCCCGTCCGGGCGCAAGGTGCGTTGCGCCAAATGCGAGACGCGCTGGCATGTCGAGGCGGAGCCCCAGCCGGTCACATTTCCCGATGCGCCGAGCAGCGAGGAAACGACCGCGCTGCTCGACGAAGAGCTGCGCCGCGCTGCCGAGATCGAGGAACAGGTGTCCTCACTCACAGCCGAGCGCGCGGCCCTGGCCGAAGGCGATGAACCAAGCCGCCCTGGAGCCAGGCCGCGCGGTCGCCGTTCTGCGCGCACAGGTCGAAAGGCCGCCCCCGTGCCGCTGGGCACCCGGATGCGAGCCATGGCTGTGCCGGCGCTCGCGATCGGCGGTCTCGCCGTGCTCGGGCTGCTTGTCTGGAAGCGGGACGTGGCGGTCCGTGGCGCTCCCCAGCTCGCTGTCGTCTTCGAGAAGATCGGCCTGCCGGTGAACGTGCGCGGCCTCAGCCTGACGGGCATCGAGAGCGGGGTCGTGCAGGACGCACAAGGCCGCTTCCTGGTGGTCGAGGGCGATGTCACCAACATCACCAAGACCGTCGCCAAAGTGCCGCAAATCGAGGTCGCCGTGCGTGATTCGGCTGGCCAGACCCTCTATACCTGGGCAACGGAGCCGCCGCGCCCGACCCTGGAACCCTCCGAGCTCATCCGTTTCCGAGCCCGGCTCGCGGCCCCCCCGGAGGCCGGGCAATCCGTGCTGGTGCGCTTTACCGCCGCCAAGTCGGCCGGGATCGCCAGCGCACGCTGATCAGACAACGGTCGAGGTTGCCCGCGCCTTCACCTCGCCGCACTATCCCGCTGCAAGCGATCGTATAAACCTGCGATTGGAACCAGACTGCGCAGCGTGCTGCGCCAAACGGGCGGCCGGCATCCGGCGAGACCCGAAAGGACACTGACGACGATGACTCAGCCCCTACGCATCCGGGTGCTCTACGAAGAGGCCGCGATCGCCAAGCGGAACGAGGAAATGGCACGCGAGATCGCTGCCGCCTACCCGCCCGACCTGCTGGTCGTCGCAGTGCTCAAAGGCAGTTTCATGTTCGTCGCCGACCTCATCCGGGCCATGCATCGCGCCGGCATGACGCCGCAGGTCGAATTCGTCCATCTCTCGAGCTATCGCGCTGCGACCATTTCCTCCGGGCAGGTCGAAATCCTGCGCGACGTGCAGAGCGACGTTCGTGGCCGTCAGGTGCTGCTGGTCGACGACATCCTCGAATCCGGCCGAACCCTCGCCTTCGCCAAGGACCTGCTGGCCGCCCGTGGCGCATCGCGCGTTTCCACAGCGGTGCTCCTGGAAAAGCCGGCCAAGCGCGCCGTCAACATCCAGGCCGATTATGTCGGCTTCGACTGTCCCGATTACTTCGTTGTCGGCTACGGCATGGATGTCGCACATTCCTATCGACAGCTGCCCTATGTCGGCGTCATCGAGACTGCCGATCAGGCCGGCCTTCCAGGTATCTGAACGATGTCACGTATTCTGGTCGTCGACGATGAGGAAAGCCTGCGCGCCCTGGTGGCGCGCGGTCTCACGCTTGACGGACATGTCTGCATGATGGCGGGCGACGGCGCCGAAGCGCTGGAGATTCTCATGGCCGAGAAGGGGCGTTTCGACCTCCTGCTCACCGATATCCGCATGCCGCTGATGGACGGGATCGCGCTCGCGCTCGCCGCCAAACAGGAGTTTCCGGACCTGCCCATCATGCTGATGACGGGCTATGCCGAGCAGCGTGAGCGCGCCAAGAGCCTGGAGGCAATCGTCTCGGAAGTGATGACGAAGCCCTTCACCATCGCCGAATTGCGCACCACGGTCATGCGCGTGATCGAACGCTCGATCGGCTGAACATCGCGCTTATACCGGTATCACGCTCTCCAGGCGATTCATCGGGTCGGAGAATGCCGACCTTTGGCGACAGCCGCAGACTTTCGTCGCGGCATTTATTGCAACCGAGTTGCAGCTGCATTGACGGGTTTTGCTCGACCTGTCATCCTGCTCTTGCAAATGAATTGCAGGTCGGGGTCGAGCATGACGATCGATGTCGTGAGCACGTCGAAGGATGTCGCGGACGCGGCACACCCCGCCGGGTGGCAACGGCCTCGGGGTGATCCGTCGCTGTTGGACGTCTTTCGATCGATCCCGGTTTCGGCCAAGGCCACTCCCTGGCGCAAGTTCCTCACATTTCTCGGGCCGGGCTATCTGGTGGCCGTCGGCTACATGGACCCTGGCAACTGGGCGACCTCGCTCGCGGGCGGCGCGCAGTTCGGTTACGCGCTGCTGGTCGTCGCACTCGTCTCCAATATCATGGCGATCATCCTGCAGTCGCTTTGCGCGCGGCTGGCGGTCGCGACAGGCAGGGACCTTGCGCAGGCCTGCCGTGATGCCTATCCGCGCTGGGTTTCGTGGCCGCTCTGGATCTTTGCGGAACTGGCGATCTGCGCGACCGACCTCGCCGAGGTCATCGGCACGGCAATCGGCCTCAATCTGCTCTTCGGAATTCCGCTCGAAATCGGCGTATTGATCACCGCGCTCGATGTCTTCGTCATCCTTTGGCTGCAGACCAAGGGTTTTCGCTGGATCGAAGCCTTCATCATCACGCTGCTCGGCGTCATCGCCGTCTGTTTCGCCGTCCAGATCGCACTCGCCGATCCGGACTGGGGCCAGGTCATTCGCGGCTTTGCCCCGACGACCGACATCGTCACCAATCCCAACATGCTCTACCTCGCGCTCGGCATCATCGGCGCGACGGTGATGCCGCATAACCTCTATCTGCATTCCGGCATCGTGCAGACCCGCGCCTATGGCGGCAGCCTGCCGGAGAAGCGCGAGGCGCTGAAATACGCGACACTGGATTCGACCGTCGCCTTGATGTTCGCACTGACTATCAACGCAGCGATCCTGATCCTCGCCGCCGCGACCTTCTACAAGACCGGTCAGAACACCGTCTCCGAACTCGGGCGCGCGCATGAACTGCTCGCCCCGCTGCTCGGCGCCTCGATCGCGCCATCGCTTTTCGCCATCGCGCTGCTCTGCTGCGGCCTGAACTCGACGGTGACCGCGACCATGGCGGGACAGATCGTCATGGAAGGCTTCATCGACATCAAGCTGCCGGCATGGCTGCGCCGCCTGGTCACGCGCCTGGTCGCCATCATCCCTGCCATCGTCGTGACGATCGTCTATGGCGAAGCGCAGACCGGCAAGCTGCTCATCCTCTCGCAGGTGATCCTGAGCTTCCAGCTGCCCTTCGCCATCGTGCCGCTCGTCATGTTCACGGCGTCGCGCAAGAAGATGGGCGAACTGGTCTCGCCGCGCTGGCTGACGGCGAGCGCCTTCGTCATCGCAGCGATCATCATCGCCCTGAACGTCAAGCTGATCTTCGACGTCGCCTTCGGCTGAACCGAGCGGACATCTACCGGTTCAGCCACCAGATCGAGATTGTCAGCACGGTCGCGAAGGACACCCAGGCGGCATAGGGCCAGAACAGGTTCGCCGCGAGACGATCGAGCGGGGCGAAGCGCTTGATCGTGATCAGGATCATCGCCAGCAGCGGCAGGATCACCAGGATCCCGGCGAGCGGACTCTGCATTCCGAAGAATGCGAATGACCACAGCACGTTCAGCAGAAGCTGGACATGATAGGCGATCAGCGCCCCGGACTTGCCGGGCGTCTCTGTCGGCAGTCGGAGGATGCGGTAGACGCTCAACGCCATGATCGCAAACAGCGCCGTCCAGACCGGCGCGAACAGCCAGTTCGGCGGGTTGAATGGCGGCTTGGCAAGCGTCGCATACCAGCCTGGGATTTGCGGAACGGTGGCCGCGCTGCCCAGCAGCGAGGCGGCGACCACCGGGACGATCGCAATCAGCAGATCGACCCAGATCGGCCTCGGCGAAGATCCGGCCTTGCTCGACAAAGTGCTCATGCCCCCAGCATGGGGTGCGTCTGCGGCATCGGCAAGCCGAGACCCTTGCGCCAACCCCCACGCCTGCGCCAGATGGACATTCCCGTTCCTCATGGAACCTTTCCGGAATCGCTCCATGACCAAGCGCCCGCTTC
This sequence comes from Allobosea sp. P4_E12, assembly GCF_056401655.1. Lineage (NCBI taxonomy): Bacteria > Pseudomonadati > Pseudomonadota > Alphaproteobacteria > Hyphomicrobiales > Alloboseaceae > Allobosea > Allobosea sp. P4_E12. The sequence continues at coordinate 16,018 of NZ_JBFUIY010000005.1, read as the reverse complement.
ATCCCCGTTCGCTGGCCGCCCAGGCCATGGGCAAGATCGATCCGCTCACCAAGGGCGTCGTGACGCCGATCCATATCGCCACGACCTATATCCGCGACGAGGACAACGGCTACTCCTCCGGCTTCGTCTATGGACGCCCGGACAACGAGACGGTGCGCGAGGCGGAAGCCGTGCTCGCGATGCTGGAAGAGGCGAAGGCGGGGGCATTGCTCTTCAGCTCGGGCATGGCGGCCGCCACCGCTGTCTTCCAGGCGCTCTCGCCGGGCGATCATGTCGTCGCCTCGAAGGTGATGTACTGGGCGCTTCGCTCCTGGCTGCTGACCGAGGCCACGCGCTGGGGCCTGAAGGTCGAATTCGTCGAGACAGATGATTTCAACGCGCTGAAGGCCGCCGTAAAGCCAGGCGTCACCAAGCTGGTCTGGGCCGAGACGCCCTCGAACCCCCTCTGGACCATCACCGACATCGCCGGCGCCGCCGAGATCGCCCATGCGGCCGGTGCGAAGCTTGCGGTCGATTCGACCTGCGCGTCCCCGGTCCATACCCGGCCGCTTACGCTCGGCGCCGACATCGTCATGCACGCTGCCACCAAGGTGCTGAACGGCCATTCCGACGTCGTCGCCGGCGTCCTCTGCGCCCGCGAGGATGACGCCTTCTGGAACCGCGTGAAAACAGTCCGCAAGATGCAGGGCGGCATTCTCGGCCCCTTCGAGGCCTATCTGCTGATGCGCGGCATGCGCACCCTTCACGTCCGCCAGGAACGCCAGACGGCCTCCGCCATGACGCTCGCCCAGAAGCTCTCCGCCCACCCGCTGGTGGCCCGCGTGCTCTATCCCGGTCTGCCACAGCATCCGGGCCATGACATCGCGGCGCGCCAGATGCAGAACGGCTTTGGCTATATGCTGTCGATCCAGGTCACCGGCGGCGAGAGGGCGGCGATCAAGGCGGCGGCGCATGTCGAGCTCTACAAGCGCGCCACCTCGCTGGGCGGCGTCGAGAGCCTGATCGAGCATCGCGCCTCGATCGAGGGTGCAGGCTCGCCCTGCCCGATCGATCTGCTGCGCCTCTCGACCGGCATCGAAGATGTCGAGGACCTCTACAACGACCTCGACCAGGCGCTGAAGGCCGGACACACCTAGGGCCGGGTCGCCCGTGCCATAGCCAGCAGGCGCACGTGCCCCCCTTTCCACCGCCTTTGACCGGCGGCGGAAAGGGTCCCGAATTGCCGGTCGTTCGAGCAGCTTCAGGGCTGGAACAGGCCGCAGCCGTGGGAACGCATGCCGTCGCCCTGAATGGTGTCGTGGCTGCGCGCGCTTGCAGCGCACGAAGGGCATGGCCCGCCTCTTCCTCGGGCCTCCTGAAGCCATGGGAGCCAATCTCTGGGCCGTGTTCGGGTGCGGCCGCGAAACCTGAGCGCGCTGGCAGCCCGACCCGGTGCTTCCGAGCCCCTGGGGGACAAGGCCCACGATCAATCCGGTTGATCGTCACAGGTCTGCAACAGCCCATCGTTAGCTCTGCGCGGCATCAGCGAGGAGACGACGCTCATGACCGGCCAAGCCTTCGAAACGAATCGCCGCACGCTTCTGCTCGGCCTTGGCGCCGCAGCGCTGATACCGCAGGCGATGCCTGCCGCCGCGCGCAGCCTGCCGGCATTTCCGACCGTCAATCCCGGCACCGACACGAGCTACTGGAACACCGTGCGCGGCCTCTACAGCGTCACGCCCGACATGGTGAATCTCGAGAACGGCTATTGGGGCATCATGGCCGAGCCGGTGAAGGCCGAGTACAAGCGCCTGACCGACTTCGTGAACTTCGAGAACACGGTCTATGCCCGCAGCAGGATCGGCGCCGATCTCGACAATGTCCGCACCCCACTCGCAGCATTCCTCGGCGTTGCGCGCGAGGAGATCGCGCTGACGCGCGGCGCAACCGAGGCGCTCCAGGCGCTGATCTCCGGCTACAACAAGCTCAAGCCCGGCGACACCGTGCTCTATGCCGATCTCGACTACGATTCGATGCAGTATGCGATGAACTGGCTGAAGGCTCGGCGCGGTGTCGATGTCGTCAGGTTCGACATCCCGGAGCCCGCCACGCGCCAGGCCGTGCTCGACGCCTATGACGCAGCGCTCAAGGCCAATCCCAGGACGAAGCTTCTCCTGCTGACCCATATCAGCCATCGCACCGGGCTGATGATGCCGGTCAAGGAACTGGCCGCGATGGCCAAGGCGCGCGGTGCCGATGTCATCCTCGACGCGGCCCATAGCTGGGGCCAGGTTGCCTTTCAGGCCCGGGATCTCGGCGTCGATTTCATCGGCTTCAACCTGCACAAATGGATCGGCGCGCCGCTCGGTGTCGGCCTGCTCTACATTGCTAAGGACCGGCTCGGCGATATCGACCCCTATATGGCCGACGAGGATTTCAAGGCCGACGATGTCCGCTCGCGGATCCATACCGGCACGCCGAACTTCGCAGCGCAGCTCGCGGTCCCTGCCGCACTCGCCCTGCATCAGGAGATCGGCCCGGAGGCCAAGGAGGCGCGCTACCGCCACCTGCGCAATCACTGGGTCGCCAAGGCACGCGAACTCAAGGGCGTCGAGATCCAGACCCCGGACGATCCCGGCATGGTGGCCGGCATCACCTCGTTCGCCCTGGCCGGCAAGCGCAGCCCTGCGGAGACCAATGCGATCGTTGCGGAGCTGCGCGACAAGCACAAGGTGATGACCGTTCGCCGCGGCGGCGTCGCCAAGGGCAACACGATCCGGATCTCGCCGGCCCCCTACATCATGGAGGCGGATCTCGATCGCTTCGTCGAGGCCCTGGCGATCGTCTCCGGCAATCGCGCGGGATAAGCCAGCTCGTCGGCCCGCGCGAGCGCAGAGCTCGGCCGCGCCACATCCTCAAGAGGCAACAACGGGGATGAGGCGCGTCGCCGATCCCCGTCCTGTCTTCTCCCTCTCCTCGGAGAGGGAGAATCTCAGGCCTTCGCGACCTTCTGATAGTCCTTGACGTCGGAGAAGGTGATCTCCGGGACGCGCTCCGCATCGTATTTCAGCGTGAACTGGGACGAGGCCATGAAGACCGGGTCGCCGTCGAGATCGTCCGCCATCGAAGACGGCTTCAGCGCGACGAATTTTGCGAGCGCCGCCTGATCGTCCGAGGAGACCCAGCGCGCGATCGCGAACTGGCACGGCTCGAAATCGACGGGCAGCGAATACTCGACATCCATGCGCTCCTTCAGCACGTCGAGCTGCAATGCGCCGACCACGCCGACGATCGCCGGAGCGCCGTCATGCGGCAGGAAGAGCTGGACGACCCCCTCCTCCGCCATTTGCTGCAGGGCCTCGCGCAGCTTCTTCGCCTTCATCGCGTCCTTGAGCTTGACGCGGCGCAGGATTTCCGGCGCGAAGCTCGGCACGCCCTTGAAGACGATGTCCTCGCCCTCGGTGAGCGTATCGCCGATGCGCAAGGTACCGTGGTTCGGCAAGCCGACGATGTCGCCGGCAAAGGCCTCTTCGGCAATCGAGCGGTCTCGCGCAAAGAAGAACTGCGGCGCGTTCAGCGGCATCGGCTTGCCCGTGCGAACCAGCTTCGCCTTCATGCCGCGCGAAAGCTTGCCCGAGCAGACCCGCATGAAGGCGATGCGGTCGCGATGGTTCGGATCCATGTTCGCCTGGATCTTGAAGACGAAGCCGGTCATCTTCGGCTCTTCCGCCTCCACCGCGCGTTTGTCCGCGACCTGGGCGCGTGGGCTCGGAGCATGCCGGCCGAGCGCGTCGATCAGGTCGCGCACACCATAGTCACGCAGCGCCGCGCCGAAATAGACCGGCGTCAGATGGCCCTCGCGAAAGGACTCCAGGTCGAACGGCTTCAGGCCCTCGCGCGCCAGGAAAACCTCCTCGCGCCAGGTCTCGGCAAGGCCGTTCGGCAGGAGCTCGTCGAAGAGCGGATCGTCCTCGCCCGCAACGGGGGTTCCCGCGTCGCTCTCGTCGCCCTTCTGGTTGCGACGGAAGGTATTCGAGGCGAAATCGAGTGTCCCGACGAAGTCGCGCCCGCGCCCGACCGGCCAGGTCATCGGCGCGACGTCGAGCGCCAGCGTCGTCTCGATCTCGTTGATCAGGTCGAAGGGATCGCGCGTCTCGCGATCGACCTTGTTGATGAAGGTCACGATCGGGATGTCGCGCAGCCGGCAGACCTCGAACAGCTTCTTGGTCCGCGCCTCGATACCCTTGGCGGCGTCGATCACCATCACCGCGGAGTCGACCGCCGTCAGCGTGCGATAGGTGTCTTCCGAGAAGTCCTCGTGGCCCGGCGTGTCGAGCAGATTGAAGACGTGCCCGCCATACTCGAAGGTCATCACCGAGGTGACGACCGAGATGCCGCGCTGACGCTCGATCTTCATCCAGTCGGATGATGTCTGGCGGCGGCCCGCCTTGGCGCGCACTTCGCCCGCGAGCTGAATCGCGCCGCCGAAATAGAGCAGCTTCTCGGTCAGCGTCGTCTTGCCGGCGTCCGGGTGCGAGATGATGGCGAAGGTACGCCGGCGCGCATGCGGCGCGACGGCGGTCGCCGGGGCATCAAGGATGGAAATATCGGTCATGTCGGTGTGAAGACAGGAAGGGCGCCCGCTGTCAATGATCCGCAACGCGACTTCGACGCCAGCCGCGCCACCTGATGGGCCCGCAGATCACCATGGATTAACCATTCGCAGCCATCATCCGGCGCCGCGATCACATCTGCGCCAGCTGCGGCCGGCGCTTCAACCCACGAGCGGATGGCGTCCCTGCGCAAGATTTCCAGCCAGATCTTCGGAGCCGTCCTGCTTCTCGCCGTCACTGCCGCCCTGGCAACCATCCTCGGGGTCCAGGCGCTTGGCCGCTACGCGGCGATGACGGACGAGATGCAGCTCGCATCGCGCCGCGTGTTGATGGCCGAACGGATCAACGGGTTGGTCAACGCCGTCGTGATGGAAACGCGCGGGCTCTATATGAGCCGCGATTCTGCCGATGCCGAGCGCTTCGCCCAGCCACTCCTGGATGATCTTGCCCAGATCCATGAGGTCATGGACGATTGGCGCCCTCTCGTTCAGGCAGAGGACGGCGCAGCCTTCGCCGCTGTCTCCGACCAGATCGAGCAATTCATCCGCTTCCGGCGGGAGACGGTTCGGCTCGCACGCATCGAGGGCCCCTCCTCAGCAAACAGACACGGCAACAACGAGGTCAACCGGGCGAACCGCAAGGCACTGAACGAAGCGTTGAAACACATCGCGGTTCTCAACGACGTCAACAGCCGCATCATCGATTCCCGCCTCGACGCGCTGCAGGACAGCAGCGCGAGGCGGCAGACGCTGATCGGCGCTCTGATGATCGCGGCCGGTCTCGCTCTCGCGCTCTGGATCGTGCACCGGCGCGTTTCACAGCCGCTCAGGCGGTTGGCGGCAACGATGCGCCGCTTGGCACAGTCGGAACCGGTCGCCGAAATTCCTCTGGCGGCACGCCCGGACGAGATCGGCGATATGGCCCGCTCGGTCGTCGTCTTTCGCGACAACGCCATGGCGCGCGCCGAGCTCGAAGGCGCCGCCCGGGTGACCGAGGCCGCCCGTGCCGAGCGTCAGATCAGGATTGACGAACTCATCCGCAGCTTCGATGCCAGGATCGACGCCGTGCTGAAGACGGTGAGATCCGGTTCGAGCCAGATGGAGAGCACGGCCCGGACCTTGAACGATGCAGCGACGGCCGCAACCTCGCAGGCCGAAGACGCTCGCACTGCCTGCCTTGATGCCGCCGACAGCGTTCGCAATGTTGCCGCGGCTTCGGAACAGCTCTCCGGCTCGATCGCAGAGATCACGGGGCGGGTCGCCAAGGCCAATGGCGTCGTCGGCAATGCTGCGCGCGATGCCACCAGCGCGAGCGTGAATGTCGCCAACCTGACCTATGCCGCCGAAGAGATCGGCAAGATCGTCTCGATGATCCGCGACATCGCTGCCCAGACCAATCTCCTCGCCCTCAACGCCTCGATCGAGGCGGCACGTGCCGGCGAGGCCGGGCGCGGCTTCAGCATCGTCGCCGGCGAGGTGAAGACCCTGGCGAGCCGGACGTCCCAAGCGACGGATGAGATCGCCGCCCAGATCGCGGCCTTCGAAACCGAGACACGCGGCGCAGTCGCCGCAATCGAAGCGATCGCGGCGGTGATGGCCGAAGTGGCCCAGCACACCGTCGCGATTGCAGGGGCGACTGAGCAGCAGATGCAGGCAACGGCGCAGATCGCCCGCAATGCGCAGGCAACGTCGGATGGCACCATCCGCGTCTCGCGCAAGATGGAGGGGGTCACCGCCGCATCAGAGGAGACCATGCTTTCGGCAAGTCAGGTTCTGAAGACAGCCGAAAGCCTGAGTCGTGAGGCGGAGACGCTGCGGGGTGCCGTCGAGACCTTCTTCTCTGACGTCAAGGCGGCCTGAGGCCGGCTCAGGTCTTCAGGCGATATCCGGTCCGGAAGATCCAGCCGACCGTCGCAATGCAGGCGGCGAGGAAGACCAGCGTCATTCCCAGGCTGACGACGATGCCGACCTCGGAAACGCCGAAGAAGCTCCAGCGGAAACCGCTGATCAGGTAGACGACCGGGTTGAACAGCGCCACCGTCCGCCAGAATCCCGGCAGCATGTCGATCGAGTAGAACGACCCGCCGAGGAAGGTCAGTGGCGTCACCACGAGCAGCGGGATCACCTGCAGCTTCTCGAAACCGTCGGCCCAGATGCCGATGATGAAACCGAACAGGCTGAAGGTCATCGCGGTCAGAAACAGAAAAAGCAGCATCCAGAGCGGATGCTCGACCCTGAGCGGCACGAAGGCCGTCGCCGTCAGCAGGATGATCAGGCCGAGAAAGATCGATTTCGTGGCCGCCGCGCCGACATAGGCGATGACCGCCTCCCACCACGCCACGGGCGCCGAGAGCAGTTCGTAGATCGTGCCGGTGAATTTCGGGAAATAGATCGCGAAGGAGGCGTTGGCGATGCTCTGCGTCAGCAGCGAAAGCATGATCAGGCCGGGCACGATGAAGGAGCCATAGGCGACGCCGTCGATCGCCTGCATGCGCGAACCGATCGCGGCACCGAAGACGATGAAATAGAGCGAGGTCGAGATCACCGGCGAGACGATGCTCTGCAGTGGCGTACGCCAGGTGCGCGCCATCTCGAAGCGATAGATCGCGCGCATCGCGTGGAGATTGATAGCCATGATCAGTGCCGCTCCCTCACCAGGCTCACGAAGATGTCTTCCAGCGAGCTCTGGCTGGTGCGCAGATCCCTGAAGCGGATGCCTGCGGTCGCGAGATCCTGCAGGAGCGCGGTGATGCCGGTCCGCTCCGCCTTGGTGTCATAGGTATAGACCAGTTCCTCCCCCTCGGCCGCGAGCGCCAGATCATAGGCTGCAAGCCCCACCGGCAACGCGGCAAGCGGCTCCTGCAGGGAGAGCGAAAGCTGCTTCTTGCCGAGCTTGCGCATCAGCTCGGCCTTGTCCTCGACCAGGATGATCTCGCCCTTGCTGATCACGCCGATCCGGTCGGCCATCTCCTCGGCCTCCTCGATGTAATGCGTGGTCAGGATGATGGTGACGCCGTCGTCCCTGAGGCGCCGGACGAGCTTCCACATGTCCTGGCGGAGCTCGACATCGACGCCGGCCGTCGGCTCGTCGAGGAACAGGATCTGGGGTTCATGCGCCAGCGCCTTGGCGATCAGCACACGCCGCTTCATACCGCCCGAGAGCGTCATGATCCGGTTGTCGCGCTTGTCCCAGAGGGAGAGATCCTTGAGCACGCGCTCGACATGGGCCGGGTTCCGCGGCTGGCCGAACAGCCCCCGGCTGAAGCTGACCGTCGCCGAGACGGTCTCAAAGGCGTCCGTGGTCAGCTCCTGCGGCACCAGCCCGATGCGCGCGCGCGCGGCCCGATAGTCCTTGATGATGTCATGACCATCGGCGAGCACGCTGCCGGAGGTCGGGTTCACCAGTCCGCAGATGATGCTGATCAACGTCGTCTTGCCGGCACCGTTGGGTCCGAGCAGGGCGAAGATCTCGCCGCGGCGGATTTCCAGATCGACCGATTTCAGTGCGCTGAAGCCGGACGCGTAGGTCTTGGACAGGTTGGAAACGCGGATGATGGACATGGCCACGATATAGGGGAAGCGACGGAGGGATGCGACCGCGCCGCCATGCGCCGCGAGCACGTCAGCAGATCATATGACGACTGACTGATTTCGTCAGCAGTAAAATGCCAATGGCCGGGACAAGCCCGGCCATCCCCAATCCTCGCTAGCCCTTCGTCTCAGCGCATGAAGAACCAGAGCAGGATGATGACGGGAATCGGCACGCCAAGCAGCCAAAGTGCAATCGAACGCATTGGGACAGCCCCTTATGAATGATCGTGCTGGAGCAACGTCCTGAGGCTGCCCAAGGTTCCGGCCGCTCCCTCCTCGCTTCCTCGGGCGCAGCCTCACGAAAACAGCGTCGCGCTTCCATGCCAGAGCGGACGATAGCCATGCGCGAGGGCCGCGATGGTCGCAGGCGGCGTCAGTACCAGGACGGTCCCGGGCGCCCGCCGCCGTCGCTCGATATATCCGTTGGGAGACCAGAGCAGCGCGGCCTCACCGCGCAAGGCCAGCCACTCGCCGGCCCCAGCCTCGATCATGGTTCCGTCCGGCAATCGATCGGCCTGAAGCCGGTGCTTCTGCTTGGCTCGTCCGATCCGGCGCTCGCCATCCAGAATCCGGTCGATCTCGGGAAAGAGCGGCTCGGACATGAGGCCGAGGCCTCGGACCAGCGCCGCACGGTAGCCGAGCGCATCCGCCCGCCGGCACTCCATGCAGGGCCGGTGCCCGGCCGCAAGCGCCGTCACCTCGTCGCAAAAGAACAGCTCGGTGTAACCGTTGCCCCAGACCTGTCGCCGTCGCCCCTTGAAGGAGAGCACGCAACAGATCCACTGCCGCGTGGCGTGCGACCGGATCGGCGCGGCCTGCGTCTGCGGATCGTGAAACCGGCCGCCGCGATTGCCGAACAGCAGGCCATGCGCAGGGTCGCGGGCGAGCGAGCCGTCGGGCCTTACACGGTTGGGCAGGGGCATGGCTGGCTCCTGGGATCTCTCTTCAGAACTTGGCACATCATGCTGCCGGATCCTGTCGGCAGCATTCTTCCCTCCCTGCTTGCGGCACCATGCCCATCTGGCCGGCCACGCGACTTTGCGGCAGTCTTGCCTCTATCGGGAGCGTTCGAACGGGCGTCGGGGCGACATGATCGAGCACCAGAAGGGCGGCCTCGTACCGCACCCCGACCGCGAGGTCATTCTCGCCGAGGTCCACGCCCGCCCCTTCGCGCCGATCGAGACCCCGCGCCGCCTGCTGCATTTCGCCTTCCTGACCGATGCGGCTCAAGCGGCGGCAGACCGCGACGCCTTGGCTCGATTTTGTTCCGAGCGCGGTGTGACGCCCCTGGCCGAAGGCGCCAAGCATCACCGCGCCCGCCTCGCGGAGATTGGCCTGCGCTGGGAACAGCATAGCGAGTTCACGACCTATAGCTGGGAATTGCCATCGCCCGAACGTTCCGCCTTCGTTCCGACGGCAATCGATCTGCAGCATCCCATGCACGAGTTGCCGCAGCCCGGCCCTCACCTCGTCTCGATCGACCTCCATCTCCTGCCCGCGATCGGGGCCGTGGAGCTGGATGCGATCTTCGATCCTGCGAGCCTCGCCGCATCGCTCGTCGATAATGCAAGCGCCATTGCGGCAACCGATTTCCGGGTCAGTGCCGGCGGGTTCGTCCGCATCCTCCTGCTTGACCGCGAACTGACATCGTCCCGTTCGGGGGCCCTGACCCAGAGGCTTCTGGAGATCGAAACCTATCGGACATTGGCTCTGCTCGGCCTGCCGGAGGCGCAGCGCATCGGCCCATCGGTGCGTGCCACGGAGGAAACGCTGGTGCGCATTGCCTCGACGATGACGGCGACGGAGGGCCTTGTCTCCGACAATGCGCTGCTCGACGAGATGACCGCGCTCGCCGCGCGTCTCGAATCCGAGGCGGCGTCCACGAACTATCGTTTCGGTGCGAGCCGCGCCTATGACAACATCGTCCAGCAGCGCCTGATCGCGATCGGCGAAACGCCGCATGCCGGCTGGCCGACGCTCGCAGCCTTCCTGTCCCGGCGGATGGCGCCAGCGATGCGCACCTGCCAGATGCTGCAGGAGCGCCAGACCGACCTGTCGCGCAAACTCGCGCGCGCCGCCAATCTGCTACGCACCCGCGTCGATGTCGCACTCGAGCAGCAGAACCGCGACCTGCTGGCGGCCATGAACGAGCGCACCCGCCTCCAGCTGCGGCTGCAGCAGACGGTCGAGGGCCTCTCGGTCGCGGCGATCGGCTATTACGTCGTCAGCCTCTTCGGTTACCTCGCCAAGGGCGCGAAGGATGCCGGCTTCCTGCCCATCGACGTCGGCATGGCGACAGCGCTCTTCGTACCCATCGCCCTCATCGGGGTCTGGGCGGCGGTCCGACGCATCCGGCGCGGGCATAGCGAAGAGAGCTGAGCACGGGCCGGTGCCGCTCCTGACATCTACTGACATCAAGTACCGTCACAACTCCCGCCATCGCCGCGACGACGCACCCTCTCGGGAGCGCCGTCCTCATGATGGAGAGAGCCATGCTGACCTTCTACCACGCCCCGCAATCGCGTTCCTTCGGCGTGCTCTGGCTCCTGGAAGAACTCGGGCAGCCCTACCGGATGGAGATGATCGATATTCGCGCCAAGAGCGGTGCCCCCGAGGACTACCGCGCCATCCAGCCGCACAAGAAGGTACCCGCCGTCATCCATGACGGTATCATCGTCACCGAGCGTGCCGCGATCTGCATCTACCTCGCCGACGCCTTCCCCCAGGCGGGTCTCGCGCCTGCGCTGAGTGATCCCGCGCGAGCCCCCTATCTGACGGCCCTCGTCTATACCGACGCAGTACTCGACCCGATCATCGCGACCAGGGCGACCAATATCGATTACGTCCCGCAGCATTTCTCCTTCGGGTCGCACGAGGACACCGTTGCCTATCTGGAGAAGCGCCTCGGCAATCAAGATTTCGCGGCCGGCGACCGCTTCACCGCCGCCGACACCCAGCTCGGCAGCGGCATCCATTTCGGCATGAACATTATCGGCGCGCTGCCGCGCCTGCCTGTCTTCGAGGCCTATCTCGCTCGCGTATTCTCGCGGCCGGCGTTGCAGCGCACCCTCGACAAGGATGGTGTCCTTGAAGAAGGGCAGGTCGCCTGAGCGCAGGTCTCGAGGATCGGTCGATCTTGCATGCCCCGGCGACCGCCATGCCCGCCAGAACCGGCGGGGAACAGGGCATGCGAGATCCGCGAGACTTGTCCCCAAGGCCTCAGCATCTTTTTAAGGTTACGGTTAGGTAAGGTCGCTGACGTAAGGCATTTGAAGTATTTTCAGCCGCATTCAGGGCCCGTCAAGAACGCGGACAAATGCTGCCCCGATGAATTCCTACATACCCCTGATTCTGTTTACCGTGCTGACCAACGCAGCCGCGCAACTGATGCTGAAACGGGGCATGACCGGCATCGGTAACCTCGATATCGCGAATGACGGACTGATCTGGACCGTATTTCGGGTCGTCTTCAACCCCTTCGTCTTCGCCGGCCTCTGCACCTTCGTGGTCAGCATGGCCTCGCATCTGATCGTATTGTCCAAGGTACAGATCAGTTACGCCTACCCGTTCCTGAGCCTCGCTTACGTCGTGGTCGCGGTCTACGCCTACTTCGTCTTCCAGGAAGACCTGAGCCCTGCCCGCATCGCCGGCATTGGCTTCATCGTCGTTGGCACCATCTTCATCGCACAGAGCTGAGTCATGATGGACCTGATCGCACGCTTCATTCTCCGCCTCGGCATCCTGTTCGAACCGCCCGAGAACAGACCCGCCTTGCGCCCGGTGCCCGTGCCCGTGCCGGTCCGTGACCGGCGCCCTCGCCTTCCCGACACGTCGCGCTAACGCATCTCATCATCGAACCAGCGGCAAACTCAGCATGAAACACATCATTATCGGCGGAGACGGCTTCGTCGGCTCGCATCTCGCGGCGGACCTCGCCGCCATGGGCGAGGAGGTGCTGGTCGCGGATATCCAGAAGAGCGGTCACGCCCATTACGCGGCGGTCCCCTTCCAGACGATCGACGTAACCAGAGCCGAGAGCGTGGAGAGCATCCCGCTCGGCCAGGATGATCTCGTCTACAATCTCTCGGCCAAGATGCTCTCGCCGATCGTGACCCGTCGGGAACGCCACGATTTCTTCTGGCCGGTGAACTATCACGGCACCGCCAACATCCTGAACTGGATGGAGAAGCGCGGCGCCAACAAGCTCGTCCACTTCACCACGGACATGATCTACGGCCACTCCATCACCGTGCCGCAGGACGAGACCCATCCGGCAAGACCCCTCGGCGAATATGGCGAGAGCAAGCTCGCCACGGAGACCCTGGCGCAGACCTATCGCGACAAGGGTTTTCGGATCCCGATCTTCCGGCCGCGCCTGATCATCGGCCCGGGCCGCCTCGGCATCCTCGTCAAGCTCTTCCGCCTGATCGACATGAACCTGCCGGTACCGATGATCGGCGGCGGCGGCAATCCCTACCAGTTCATCTCGGTGTTCGACTGCGCCAGCGCCTGCACCGCAGCCTGGAAGGCCGACTTCCCCAACAGCGCCTATAATCTCGGCTCGGACGATCCGCCGCCGGTGAAGAAGCTGCTGGGCGACCTGATCAGGCACGCCGGCTCGAGATCGATCCTGCTGCCGACGCCTGCACCATTGGTCAAGTTCGCCTTGAACACGCTTGACGCGATCAATCTGCCGATCATGGACCCGGAACAGTACATGATCGCCGACGAGATCTGCATTCTCGACACCAGCAAGGCCAAGCGCGAGCTCGGCTGGACCCCGAAATACCGCGACGAGGACATGCTGCTCGCCGCCTATACCGAATATCGCAAGAGCAAGGGCGAGCAGAGGAGCAAGGCCGCATGAGCATGCCAGCTTTCAGGAACGACGATTCCCCAGCCCGCCCGAAGCTGATGAGCGTCGAGGAGGCCAAACAGCTCGACGCCGCACAGGTGAAGGAGCTCTTTGCCAACCACATCAACCCCGGACAGCTGCATTTCCTCAAGCTGCTCGGCTTCGACAAGATCATCGTCGATCGTGCCGAGGGCATGCATTACATCACCCGGGACGGACGCAAGATCCTCGATTTCTTCGGCGGGTTCTGCTCAGTCGCCTTCGGCCATAACCACCCGCGCATCATCGCCGCCCGGCAGAAGTTCCAGGACGAGAACCGCCACGAGATCTGCATGGCGTTCATGTCGCAATATGCGGCCGCCCTGGCCCGGAATCTCGCCACGATCTCGCCCGGCGATCTCGACATGGTCTTTCTCGGCTCGACGGGCTCGGAAGCCATGGAAGCTGCGCTGAAGGTCGCCGAGCAGGTTCAGGGCCCGGGCAAGTCGAAGATCCTGCATGCCGCGAATTCGTTCCACGGCAAGACCAAGGGCGTGCTCTCGGTCACGGATTCGACGCTCTACCAGTCCCACTTCAAGCTCGTCGAAAACCGGGTCAAGGTGCCGTTCGGCAATATCGAGGCCGTGCGCCTGGCGCTCGAATCCGATCCGGCGATCGGCATCGTCGTGATGGAGACGATCCAGGGTGGCGGCGGCATCGTCGAAGCCCCCGAAGGCTTYTGGCGCGACTTGCGCGCGCTCTGCGACAAGCACGGCGTGCTCTGGATTGCCGACGAAGTGCAGTGCGGGCTCGGCCGCACCGGCCAGTTCTTCGCCTTCGAGCGTGACGGGGTCGTGCCCGACGTCACCGCACTCGCCAAGGCTCTCGGCGGCTCCAAGGCTGCGATGGGTGCGATGATCGCCCGGCGCGAACTCTACATGAAGGCCTATGGCAAGCCGAAAACCGCATTGATCCATGCCCAGGCCACCTTTGGCGGCATGGGCGAGGCCTGCGTCAGCGCGATCGAGGCCCTCAACGTGCTCTATGAGGAAGACCTCATGGGCAACGCCAAGCGCCAGGGCGACTACCTGATCGAGCGGCTGAACACCCTTCGCGCCAAGCACCCGACGCTGCTCAAGGAGATCCGCGGCCGCGGCCTGATGATCGGCGTCGAGTTCCAGGACATCAGCGAGGCCATGCCTTTCGGCGTCAAGCACATGGTCGCGCTGCTCGACGACAAGCTGAAGGGGTCGCTCTGCGGCTTTGTCGGCGCGCTGCTCCTGAAGGATTACGACGTGCTCGTCGCCTTCACCGAATACAACCGCAACGTCATCCGCCTCGAACCGCCGCTGATCGTGACGCGAGAGCAATGCGACCAGTTCATCGAAGCACTCGACGACCTGCTCTCGCGCGGCATCACGCGGATCGTCACCGATTATCTGCGCAAGGTTGCGACCGCGAAGAACTGAGCTCCCTGCCCAGCCGCTTCCCCAGGGCCGGCATGCGCCGGCCCTTTTGCATCGCAGCGCCTGCTGACAGAAATCCGTGGCCGCTCGTGCAGAACTCTCCCTTCCGCAGCATCGGTCCGGTGAACCATGTTGAGCCATCTCTCCTTCGGCGTGTCCGATCTCCCACGGGCGATTGCCTTCTATGATGCTGCACTGGCGCCGCTCGGCCTCGTGCGGGTCTGGACGGTTGCCGATGGAGCAGGCTACGGGCCGCCGAATGGCGGCGATCTCCTGGCGCTGAAGCTGCAGGCTGGCCCGGTCACTCCGCCCGGACCGGGGTTCCACCTCGCTTTCGCGGCGGGGACGCGTCAGGCTGCCGATGAGTTTCATCGGGCCGCGCTTGCGGCAGGCGGACGGGACAACGGCGCGCCCGGGTTGCGACTGCGCTATGCACCTGACTATTACGCCGCCTTCGTCATCGATCCGGAAGGCTATCGGCTTGAAGCCGTCACCCGGGCGACCGCCTGAACGACGTTCAGCCAGCGGTCACGCGGCGCCAGAAGCCGGATGAGAAGCCCGGATCGACATGCCGGGCAAAATCCCGCCACTGCGGAAAGGATGCCTGGAAGGTTGCAGGCGACATGCGGGCATCCTTGTAAGGGTTCACCCGGCCGCCCGCCGCGATTGCCACGCGATCAAGCTCGTCCAGCAGCTTGAGCGTCCGCTCGCCGCGATGCGGGAAATCGAGCGTCAGCGTCGCGCCCGCAACCGGAAACGACATGATGCCTGGCGACGGCACGGCCCCAAACAGCTTCAGCACCGTCAGAAAGGATGCCTCGCCAGCCGCGAGCGTCCGCCTCAGCATCTCCTCGACCGCCCTATGCGCCTGCGCCATCGGCACCGCGCATTGAAACTGGCGCAGGCCCCGCGGGCCATAGGCGCGGTTCCAGTTGCTCACCCGGTCGAGCGGGTAGAAGAACGGCCGATAGGGAATGCGCCTCGGCTCCGGCGAACGCGGCTGCGCGGCCCGATAGAGCATGTTGAAGGCACGCAGCGTCAGGCGGTTGATCAGCGGAAAGGGAGGATTGATCGGGAATGGCAGCGGGCGCGCTGCGCGCGACTGCGGCAGTTCCGACGCCGGAGCATGATTGGCACGGAAAAAGACGCCGCGTCCGAAGCCGGTCCCGCCAGCAAGCGAGTCGATCCAGGCCACGGTGTAGTCATGGGTTGCATCGGATTCCGCCGCGACTTCGAAGAAGCGCTCGAGGCTCGGGAAATGGATCGCCTCCTGACGCATCTCGGCGGATGGGATCGGCATCAGCTGCAATGTCACCTGGGTGATCAACCCGGTCAGCCCATAGCCGCCGATCGTGGCGGCGAAGAGCTCTCTGTTCATGTCAGGCGCGCAGGTGAGCCGGGCCCCGTCCGAACGCGCCAGCTCGAAGGCACGCACATGCCGCCCGAACGTGCCGGCGCGATGGTGGTTCTTGCCGTGCACGTCGTTGGCGAGCGCCCCGCCAACGGTGACGAAGGCGGTGCCCGGCGTGACCGGCA